>JBKHIX010000010.1:0-34201 GCA_046538435.1 Thermoplasmata archaeon | reverse complement strand
ACTGGTTCGCACTCTCTATGCTCTGACGTTTGTCCATACGGATGGAAATGCCATCCACCAGTGTTATCTGCACCATATATCCTTTCTTCATTCTTGATCCAGGCGAAAGCGACTTTATCAGTCTCAAAATTCCTATAAATATTCACGAAACCATCCGTTAAAAAAATTTTACAACGTAGGACTACATTTTCGTGCATTTCTAGATCATAATCTTCAACAATATCAAATTCAGCACATAAGTCGATCACTTTAGAAGCGAATTCATCAGGTTTCATTCAAGCCACTCGAGTCCCTCTTTAATTTTCTTTTTTCGAGTTACCAGTTCTTCCCATTTCCAATAGTCGCTTTCCACATCGTAGGAATATTTATCTTCTATTTCGTCATCTTCCCACGATTTTCGAAAAGCTTCAAAATCCTTTCCATATTTTTCCTCGAACTCCTCGATTTTTGGCTCTATATCTTCAAGCCTGTGAATGAGAGAGTCTTTTACAGCGATCCTTACGGCGGTATCTAACCTAGGTTCACCTGTTAGGTCTTTCAATAATTTAGCTGTAGATTTAGATATTACTTCGGGCAATTTGATCCCCATAAATCAATCCTTTCACAGTTTATTTAAAGATTAGGGACGAGAGTTGATACTTCTATTCGATTGCTAATATTATTAGCTATAGACCAGTATAGTAACTCCGATAAACAAAATAATAAAATTTTATTTTATCAAAACATAACTTCAATAAACCATTTTAAATATAACTCTAACTTTAATATGCATTAATGCTGAGTAGAAAGAGTTTCCTGACCTTCATCAACAACATCGTCGCTTACACAACGGGTTATGTTGGACTCTTTTTCATAGCTCGGTTCATGACTAACAGCCGGTACAACTACGGTATGGTATCTTTCGCTATATGGTTTGTCGGTCTTTTCTCATTCATCTCAACTGTATTCGATGGTGCTCATGTAAAACGGATATCTGAAGGTCAGGATGAGGGGGAATGTATGGGTACGTACATCTCTCTTAAAACTGCTGCCACAATAGTGATGGTTGCAGTGATCTTCATCGGTTTGATGTTCTGGAAGTACGTATTGGGAAGAGGTTTTCAGAGTCCGATGCATGAAACCGTGTTGTACATAATTCTAATATTCTTTGTGATCAAACAGGCAGGAAGGATAGGAGTTCAAACCTTCGTAGGAAAGAGTATGATAGCCAAAGCAGAACTCCTCAAATTTATGGACCAAACCGTACCTACTATTTTCATAATATTCATAGTTTTAACAAGGGGACAGGCTGTCGAACTAGCTTCTACTTACTTAGCTGGTGGACTTTTGATGTCCTTACTCGCAATATTTTTACTCAAAGATATCAAGATCAAAAAACCAAACCTGAAGATGATAAAGAGCTACTGGACTTTTGGTTTACCATCTTTTATAAGCAGTTGGGTAAGCAAATTAGGGAACAGAGTAGATGGAGTCCTTGTACAGCTCTTCTGGGGATCCACCAACGTTGCAAACTACGCAGCTGGAAACAGGATGGCTGGTATAATCACCGGAGTTTCGATGGCAGTCTCTCAGGTGATGTTTCCGACCATATCAAAACATCATGCAAATATGGACTGGGATAAGATCCGTGAAGTAGTCAAAAAATCTTCAAGATACCTGTCACTGTTCATCTCACCAGTAGTGATCTTCCTTCTATTTTTTCCCTCAGATGTAATCCACATAATGCTGAGTGATTCTTGGTTACCAGCGGTACCGATCATCAGGATACTGTCGATAAACGCATTTTTCATGGTCTATTCAACACCATTCCGAAACATCTTCGGAGGGATCAACAAACCTAAACTCGGAGCAAAAATCTCCATCTTTGGAAACACGATAAACGTAGCTCTAAACATTTTACTTATACCCGACTCCCTCTTCGGAATACCCCTAGCAGGTCTCAAAGAAGTAGGTGCTGCGATAGCAACTCTAACAGCAGGATTGATCATAACCTTCTCATCTTTCATAATATCAAAGAGAGAAGTTGGTGTATTCCCGAACCACAAGGTGATAATACACATCCTAACAGCGGTAACCGCTGGTCTTATAATCCTAATATTAAAAACGAACGTTCAACCCATCGATAGGTTCTATCATCTTATAGGATATTCCGCTCTTCTTCTAGGAGTATACCTAGGCATCCTATACCTGATAGATGAGTTTACAAAAAGCGATTGGATCTTTATCTGGGATACGATAGATATCAGGCAGATGTGGAAGTATATCAAGGAAGAACTTACAGGTAAATGATTATTTCATATAGTTTGGGTCAGATTATTGAAAAAATTTAGTAACTACAATTAACAATTACAATGAAGATTTGACTTCATCTATTACATTTTTAACAGCAGAATCTTTGGGAGGAACACTTTTCATAAGACTCGCCAAATCCTTGTCCCATCTTACACTTAATTCCTTACACCTCTCGATCAATTCTGATTTATCTAATTTCATATCATAGAATTCAAGTTTTTTATTTATCAGGTCCTCACGTAATTTTGCTCCGTTCTCGATCAATTTATAGGTATCATAAACGTCCCTAACTTTATCCCTTGTTAAAATAGCTCGAATTTTTTCTGATAATATCTCATCTTTATCCATGATCTTGACCACATAAGGAAGAACATCTTTGTAAGGTGGATCTATCTCTTCAGAATGAGGTTTCAACAATACTTCTTCCCTACGACTTAATTCAAATCTAATTGAGCAAACACCTCTATTGTTCCTATAAAGAGGACCTTCTATCTTCATCCGGAAACCGGCAGTTATCTCCTCGTCTGTAAAACGATCGACTACGACCGGATAATTATACGATTCGATAGCTTTTTTCAAAGAATCTGATATATCCTTTGGAGATATTTCTTTTTCTTCAGTAAAGTCGAGATCTTCGCTGAATCTGGTTATCATTCCGATCTTTTGTAAAGCCGTTCCTCCTTTAAAAATCAGATTTGAACTCCATTTTCTTGATAGTACTCCTAGAAGTATATGCTGAAAATAATCTTTTTCAACGTGGCCAAGCGAAAATGCAGTGATGCCTATATATTCTTTTAAATCTTCTCTATTCATTTTTGCCTCCGGTTATCGATCACATACCATTTTGAATCAAACGAACCTCTTCTAGGAAAGGATGGATCTAGTGGGATGAACGTATCAGATAACGTACCAAAATCATCGGGTTCGCATTCTAAACCCTGTTCACTCATTAGGTAGCCCAAACGCTTCATAACTACCTGCTTATCACTTTTTTCAGCATATTCGACCGCTTTTTTTACATCTATCCCGTCTTTTATCGCTTCGATTATCTCTCCTAATGGTACATAATTATGAAACCATAACCCATCCACGATAGCTTTTTCTTTCTCAGCCATAAAAACTGTTTTACCATCCTGGTATATTTTATTGAATCCAAACAGAAATGATCTGTCAGTTTTTATAAATCTTAACTTAAATTCACCTTCTTCTAATGTAATTTCCCTCCTTCCAGATTTGTCAGTATTGATAACATGTATTACCTGAGGGGATTGAGTTGTAGTTCCGTAGTATCTAAAAGCAGACCATAATGATATGTAAGAAGGTGTATAGATGTTGGAAGCTACACTTAATATGGGTGAAGAAGGTAAACAATAATGGCCCTTTTTGACTCTGGTCAGAATATCATCTTTGTTCAACCTGCTTAACACCATTTTGGTACTGGACATATCTTTATCTAATAAGGCTGAAACCTGCGGAGTAGTGAATACGGAGATCCTCAACGAGTCTAAACGCTGAACGATCGATAGCCTATCCATTGATATAACTATGATTTTTAAGTTATATATGTGTTTTGTTTCGAGATAGTATACAAATATGTTACTTAAAGGAAATATAACACATATAATTGAATATCACCAAAATATTTAATAATTCGGAGCACGATTATATAATCATGATTCGAAAAACTTTCATCAATAGAGATAAGGAATTATCTTCCTTAAATAAAAGGTTCAAAAAGGATGGTTTTGAGTTCATAGTAATCACTGGAAGAAGAAGGGTTGGTAAAACAAGGTTATTACAAGAATTTTCTAATAATAAACAAGCTATTTTCTTTATGTGTGAGGAAAGGAAATGGCAGTACAACCTTGACAAATTCAATAATTTCATTGGAAAGTTTTTTGATATACCAACACCGAATTTTTCATCTTTCAGAGAGAGTTTTGAATATATAGCAAAAGAAAATAAAGATTTGGTAATAGTGATAGATGAATTTTCTTATTTGATCAAAAATAATGATGAAATATTAGGTGAGTTTCAGGGTATAGTTGATGAGATATTGAGTGATACTAACATAAATTTAATTTTATCTGGTTCAGCTGTATCGATGATGAAAAAGAGAGTTCTTAATAGAAAATCACCTCTTTATGGTAGGACAACTTCTCAGTTATATGTTCAACCATTTAGATTTCCTGACCTTCTTGATTGGTTTGAAAAATCTGATGTAGAGGATATAATCAAAATATTTGGTGTTTGTGATGGTATTCCAAAATACTTAGAATTCTTTGAAGGTGAAGATGTGGAGCAAGAAATAAAAGAAAATATTTTCAGTCCAGATGCTTTTCTTTTCAGAGAACCTAAATTACTTTTAGAGGAAGAATTAAGAGAACCAGAAACCTATTATCAGATTTTAGAAGCGATGTCTCTAGGACACACCCGAACAACTGAAATTGCAAATTACAGTTATATGGAAGCAAAAAATATTTCTTCATATCTATCCATATTACAAAAACTTGGATTTATACAAAAAGAAAAATCCATCTTGGCAAAAAAAAGGAAAAGGGGCATCTATAAAATAAAAGATAATTTCTTTAAATTCTGGTTTAGATTTATTTCACCAAACTTTGCAAATATAGAAAATTGGCAATATGAAGGTGCATTTAATGAATTTAAGAGATATTTTGATCAATATTTGGGAGACATTTTTGAGCAGGTATGTAAACAATTTGTAAATTTAGAATATGATTATCCAAGTTTAGGAAGATGGTGGTACAAGGAAGATGAAATAGATATAGTTGGATTAGATCAAAGAGAGAACGAAATATTATTTGGTGAATGCAAATGGACGAATAAAAAAGTTAGTTTTTCGCTTCTTAACGATCTAAAAGAAAAAGCTGGAAAAGTTCGTTGGAATAATAAAGATAGAAAGGAAAGATATATCTTATTTTCAAAAAATGGTTTCACTAATGATTTGAAACAATATTCTAATGATAATAATCATATTGAAACTTACTCTATAAAAAAGATGGAGAAACTTTTCTAATTACGATTATATAATCACGATTCGAAAACTATAAACGACTGTTCTAGAATTCTACTGATTCATTATTCATTATGATTTATGATAAAATCAAAAAAGAGGGATCAAAATGACTAATAAAATAAGGAAAAATAAAAAATTGTACTACTTTGGAACATTTTCAAATGCATAATCGTAATTATTATAATCATGATAACACAAAATTTCATCGATAGGGAAGATGATTTAGAATTTCTTGAATCACAGAACGAGAAAAGACCTTCTTTGGTGGTACTTTATGGAAGAAAGAGGGTAGGAAAAACTGCACTGGTAGAAAAATTCTGTCAAAATAAAAGACATATCTATTATACAGCTTCTGAATCGAATAAAAAAGAGCAGTTAAAAGAGGTATATGATATAGTGTACCAGGAACTGCAGGATGAACTTGTAAAAGATTTAACACATGAGTGGGAAACTTTACTTCGCTATCTTAAAGATAAAAATGTAATCCTGGTTTTAGATGAGTTTCCATATATTATCAAAGCTGATAATTCTATACCATCAAAAATTCAAAGATTGTGGGATAAAGAATTGAAAAATTCTAACTTATTTCTAATTTTAACTGGTTCTTCAATTTCGATGATGGAAGACAATGTTCTAAGTCCAAAATCACCTTTGTACGGTAGAAGGACAGGCCAGTGGAAGCTTGAACCTTTCAATTTTGGATCAGCAAGGAAATTTTTTCCGAATTACTCTTTTAAAGAACAGATCACGGCTTACTCTGTTTTAGGTGGAGTACCATATTTTCTAGAACAGTTTGAAAATGAGAAATCGATAAAGCATAATATTAGAGATCATATTTTGAATAAAGGATCAGTTCTTTACAATGAAGTTGAATTCCTGATGAGGGAGGAATTTAGAGAACCGATGAACTACTACACCATCTTAAAGTCCATATCTCAAGGTAATACTAAATTCTCTGAGATACAAAATGATACCGGGATAAGTAAAAACAATCTTGCTAGTTACCTATCAGTGCTCCGTAATCTACATTTGATCAAACGGAGAACACCAATAACTAAAAAGAATTCAAAAAGAGGTAGATATTATTTGGAAGATAATTTTTTTAAGTTTTGGTTCAAATTCATTTTTCCAAATAAGAGCCAATTAGAGACTAACCACAAGTTATTATTAAAAAATATAGATGATTCCTTAGACCATTATGTATCTTATATTTTCGAGGATATATGCAGAGAATTGATAACGATTCTTAATCCTCGATTTGAGGTGGGTAGATGGTGGACTCGAGGAACTCGTTCCTCGGTTCGAAGGAATTCTCCGAATTCCTGTAGATATAAAGAAGACGAGATCGACATAGTAGCTCTGAATGAAAGAGAAAGTGAAATAATATTATCAGAATGTAAATGGACAAAAAATCGAATTGGTTTTACTTTATTAAATGATTTAAAAGAAAAGGCGGATAAAGTTCGTTGGAATAATGAGGAGAGAAAAGAAAATTATATCTTATTTTCAAAAAGTGGATTTACTAAGGATTTGAAGAATTATGAAGATGAAAATAATGATGTTACATTGTACTCGTTGGAAGCAATGGATGAAGAATTCTAAAATTTACTTTCAAATAGAAAACACCATACATCCATAAAACAACCCAAACAAAAAACTATATAAACTTTCTATCATTCAACTTGTACAACTATTAAGGTGTAATCAATATGAATGGAATAGAATATGCCATACTGGCCGTTATAACGTCACTGTTGGGCATGGTACTAGCGTTTTACTTCACACGATTTATCTCAAAACAGGAACGTGGCACAGACACGATGAAAAAACTTTCAAAAGAGGTACAAAAAGGTGCAAAGACCTACCTCCGTACTGAGTACAAATATCTTATAATATTTGTTATAGTGGTGGGCGCTCTTCTAGGAGTCAAAGATTTGAGTGAAGGAAATATGCCTTTCACCACTCTTGCATTCCTTACAGGAGCAGCCCTTTCAGCTGCTGCTGGTTATATAGGGATGATCACAGCCACAAATTCAAGTGCTCCGACCACTCAAGCTGCAAGGAAGAGCCTGAACAAATCATTGAAAATAGCCTTCCGAGGCGGTTCCGTGATGGGACTTTCAGTGGTCAGCCTTGGTCTTTTAGGTTTAAGCAGTATTTTACTTATCACAGATTATGTAGTAGGATTGGAAGACGCCTTGACATTCGTCGCAGGTTTCGGCTTCGGTGCCAGTTCTATAGCACTCTTCGCCCGTGTGGGTGGAGGAATATACACTAAGGCAGCGGACGTCGGTGCTGACCTAGCTGGTAAAATAGAAGCCGAGATACCAGAAGACGACCCGAGAAACCCTGGAGTCATCGCAGATAACGTTGGTGACAACGTCGGAGATGTTGCAGGGATGGGTGCTGACCTTTACGAATCATATACAAACTCCATCATCGCAGCCCTAACATTAGGTTGGATGGCATACGAAGGTGCACCTAGCAGTGTTACACCTATATTTGAAGATACACCGGTAAACGGCATGGGTGCCGAGATATTCGCTATCCCATTGTTGATAGCTGCAGCTGGTATTCTTTGTTCCATGGCAGCGATTTTCTTTGTAAGGACCAAAGAAGATGCAAGTCAGGAAGCATTGCTCAAAGCTCTAAGACTTGGAACATGGGGTGCTTCAGCAATAATAGCACTGGTATCACTTGGTATCGTTTATTATCTAGCACCGGACAATCTAGGTATATGGGGTGCAGTGGTCGCAGGACTCATCGCCGGTGTTTTGATAGGTTACTTCACAGAGTACTTCACATCTGATCGTTACGCTCCAACTAAAAAGATGGCAGAGTCCACAGAAACCGGGCCAGCAACGTTCATAATCCAAGGTATAGCAACTGGGATGGAAAGTACACTTTTCCCAGTAATCATAGTTTCAGGTACTATTTTGATTGCTTTCTACTTTGCTGGATTGTACGGAATAGCAATCAGTGCTGTGGGAATGCTTTCCACACTTGGTATAACATTATCCACTGACGCCTACGGACCTGTGGCAGATAACGCTGGTGGACTGGCTGAGATGAGCGGTCTTGATCCAAAAGTAAGAGATAGGACAGATGCATTAGACGCTTTGGGTAACACAACGGCAGCGACCGGTAAAGGTTTCGCTATCGGTTCTGCAGCACTGACAGCACTTACACTAACAGCAGCTTACGCCACAAGAGTGGATGTTGCTATAGGAGATTTCAGCGTACTGTATCCACCTGTTCTTGTAGGCATGTTTTTAGGCGCTATGGTTCCGTTCATTTTCTGTGCGATTACCATGAAAGCTGTGGGTAAATCGGCATATGCTATCGTAAAAGAAGTGAGAAGACAGTTCGAGAATGCTCCCGAAATACTTAAAGGTGAGAAGGACCCAGATTATCAAAGAGTTATCAATCTGAGCACTTCAGCAGCTCTAAAAGAGATGGTCATACCTGGTTTGATGGCTATAGCCATTCCACTCGCTGTTGGTTTCTTACTCGGTCCTCAGGCCTTAGCTGGATTCCTGATGGCAGCAGTAGGCACTGGTTTTGTTTTAGCTATAATGATGGCTAACGCAGGCGGTGCTTGGGACAATGCTAAGAAATATATAGAAAAAGGACATCACGGCGGCAAAGGGTCCGATGCTCACAAAGCAGGAGTCGTCGGCGATACCGTAGGCGATCCTTTCAAGGATACATCAGGACCTTCACTGAACATATTACTGAAATTGATGTCGATCGTTTCGCTGGTATTCGCCAGTGTTATCGCAAAATACGGTATAGATTTGATTAGTTATTTACTATAAGGTGAACTAAAATGTATAAGATGGAAAAGAAACAGGATACAATACGCATACCTCCTAATCGACTTGACGAGGATATTGAGGAGGTAACTAAAAATATAGCTAGAGAGGAATTAGAAGGGATAATAGACAATAGTTCTAAACTGATCATACTTGCTACAAATATAGAAAGAATGGGTGACGGTAAAGTAGTCCACGGTGACGGAGGTATCTATCAAGACGTTAAGTACGATGCCTTACTATTCGAACTGATAGAACAGGAACTCATACTGGGTTATCTATGTGAAGTCCTAAAATTCGGAGCATTCGTAAGATTTGGTCCGCTGGATGGACTTCTCCACATAAGTCAGATAATGAATGATAAGGTCGAAGTAAACCAGGGTAACCAGCGCTTGGTAGGTAAAGAACAGAACAAGTCACTCGCCATCGATGAGGAGATCAGAGCTAGGATAGTAACTGTTAGTATTAACGAGAGGAGTCCAAGGGAAAGCAAGATAGGTCTAACGATGAGGCAGAACGGTCTTGGTAAGATAGAATGGATTGAAGAGGAACTAGAAGAAGAAGAAGAGGAGGCTTCATAGGATGAAGAACGCTAAAGCCTGTAAAAAATGTAATTACCTCACAGAAGAGAACGAGTGTCCTCTATGTGGAGGAGAGGTTTCAAGAGAATGGCAGGGATACCTGGTGATCATAAATCACGAACATTCTCAGTTGGCCAAAAAGATGGGTATCAACACTAACGGTAAGTTTGCTCTAAAGGTAAGAGGATAGATGAATCCAAAGATACCTGACAACGATCTAACCCTGCCTGAAGATAATAGAGATGAACTAAAACAAACTTTAGGTCCGATAGTATCCGGTGAGTTACCTGAAGAATACACAGATAAAAAACCTATCATAGCAGTCGGGGACGTGGTCACTGATATTCTCATCAAACAGGGAATAACTCCTGACGTCTGTATCTATGACGGTATCACTAGAAGAGGTAATTACGATAAAAAGCAGAAAAGACCGGAGAAAACACTAAATATAAAAAATCCTGCTGGTATGATCACAAAGGAATCCTGGAAGGTTATCCAGGAAGCTATCAATATCAAAGAACCAGTTTCAATAGAGGTCGATGGAGAAGAGGACCTCTTATCATTGGTTTCGATCGCTCTATGTCCCGAAGGAGGGATAGTTATTTATGGGATACCCTCTAAAGGGATGGTTATAAACGAAGTTGATAGTGAGATCAAACGAAAAGCTTTGGAAGTTATAAATAAGATGATTAAAGTAGACGAAGGATGATATCATGGTTGAAGTAGAAATCGAGAGTGAGAAGGAAAATAAACTCCTACATCGTAGAGAATTAACTCTGATAGTTTCACATCAAGGCGAAGAAACACCTGGTAGAGAACAATTGAAAGACAGAGTTTCAAACTTGTTGAATTCACCTAAGAATACAGTCATCATAGATTCGATCAATACGATGTTCGGTAAAGAACAATCTAATGTTGTAGCTAGAGTTTACGATGACGAAGAATCTGCGGTTAAGTATGAGAGGAAGTATCAAAAGGAAAGGAACAAGATAGAAGGATGATAGTTATGGATAAAAAAGAATTATATGAGATAAAAGACGATAAAATCGAGAGAAAAAGACGTCACTGTCCAAAATGCGGTGAAGGCGTCTTTTTGGGCGAACACAAGAACCGTATCTCATGTGGTAAATGTGGATATACCGAGTTTAAAGAGTAGATATTTGGTATAGTTCCATCAACTTTTTCTGCTAGTCTATTTGAATTTATTTTCTTAAATTGAATGATATTAGGGTTTTAAAGTATATAACTAACTTGTTTTTAGAATCAATATTTTTGATAAAAATATGGCCAGAGACCTCGATTTATCGATATCTGTACCGCCATTAGTTACCAAAATCTTAAAATATAGCAATCAAAATCACTACTCCCTAAATGAAATAACAGGAGGATTAAAACATGCCAGAAGAAAACACAGTGTATATCGGAAAGAAAGAAACCATGAACTATGTAATGGCCGTCGTAACCCAGTTCAATAACGGGTCTGACGAGGTGCTCATAAAAGCTCGTGGACGAGCGATAAGCAAAGCGGTCGATGTTGCAGAAATAACCAAAAACAGGTTCGTACCGGACTCCGAGATAGGTGAAATTATAACCGATACAGAAGAGATACCCATAGATGACGGTGACAAGACCACTAACGTTTCATCCATGGAACTTAAGATGGTGAGAGAGTAAATAAAACAACATAAGTTTCACAAAAATATACCAGTTAGGGACGTCCCCTGTCCCCGATCATTACATTTTTCTCTTTAAATTTCATATACCTTTTATTCATACCATTACCATGGTAGAGATAGAGGAGCTTGTAAACAAAGTGACTGAATTTAGAGATGAGAGGGACTGGAAAAGATATCATAATCCCAGAGATCTCAGTATGTCGATTTCTATAGAGTCTGCAGAGCTTTTGGAATTATTTCAGTGGAACAACAGATATCCGGATGATGTTGATAAATCCAGGATAGAAGAGGAGATGGCTGATATACTGATATATCTTCTCTCACTGGCAGATGTTGTTGATATAGATATTGAGGAAGCTGTGAAGAAAAAGATCAAGATGAACGAAGAAAAGTATCCGATAGACAAACCTACAACGAAACGTTTTTAACCTGTATGGAAAAATGTGATTGTGATGACCAAGAAAGATAAAGAGGAATTTGTTAAAGAAAAGATCAAGATTCCTGGGAGGAAGACATACGATGAAGTCTTCGATAAAAGCACTTTACTTTTGATCTATGATATGATGAAGGATGGGTATTTTGATATCTTGGATCATCCAATATCTACCGGTAAAGAGGCTAAGGTGTTCCAGGGAGTACAAAAAGATGGAACACCTGTGGCTGTCAAGATCATGAGGATCAACACTTCAGTCTTCAAGAAGTATAGAAAGTATATTGAAGGTGATTACAGGTTCAAAGATATTCCGAAGGGAAGAAAGCTGATATTCACCTGGGCAAAGAAAGAACATGCCAATCTTAAAAGGATGCACCAGGGTGGGATCAATGTTCCAAAACCTTACGGTGTATCTAAAAATATAATAGTGATGGAGTATCTTGAACATCTTGGTCATCCAGCACCCATGTTGAGAGATGTTAAGATGAAGGATGATGAGGTAGAGATGATCTATGAGAAAGTCATAGATTACCTAAAAGTGATGTACAATGATTTGGAATTAGTTCATGGTGATCTGAGCGAATTCAATATATTGATCTCCCAGGGTGAACCCTACTTCATAGATGTTTCACAATCCGTCCCGCTTAGTCATCCGAATGCGGTAGAATTATTTAGAAGGGATATCGATAACGTAGTCAGATACTTTGGTGGTCTTGGTATCGATACCTCTAAAGAGCAGATAATTGAAAGGATAAGATCAGATGAGTGATATCATGGCAAGCATAAAGATTCCAAAAAATAGGATAGGAGTATTGATCGGGAAAGATGGTGAGGTTAAGAAAGAGATCGAAGAAAGAACAGGAGCAGAGCTGGATATAGATTCGAAGACAGGTTTAGTCGAGATCGATACCAGAGAAATAGATGATCCTATCCTTCCTATGAAGGTTGAGGATGTTGTCAAGGCGATAGGTAGAGGTTTCAATCCAGATAAAGCGATGAACATACTTGAGGACAATGTCAATTTTGAGTTATTGGATATCAGAGATTGGGTAGGTAAGAGCTCCAATTCTGTCAGAAGGATGAGAGGAAGAATAATCGGTAAAGGTGGAAGGACCAGAGAACTTATAGAAGAGCTCTCTGAAACCTACGTATCGGTGAAAGGAAATACCGTAGGTATTATCGGACAACCCTTCGAAGTGAAGATAGCTAGGAAAGCTGTTGTCATGCTTTTAGAAGGTAGTAAACATGCTACAGTATACAGTTTCTTGGAAGGTAAAAGAAAAGATATAAAACTAGATCAAACGGGTTTCAAACTGTGAAAAATATCACTCTATAGAACATCAATTGATTATACTTTGACTCTCCCCCTTCCAGAAGATTTAACTATCATATAGGAAATAACGGTTTCAGATGGGATGCTATGACGTCTATAGCGGAGAAATTAGCTGGTAAACAAAAGGAGATATCGGTTGGAGAATTCTTTGAAAGGAACAAACATATCCTGGGTTTTGATTCTTTAACGAAGTCATTGGTGACTGCTGTTAAAGAAGGTGTAGATAACTCTCTCGATGCCTGTGAGGAAGCTGAAGTATTACCGGAAATCAAAGTTGATATCGAGGAGGTCGGTGATAAAGAATACAGGGTATCTGTGGAAGATAATGGCCCTGGAATCCCGAAAAGAAAGATACCAGAAGTCTTCGGTAAATTGCTCTATGGATCCCGTTTTCACGAGATCAGCCAGAGCAGAGGACAGCAGGGTATCGGTGTTTCTGCTGTTGTCATGTACGGACAGCTCACAACAGGGAGACCAACGATCGTCAGATCGAAAGTCAAAGAGAAGGATTACGCTCACGAGATGAAACTGACTTTGGACACTAAAAAGAACGAACCCGATGTTCTGGACGATGAGGTGGTCTTATGGGAAGGTAAGGAACATGGGACAAAATTCGAAACTACAATTAAAGGACTCTTGAGGAGTGGTAAGCATTCTGTTTTTGAATATCTTAAAAACACCGCTATCGTAAATCCTCACGCACGTATAGAGTACAACTGTGATGGAGATAAGACCGTTTTTAAAAGAGCAACTGACCAACTGCCAGAAAAGACAGAATCTGTGTTACCGCATCTCGAAGGTATAGAATTAGGTACATTTGCCAAGATGGCCAAAAATTCGGATAGAAGGACTTTGAGTTCATTTTTGAAGAATGAGTTCAGCCGTATAAGTTTCAATAAAGCCAAGAAGCTGTGTGGATCAGCTGACCTTGATCATAAGATGAAACCAAAAGAGATGGATGTTGAGCACTGTAAGGCGATTCTTAGAGCAGCGGAAGATGTAAAGATAATGTCTCCCAAGACTGACTGCTTATCTCCTATCAAAAGCATGCTCATCAAAAAAGGTCTTAAGAACGTACTAAAAGGTCGTCATCCCGAGTATTACGCACCACCTACTACAAGGGAACCTACAGTTTATTCCGGCAATCCATTTCAGGTGGAAGTAGGTCTGGTTTACGGTGGAGACCTTCCTAAAGACAGTTCTGTGAGGGTTCTTCGTTTCGCCAATAGAGTGCCTTTGATGTACAAGAAAGGTGGATGTGCTACCACAACTGCTATACAGAAGATTGACTGGAGGATCTACGGGTTAGATCAGAGAGGAGGTAAAGGCATGCCTTCCGGTCCTGCGGTGATATTGATACATGTAGCTTCCACGAGAGTACCGTTCACCTCTGAGGCTAAAGAAGCGATAGCAGATATACCTGAAGTGGTGGATGAGATAGAAAGAGCACTGAGAGAATGTGCAAGACATCTCAGAACTCATCTGAACAAAGAGAAGAGAAGGAAGAAAGTCAAGAAGAAATTCATGATTGTTAAGGATATATTGCCTATGATCGCAGACAAGTCGGCACAGATCTTAGATAAAGAACCTCCTTCACTAGATGCATCCATGACAAAGATCATGGGCGTTGTTTACGTGGAGCAGGAGCATGTGTGGGAGAACGGTTCCTGTAAGGTTAAGATCGACCTGATGAATTACACTCCTGAGAAGCGAGCGATGAACCTGTTCTTCGAGAAACCTTACCCTGAGACTGAGGTTTTATCTTCTAATGTTGAACCTGTTTACGATGGTGATCATCTTGAATTTAAGATAGAAGAGATGGACCCATCTGACGGACAAGAGATCATGATCGAATTCGATGGTGGTTTAGAGAAGGAAGATCTAGAAGGCTCTGAAGTCTACATAGAAGGAGTACCTGAAACTAAATTGATCGGTGCAGAACCACTACCAGATGATTGGGACATTGAAGTTGCAGAAATAGAAAAGGAGGGATAAAGTATGGAAGAGAGACATGAGGAAGCATTGGATAGACTAGAGGAGATCGCTGAACTGTTTTACGAACAGATTTCAGAAGGTGAGATCCCCTTCATGGAAGTACCCACTAGGTCCAAAAGTAACATAGAATTGGATAAGAGAGAAGGTGTATGGAAGTTAGGAGATTCTAAAAGTAAAAGATCAGCAAAGAAATTGAAGAGTGCCAGGATGATACTACGAACTCTTTACATGATGGATCTTATCAAGGATATGATCGAAGATAACAAATCTTCGACCTTAAGAGAGATGTATTATATCTCTGAGGGATGGGATAAGGCAAAATTCAATGATCAGAGCGAATCGGATAGATTAGCTGAAGACATGGAGATGGTCACAGAATCTTTGAGAGAAGATTTCAAGCTCAGACCAGAGGAGGACGGGGCAAGACTCATAGGAGATATAACCGTTGAAGAAGTCAACCGTAAAGGTGAGATCAGAAAGATAAACTGCAGGGACGATGTTGGTGATTCTGGATACACGATCCCGTACAATGTAGAAGAAGATAAGGTAAACTTCAGTGATATTAACGTGGACTTTTTGATTGCTATAGAAACTGGAGGTATGTTCGATAGGTTGGTCGAGAACGGTTTTGATGAAGAGGCCAATGCTTTACTTGTACATCTTAAAGGACAGCCTGCTAGGTCTACTAGACGTTTGATAAAAAGGATGAATGAGGAAGAGGATGTACCTGTAGTGGTATTCACCGACGGCGATCCCTGGAGTTTTAGAATATTTGGGAGTGTTGCTTACGGTGCTATCAATACAGCGTACCTTTCTGAATATCTTGCAACACCGACTGCAGAATATGTAGGGATAACTGCCAGCGATATAATGAATTATGATCTACCAACAGATAAACTCTCGAAAAACGATAAAAAAGCATTGGAGCAGGAATTGGAAGACCCGAGATTCCAGACGGACTTCTGGGTTGAAGAAATCGAAACGATGCTTGATATAAATAAAAAAGCAGAACAGCAGGCTCTAGCCAAGTACGGTCTAGACTTCGTGACCGATACCTACCTGCCTGAAAAATTGAGTGAACTTGGGTTTATGTGATCAGCGTATCCTTTTAGCGTAGATTCTTACGACATCTTCAGCTTTAGCTTTGCCTTTTTTGATTACGTCATCATCAGTCTTGATCCTGTGGATCACAGCATCGTGTTTTCCGACCTCTATCCTGTCATTTACGTAGAATTCTTCCTCCGGAACCACTTCCAATACTTCAGATATACTGTTCCTCCCTTTATGCACAGAAACTTTAACTCTGGATTTCTCGTGTTTTTTTGCCCAGATTGTTTTGATATCGTCGACTCTGGAAGAATTCACTCTTTTATTTCCTTCCTGTTCTATAGAGGTGACCTTAACTCTGGTTCCGTCTAAGATCAGCTCTTCATCTTTATTCACCCATTCATCGGGATAAAGCGATATGATGTCTTTATCGGATTCCTCTTTCCAGCTTACCACTATCGGTACATCTATGGCTGCCTTTTCTCTTATAGTTTTATGTCTGGTATTTCCGCACTCTTTACACTTGACTACTCCATCTATAGTGATCTCTTCACTCTTGGTACCTACTTCACCCTTGAGTATCTCGTGCATGGTTTCCTCGTCACACGAGGGGCAGTGTAGGTAGTACGAATTCGGTATTTTCATGTCATCAACTCCTGTTATTAGCTATCTCTATACCTCACGTTACTGCTGCATCTATTTTAATTTAATCCTTAAATGGGTCGTATCCGCATTCACATTTACTTCCTTTGAGCTTTCTTCCACATTCGGGACACTTAGCCTTCCTCAGTAGCTCATCTGCCCAGGCTTTTTTTACATCGTTTTCATCCGCATCTTCGATTTTTTGATATATATCCATCAGACCCTGCTCTTCTGCAAGTTTTTTTAACTTTGAATAATCCAAAGATTCCTCTCTATCTTTTGAGATATTGTACTTTTTGTAGATATATCCCATCAGCATACCTGCTCCGAAGCCTCCGAAGTGGGCTGCATGAGCAACGTTTGAAGACCCTCCTAAGAATGCTATAACTGTCATCATCACGATAAAGACACCGACTGCCAGGTCGACTCTTACATCCCTCATCAGTATAGGTCCAAGGAACATCGTTATCTTGTCTTTCGGGAACATGTAAACGATGGTCCCCATCAAAGCCATGACTGCCCCCGAGGCTCCAACGTTCAATACCAGTGATCCCCAATCAACAAAGTACTGAGAGAGAGTTGCCACTATACCGGCAGGAAAGTATACCAGAGCCACGTATTCTTTACCGATCCTATCTTCTAGAGCTATACCTATAAAAAAGAGAACGAGTAGATTACCGATGATATGCATGAAATTAGCATGTAGATACATCAGGGAAATAAACGTATGCGATTTTCCCAACAGCATCGATGGCTGTTGGACGTACACAGCTCTACCAGCCAGATCATAAAATACATTGTTGATGATATATGGATTAGAATAACCAGGTATATTGACTATCATAAATATGACTAGATTCTGAATTATCAGGGTCTGGGTTAAATACATCTCACTTATCCTTGCATAAATAAGGCCGATAAGTATGATAGCTAGGACGACAAACGACAGCCAATACATCGTTACTTTATTTACTTCTCCTTAATATAGTCTTGCTGGTAGTTTTTATCAGTCGATATATTAAATTTATGGAAAACCTATAATAGGTCTATCTGATTTGGAATAATGGTGGATTCATGTATGTCGTAATTATCGGAGGAGGACGAGTAGGTAAAGACCTCGCTCGACTTCTTCTCCCTGAGGGGCATGACGTAGTACTTATGGAAAAGAATGAAGAACTGGCTGAATCACTCTCCAAGCAGTTCGATGCACTTGTCATAGAAGGAGACGGTACTGACCTAGAGTATCTTAAAGATGCAGGTGTGAACAAGGCTGATGTAATGGTAGCTGTTACAGGTGATGATAAAAGTAATCTTATCGCTTGTCAGCTTGCCCAGAACATTTTCAAGGTCCCGATGGTTATAGGAAGGGTCAACGATCCAAAAAATGAGGGTGTATTCTCAAATCTAGGTGTTGAAAACACAGTCAGTACAACCCGTGCTAGTGCTATGCAGATAAAGAATTCCATCGGTGATACAAAAACATTACTAACTGTTGGCGGAAAAGAAGCTCAATTACTAGAAATAAAAGTGAAGGATAACGCACCGATAGCTCATAAAAAGATCAAAGATGCTGGTTTACCTAAAGGAGTGATCATTGCGGACATAATGCGGGGAGACAGATCAATAATCCCAGATGGAGAAACTCAACTCAAACCCGAAGATCTGGTAACTATTCTAGCAAGGACAAACACTGTAAAACAGGTGAAGAAACAATTCGAGGAGAAGAAAAGGTTCGGGATAATCTAACTATACTGGATTCTGTATACTATGAAATGGATCTACAACAAAGAAGATTATCTCCTAATCATACGCGAATTAGGCGTTCTTTTGATGATCTTATCGATAGTACTTTTACTGCCGATAGTCGTAGCAAATATATATGGGGAACCTCACACCTATAGCTATTTTCTAAAATCATCTGTGATCTCTGGAGCTTTGGGTATAATCTTTAGATTCTTCCCTGCAGAAACAAATTTTCAAAGAAAACATGCGATTGGGTTAGTAGCTCTAGCATGGCCACTGGTTTCAATACCATCGGCACTACCTTTTTATTTTTCAGGTACTGCACCCACTTTTTTAGATGGATATTTTGAAGCGATGTCAGGATGGACTACTACAGGATTGTCAACGATCGGCGCAAATGCAGATGTCTTCGCTCATTCTATAAATTTCTGGAGACATCTGATGCAGTATCTTGGAGGTCTAGGGATAATTGTGATGGGGATTGTGGTTTTAGCTCCCTTGAGAGATTGGGAGGTCACGTCTGAGCTGGCTGTAGCAGCAGGTAAAAAATACAGGATAGTTCCATCTCTGAACAATACTATAAAGATAATCGTAGTGATGTATTCTGTATTTTTACTGATATCTACTGGTCTATTTTTTTTAACTGGTTTGAGTGTATTCGATTCTATCTGTCATGCAATGGCTGGCTTGAGTACAGGTGGATTTTCCACAAGAGGAGCGAGCTTAGGAGCATATAATTCAGGAGTAATCACATTGGTTTCTATCCCGATCATGATAATCGGTGGTACCAACTTTGTTTTGGTGTATTATCTCTTCTCTGGAGATATCAAAAATTACCTAGAAGATATAGAGACCAAGGTATTTTGGTATTTCTGGATTTTATTCGTTAGTTCATTGATCATCTGGTTCGCTTTAAGGCATGTTGGTTATTCAGGTTTGTTAGATATCATATTCATGGTGACTTCAGCCTTAACTACCACTGGATGGAGTACAATTCCAGCTTCTGCTGTATTTCTACAATGGGCACCTTTGCCTTTGTTAGCAATCATAGTATCTATGCTGATCGGAGCAAACGCGTCATCTACAGGTGGAGGCATAAAAGCATTCAGAGTTGGAGTGATGATAAAGAATATAGGTTGGATGACTAAAGATGTAGTCATGCCCGACAGTATGAAGTTCAACAGAACCTACAAGCATATTGAAAAAAAACATCCGGATGATGAGGAGCTACAGCACATTATGACATTCATACTGCTTTATTTTTTAATTCTCTTTTTGAGCTTTGTCATATTCGTGGCATTCGATTTTCCGATAATCACCTCCTTTTATGAGGTTACAAGTGCTATCGGAACAGTTGGTCTTTCTTCAGGTATAACCAGTACAGCAATAAATCCGATCTTAAAAATAGTTTTATGTGTTGACATGTGGCTTGGCAGGATTGAAATCCTACCTATTCTTTACTTCTTAAGGTATATTTTCAGCAATAAGAAAAGATTTTAGAACAATCTATATTTTTTAGACAATTTGAAAGCAATAACTACTGTAGCTACGATCCCTGCGGAACCAACGACAACCCATAAGACAGGGATTCTGTAAGGTTTACCAATTTTAACGACCCAAAAGTCAGCTTGACCTGCACCATATGATTCAGTATAACCCGCCAAGGCGTATTTTCCATTTTCCGATTTGGCTACAGAGTAAGCAATTTCGTCTCCATCGGATCCAAAAGTTTTCTTAGAAACTACTTCACCTTCTTGATCAACCTCTACAGCCCAGAAATCCCTACCACCTTGACCGTAGGAGGATGTATATCCCCCCATAAGATAATTTCCATTATCAGTTTTAACAACGGAATAAGCAACTTCATCGTAATCCCCATCTGATGAATAATTCCATTCCTCATGACCTTCAGGATCTGTCTTTACAAGCCAGAACGATTCTTCCCCAGAACCATAAGATGTTGTACTGCCAACATAAACAAAGCCACCATCTTCATCAAGGATTACATCATAAACATAATCATCGAAAGGTCCACCTGAAGCACGTTCCCATATTTTCTCTCCTTCTTCATTTATTTTGATTAAATAACCTCCTTGACCGGGGTCACCAAACGAATCGGTATGACCTGCCAATAAATAATTTCCATCACCTGTTTTAATAATTGATCTACAAATGTCATCACCATCACCGCCATAAGTTTTAGACCAGGTTTTATTTCCATTAGAATCTACTTTTATAACCCAGAAATCTTCACCTCTATCTCCAAACGTAATTGTTGAACCAGCTAATAAGTACCCTCCATCATCAGTTTGAACAATAGAATAACATTTTTCATCATAATCTCCGCCATCACCAAAATCCCACTGTTTTCTCCCCTCAGAGTCGGTTTTTATCATATAGAAATCGTCTTGTGCTTTACCTTTAAATGATTCACTAGAACCAGCGATCGCGTATCCACCGTCCTGGGTCTGTATAATATCTTCAGCTTCATCATTGTACTTTCCACCGTAGGTGCGTTTCCATTCAGTGTACCCATTATTGTTTGTTTTTATTAAATGGAAATTTGATAACTTACCAGGTCCAAAAGACCTTGTTGAACCAGCAATTAAAAGTCCTCCATCATTGGTGAAAATAACGGATTTAGCGATATCTTTAGCTTCTCCACCATAAGATTTTTTCCATTCATCATTAAGTTGTGCAGATATTGGTTGAGGTATGATTAACATTGAAAATATGAAGAATGAGACAATCAAAACGATGATTTGCCTACTTTTAGTGAATACCATTTCTTTTATCCTCCATTTTAAAATGACACATAGATGAATTTTAATCATAGTATATATGGATTATCCTTGAGCAAAATAGATAAGTAATAAAATTTATATCTGAATAAAATTTATTGCAGGTAAGATTAAAATTCGATGATTTAATTTATTATATGTACATCAAGCAAATCCTTATAAAAAGGTGTGAATCATTTGGCAAAAAACGTAGTCTGGGTTAATTTGAAAGAAAAAACTGAAAGCATAAGCGATAAGATCCATCCTTACTTTAAAGCTTATGGCTTACTGTCCACAGTGAGTTATTACCTTGGCGTTTTATGCGTTCTATTAGCTGGATTACTGATAATACCAGCATTGATGGCTTATTTTATAGATAATGAAGTTGTATTAGCACAGTGTTTCTTATACCCTGCAATATTTTCTGGGGCTTTAGGATTTTCACTGATGATATTGTTCAAAAAGAGAGAGTTATATCTGGGAGCAGCGATCACACTTTCTGCCTTAGCCTGGCTGGTTATAGCAATAATCGGTGGAGTACCTTTTTGGTTGACAAGAGTATTTTATGGGCCAGATTGGGGATTGACTTTCATTAATGCTGTTTTCGAATCCATGTCTGGTTGGACAGCTACTGGATTGACCATGTACGGTCTCCGGGTTGAAGGCTTACCGTACTCGATTTTATTCTGGAGATCACTTATTCAGTGGGTCGGTGGTGTTGGAGTAATCGTACTTTTCTTGAGTGTTTTGGTTGTAAGGACCGGCACGGTCGCCCACAGGTTGTATTTAGCTGAAGGTAGGAGTCATCGTTTGGTTCCCAGCGTAGTCAAGACAGCAAGAAGGATATGGGCTATTTATGCGGGTTATACTGGCCTCTTAGCATTGATATTGATAATATTTGGTATGCCGATATTTGACTCAGTCAATCACTCGATGACAGCTCTAGCAACTGGTGGATTCTCTGTGAAGAATTACAGTATAATGACATACCGTTATGGTATGCATCCGAATGCTTTCTGGCTTGAATTATCTATTATGCCGTTCATGATATTGGGAGGTATTTCGTTCGCCATGCACCATGAGCTTTTCATCGGTAATATCAAGAGTTTCTTTTCAAATATGGAAGTAAAAGCTATTTTCGTAATCATCTTTATTGCAACTATCATTTTGGCTATTAGTCTAGGTCTCACCTTTGACTCATTCAGATACGGTTCTTTCCAGGTGATAACTGCCTTGACAGGTACTGGGTTCAATACCGCACCTGTGGGTACGTGGACCGATTTTCAGAAATTTATTTTAACGATCCTTATGATCTTTGGGGGAGGCTATGGTTCGACAGCATCAGCTTTGAAGCTCCTGAGAGTTGTGATCATATTCTATGCTCTTATATGGCTCGTTAGAGAGTATCTGTTACCTGAATCAGTAGTTCAAAGGATGAAGGTCGGTGGGAATTATTACAGCCATGAGCAGATAATGGATGTGGCTATATATGCGGTTTTATATCTAACAGTACTAGTTGCTGGTGCTCTTGTATTCATGGCCGGCGGAGCGTCCGGAGTTGATGCGATGTTCGAAGTAGCATCTGCTGAGGGTAATGTAGGTCTCAGTGTAGGTCTGACCGGAGCTTCCATGCCAGCTCATGAAAAGATCACTCTGATAATAGAGATGTGGGCCGGCAGACTTGAGATATTCCCAGTTCTAGTACTTTTAACTGCACCGTTCAAAAAATTCTAGATTTTTTAAAATATACCTAACAAATATTGGTCAAAAGCTGTTATAAATAATATTATAGGAAAAATAATACATCCCATCAAATGGACTCTTTTTATACCATATAAAGGAGGGATTAAACCTATAGCTACTGATACTGCAGCCACTATTAAACCAACAGGTCCTGAAAATATGAATATAAGTATTATCAAAAATACAATTATTCCTTTAGATATCTTTGAATATTCTATCTTTTGGTGGATACCTGAAAAAGCTTTACCGAACCACAAAGTCAGTACATAGGCTATTCCAGAAGATAAGATCACTGAGAACAATAGTAGAGCCATAAGCCAGGGTAGGTTAGTCATTGAGTTCCAAGATGATAGGAAATCTTCATTTAGCTTAAAAACCGCCTGCATAGCTCCACTCCTGGCTTTCATTATAACAAATAAAGCCACTATGGTGAATATAGCACAGCTAGTGTCTACTGCAGAAACAGACATGATATACTCTTTAGACTGAATTTCTTCAGAATCATCGTTCGATAAAAATATTCTAGTAACGGCTGTAGCTGCAGCTCCAGTTATCCCAGGGAGCCATCCAACCAACCCTCCTGAAAAAGTACCAGCGATAGTTCCCCTGATCTTGTTCTTATCTTCAAGACCGATCTCGATATCGTCGGTCTGCTGTTCCGGTATCTCTGGGTTATCCATTAGACTTACAAGTAAATTTGATATTCCAAATAATCCCGTGAACAGAGGAAAAAGCAGTACAGAAGCATTTGAAAGTCCTTCCTGCTCGAAAGGTGCCCATACATATGACGATATACCACCAGGTGATAGGATAGAAAATCCTAGAAACCCAGATAGGAGAAATATGCCGATTGCCACCAATTTTTCCCGATAATCTAACAGTGTCGCCCCTTCTTGAAGTACAAGGATACTGACTACAAAGAATAATATCAACGGTATGAAGGGGACTAATTTCTCGTAGAGATTGACAGGACTACTCATTATCAATCTGGCTGGTAAAATCAATAAAAGAGCGAACATCGAAGCTCCCAAACTACCTAGCGCACTCGCTTTGATAGCTTCATATCCTTTTCCTTCCAATAACATCCTGTGAGCTGGTAGAACGGATAAAGCGGTCTCACCTTCAGGAGCACCTAGGTAAGTTGCTGGTATAAAATTTAGAAATGTATGAGTAACCACACATCCAATGATCAATACAGATATCAGAGCTATCACATATTCCATAGATGGGTCAAAACCACCTATAAGCGTGAGTGAAAACATGACAAGTACGGACTGAAAGCTGAGGATCAGAAAAGAGACTGTGTTCACATGGAAACCAGGTATCAGACCTGTAAGTATACCCAAGCAGCAGCCTATGAGCGTGAATAAAGTTCCTACCAATAACAAACTTAAGGGTGTCACTGGAATGCGATTTATTACTGTTTAATAAATTTTTAGAAAAAAAGAAAAGAATATTTTATTTTTTGCATCTATTTATTCCCACTCTATAGTTCCTGGAGGTTTATTCGTAACGTCATAAACCACTCGATTCACTTTGTCTTTCATTTTATTCGTGATCTTCGTGGATATCCTCTCAAGAACGTTCATAGGGATATTGCTGAAATTAGCAGTCATAGCATCAAGAGACTGTACAGCCCTTACACCAATCGTATGACCATATGCTCTTTTATCTCCTTGAACACCTACAGTTTTAACAGGCAACAATACAGCGAAGTACTGCCACGGACGTTCCATCTCATCGTTCTCGACTGCTTTGGTTATCTCAGTCTCAACTATATGACAGGCCTCTCTAGCAATCTCAGTTCTCTCGGGTGTAGCTTCCCCCATAACACGAATTGCCAAACCTGGTCCAGGGAAAGGTTGTTTCTCAGCAGTAGGCAATCCTAATTCTCTTGCCACTTTTCTAACTTCGTCTTTATACAAGTCATACAATGGCTCTATAAGATCCAGCCCCATCTCTTCAGGTAATCCACCTACATTATGATGTGACTTTATTGTATCCCTTACTTCGTCACCACTCTCGATCCAGTCAGGAGCTATAGTACCTTGAACAAGATAATCTGCACTGAAGTCTTCAGCCTCTCTTTCAAAGATCTCTATAAATTTATTTCCTATAGTTTTTCTTTTTTTCTCAGGATCAGTCACACCTTCCATAGCATCATAGAATTCATCATGAGCATGTACTATCCTGTGATTTATACCCATATGCTCGAGAATCTCATCCATATTCTCTGTCTCATTCTTTCTCATGTAACCGGTATCGACATATATCGCCAAAAGATCGTCACCGATAGCTTTACCGACCAAAACAGCGGCTACAGTGCTGTCAACTCCGCCACTGCAGCCCACTACAGCTTTACCGTCGACCTGTTTTATCTCTTCAATCTTCTCTTCTATAAATTTCTCTGGATCAAACAATATAATCTCCTCTCGTAAATCTTTCTTTTAGATAACTATTGCTTTCAAATATAATCTTAACCATATTAGAAAGTTAAAAAAGGGTAAGAAATAGTTTTTTCGCTGTTATTACGTCTTCATTATAGCGACGAGGAATATTCCTACAGCGATTATTGCTCCGATTACAAAGGCACCAACATACGTGATTGCGGTCGTCAATGTGCCCATGAAGTCAAAGCTACTGCCGAAAAGTATATCCTGCATGTCCATCACGTATGTGACTACCCAGAATAATATACCTATAACAGTCAAAGCAAGACCGACCATACGACTCTTTCCTCGTCCAAAATAGGCTGTGAATAAGCCTGACAAGAACAGTCCTAAACCCAACGTCAGTAATATTACCATCAAGAATTTCATATACATTTTTTTCCTCCTTTAAAACTCTATACCTGTCAATGTTTTAGTGTCCTCAACACCTTCTATAGACCTTATTTTATCTACAACCACCTGTCCAAGTAGATTAAAATTCTCTGCCTGGAGTTTTACTATCAGATCGAACTCTCCAAACAAAGAGTGCACTTCCTGGACTTCATCAATATCTTTCAATATACCGTAAACATCTCTTTCAGCGGCTGGTGCAGTTTTTATGAGGACAAATCCAATAGCCAAGATTTCACCTATTCGTTGATATTCAATACAGAGATATAAATATTTTGATTTATCTACATCAATCTAGATTTCTTTAAATTCCTTATCAGCAGTCGTTAATAGTTCATATCCGTCCGCTGTAACCACTATATCGTCCTCGATCCTTACCCCACCATATCCTGATATATAGATTCCTGGCTCTACGGTGAATACCATTCCAGGTTCTAATGTTACATCGATACTTGGATTCAAACCGGATCCATCGTGGGTAGACAACCCTAGACTGTGCCCCAAGCCGTGGATAAATTTTCCTTCAAATTCCGTACTATCTATCACATCCGCAGCAGCATTGTGTACTTCTGTCCCTTTCACACCGGGTTCTATCTTATCTAACGCTGCCTTCTGAGCTTTCAGAACGGTATCGTACATCGTTCTCTGTTTGTCAGAAGCTTTCCCGACAACATAAGTTCTCGTTATGTCAGATCTATATTTTTTAAATAGAGCACCGAAATCCAGCAGTACAAAGTCACCTTCATTCACTTTTCTATCACCACAGGTATAATGCGGTTCAGCCGTATTGGAACCACTGGATGAGATTGTTTCAAAAGCGTCTCCAGTAGCGCCCATCTTTCTCATCCTGTATGACAGTTCAGCAGCGATCTCGTATTCTTTTATACCGGGTTCAATAAATTCTGTGATATTTTCTGCAGCCTTAGAAGCTATATCGCATGCTTTTTTCATGACTTCTATCTCTTTCTCATCCTTTATATTTCTAGCATCGATTATTGGGTCGGAAACATCTATCAATTCAGCACTAGAGTTTTCCTTTATCTGCTTAACAGCATAGTGTGTTATCTCTGTAGAATTTATACCTATCTTGTTCATTGATCTCAATCTATCTTCAAGAAATTCTTCCCTCTCCTCTCTTTTTTTCATGACGGTCAAAGGGATGTCTGCTTTCCTTGCACTCTCTGCTTCCAACTCTGAAACCAGTATCTCAGCGGAATGATCTGGATACATCACCAGAATACATCCTTCGAACTGACCTTCCGTGAGTCCAGTTGCGTAAAAGAAAGTCTTGTCAAGATGGGGTTTTGTGGAATTGAAGATTACTACAGCATCTAAATCCTCATCTATTCTCTCGAAAATATTTCCTATCCTAGATCTCATTGTATCGGTTCGCAATATTGAGCAGGTTATTTAATCTTCACTACTCTAGAACCAGCGATATGATCTCCAATTCTTTTATCTTCTGAGCTGTGGATGATGAGTGCGATGCTAATTATATAGAAAAATAAGATCATATCTGCATACCTACCAGCATTTCTAGCAGCGCTCTGTACAAAGCTCAAATCGGTAAAATCATCATCCATGACTCGGAGACCTAGAAGTAATTTCCCTAGACTACCTCCTAACAACCATTCTAGTAGTGTGAAATAAAGGAACTGTATCGAAATGCTCAAGGATAAGATAGCCATTAATATTGTTCTACCTTTGAACGTAGGGGTTCCTGAAACTATTTCTATACCTAGCACTCCTTGTTGAAAGAGATAATATAGGACCAAAATTATGGGTATTATAAGGATTATCAAATCGATGATATAAGCGACTATCCTGGATGATAAGCTGTTTACTTTATCGTTTAGTTTTTTTTCTACCCCTTTTTTTAACAATCTACCAGTAAGATAGTTTTTTTGGGCTTTGTCGTGAGAATCAATCGTTTTTTGTTTTTTGAATGAGATAAAATCAAATATCACGTAAGGATGAAAATTGAAATATTTTAAAACTTCTACATCTGAAAAACTATCAGCTTTATAAAAAGGGTTGGAAGAAGTATTTTCAATAAGACGTCTAGCCTTATCAATTTCATTCTGGACAGCTTTTAAGATAAGGTTGTAACTTTTATTAAAATTATTTTGATAAATTAGTTCTTTACTTCTAGATACAGGGTCTAGATGGTCCTTGAAAGGTTCAGACCAGTAATATATGAAGATCAGTGGTAAAGTGGATATCAGTCCAGATAGATAAACAAGGTCCATTGCCCCAGCACCACCAATCGAACCCATTATTCCTTCTTCAACGAGCTGGGGAATTCTAACTATGTCAGCACCTATCAAATTCCCTAATACAGCGAACGTATAGGTA
Organism: Thermoplasmata archaeon; assembly: GCA_046538435.1. Taxonomy (GTDB): domain Archaea; phylum Thermoplasmatota; class Thermoplasmata; order Halarchaeoplasmatales; family Halarchaeoplasmataceae; genus CAYSTL01. The sequence goes on along the minus strand of JBKHIX010000010.1, from coordinate 5,886 downwards.
TACGGAATCTGATGGTATCTATCATCGCTAGAGAACTTTCCCAGCATCACGGCGATAACTAAAGCCAATAAAGAAGGTATAAGAAAGTAGGGAAATTCAGCTACAATTCCTAGGTTTGGTTCATATCTTGTGATTCTGTAAGCCACCACACTTACTATAGATATACCGATTAACAGTTTCCATATTTTTAACCGTTTTTTATATATCAAACTTCCACACACTATTATTGGTATCAAAGCTCCTCCGAGATTGATGTTTAAAAGAGTTTCATTTGACACTATCAATGGTACATCAGCGACTAGACCAAAAAAAGATCCAACGAGTATCAACCCGATCTCTGGTTTATCAAAACCAGATTTTTTCAAAAATTCTTTCTTATGCAGATAGAATATAAGAAGAGAGACTGATAAGACAGGTAACATGATTAAAGGAACAGCAGTTCCTAAAATCTCTGTAAGATCCAAAAATATCCACCCTTACCGGATAGTGTCGAGGGAGAATGAACCCATAGTTATTCCGGTTTTGCTTGCCTGGTATTTAACCCAGTCTCTGGTCTGTACATCTCCCAGTCCTTCCACTCTCAAATAATTCTGGAGCTGCTGGACTTTGAAATTGATCTCTCCATCCATTATGTGGCCCAGCATCGATATGTCCTGCTCGGTATGCATGCCTTTCTCCAACGTAAATAATGAAACTGCGTTGTCTTTCTTCCTCCTCCCTGCAAACGGTTGTAGGATCCTAAATGTGGTAGCTGTGTCCAAATATGCGATTATCGTTGATACGGATTCGAAAGCCATCCTGTAGTATCTATGATCGTCTTTCAATTGATTGGCATACTTATCCACAGCCTCGGTTATCTTTTTAACATCAGACTGATCTTCAACATATGTGATATAATCTTTATCTCTCTCTGATTCCTCAACCTCTCCCATACTGACTGAGTAAGCATCTACATAATAAACTAGTCCTCTCATCTCATACTCCTCGTATGTTGGAAGCATGTATTTCATTTCTTCTTGAATATCCTCAACCGTCTTATCGGTTATCACCCAGATAGCTGGAACTCCCTTCTCTAACCCTTCTGCAACAAAGGAGTTCACTAAGATCTCTTTGCCGACATGAGGAGGCCCATATATAGATACGTTGGAACCAAGAGGTATACCTCCTAGTAAAAGGTCGTCAAGCCTTGTGGTGCCCGTTTTACATTTTTCCTGTTCGATCTCTTTGAGTATCTCTTCCTGTCTTTCCTCGAGTTCTTCATCTATCAGATCTTCCTCCCTAGCTCTCAATTCCTTCTCCTTTTGATCGATATACTTTTCCTTCGCCTTCAACTCTTGTTCTTTTCTGTCTATTTCACTCCTTAGATCTTCGAGCTGCCTTTTTCTCTCTTTTTCTGTAGTATCTCCGTACTCCTCTCTTAATGATTCGAGTTCCTGTTTTTCCTTCCTCAGCTTTTTTTCTCTGTACTGCAGGTCTTCTTCCCTTTGATTTAATTCCTCCTGTTTGTATTCAAGTTTTTCTTTAAGATCATTTATAGTTTCTTCTTTGAATTTGATCTCTTCCTTGAGATCTCTGATCTCTTCTTCCTTTTCTTCCAATTCTTCATTTAAATTATCAAGACTTTCCTGTACTTCAGAATCTTCTATCTCTCCAACTGGCTCTCGAGATTTTAATTTTTCAATTTCTTCTTTTAGTTCTTCGTTTTCTTTCTTAAAGACCTCTGAAACTTCACCCTGCTGTTGTTTAAGTTGAGATTTTAGATACTTTACCATGGCAACGCTGCCCTGTTTTATATCATCGATCTCTTCCTCGATATTCTCTTTTTCTTCTTCAAGTTCCTCGAGTTCTTCTTGTTTTTGATTGATCTTTTCTTTCAACTCAGCATTTTCTTCGATCAGTTCTTGAGGATCGAATTCACCTGTTTCTATTTTTTCTAATTTCTCCTGGAATGTGTTTTTCAGATCTTCGAGCTCTCTTTCCTCACTTTCAAGCTCATTTTCTTTCCTTTCGATCTTGTCTTTTCTATCTTCGAGCTCCTCTTCAAGTTCTTTTTTCTCCTCTTCAAAACTCTTTTCGCCCAGCCACTCAGAGAAAGATTCTTCCTCCCCAGACAACCAACTTTTCAAAGCATTAACGTCATCTTCTTCCGTGCTGCTCTCCTCTGTCAAAGGGTCTTGTCCTTTTGCGCTCTCGATATCTTCGTCCAAAACTCCTCCTAATCCTTTTTCTGTTTCACCAGTAAGCCATTGTTCTAGTTCATCCCCTCCTTCACCAACGTTTTTATCTTCTTGCTTTAGAAAATCACGAGTTTCTACCTTTATTTTTTTGGCCTGCTGCTCATCTAATCCAACATTGTCCATCAATTCAGTTATCGATGAATCTCTAATGGATTTTAAGCTTTTGTATCCTGATTCTATGAAAACATCTGCAGTTGATTCATCTATATATTCAAAATCACACAATTGATCTTTTAAAGCCTGTTGAGATTTTGATAAAGTCCCATCTAAAGAACTGGATGATTTCTTTTTATCCGTTGATTTACCTTGGGAATTTCCGACCATATCTCACACTTTTCTAATTCCTTCTCAGATTAGGAGTCATACACTTCTTATTTAATATAAATTTTTTTATTTTGTATTTTTCCAGAACCCTTTGACAATATTAAGTGCAAATCTATCTTATTTAAACACTTCGCTTATTTCCTCATATCTTTAAATTTATCAGACACCTTCTTAATTAATACAGGTACTAATATCCAGATCATTATGATTAGGAATATACCTTGAGCCTTTAAATAAGTAAGTATTATAATTGAAATAATCCCAAAAATCACTGCTATAGCAACAGCTTTTTTACTAAATGGCTTCACGTAAGTGAATTGTTCTACTTCTTATTTAAACCTTGGATAGAAGCAACAAAATAATATAACTGATAGTAATGTGTTGAGACCATGATAAGGGAAGACGAAGATTTCATCACCATGTCTCACGGTGCTGGAGGCGAAAAGATGGAAGAATTGATATCGGAAACGATTCTTCCATTTATTGACAGTGGGGAAGGAGAAGTCCCACTCTCGGATCTTGATGATTCCGCAGTAATAGATGATATAATTTTTACAATCGATGGTCATACAGTAAAACCCATATTTTTCCCCGGAGGTGATATCGGTTCATTATCTGTTGCAGGAACAATAAACGATGTTCTATCAATAGGCGGAAAACCGATAGGCCTTGCAACAGCTATAGTCGTACCAGAGGGTTATTCTAGAGAGAATTTGAAAAGAATATTAGAGAGTACTGGCAAAACTGCTGAATCCGTTAAGGTGCCCATAATAACTGGAGACACGAAAGTCGTCATGAAAGGTGATTTAGATGAACCTATAATGACTACAGCAGGAATAGGTAGAAGACATCCTTTATTGGATAAAAATTTTGAAGTTGCTGGGGGAAGGGCTTCTAGATGGCTTTCAGACAGCAATCTGAATGAAGGAGATAAGATCATAGTTACTGGTTATGTCGGTGATCATGGTGTAACTATACTTTCAAAAAGAGAAGGATACGGTTTTCAGGGTGATGTAAAGAGTGATGTGGCTCCATTGGTTGATTTGATGCATGAAGCGTTAACAGTTGGAGGAGTTGGGGCTGCGAAGGACCCAACTAGAGGTGGTTTAGCCAATACCTTGAATGAATGGGCTGATAAATCAGAGATCGGTATTGAGATCGAAGAAAACAAGATTCCGATCAGGAACTGGGTCTCTTCAGCAAGCGAGATGCTGGGTATAGATCCCTTGACTATCGGGAACGAAGGAAAGATGGTTTTGGCTGTAAATCCTTCTAAAGCAGAAAAAATATTATCCGCTATTAAGAAAACGAAATATGGAAGACACGCAGCCATCATCGGCAGGGTTACTGATGATGTTGAAGGTGTTGTATTAAAAACAGAGATAGGTGGTACGAGAATATTGGAAACACCTGTTGGTGATCCTGTACCCAGAATATGCTGAATCATCTTTTAAGTTTTTTCAAGTAAACCAGCCCTATAGAGAACACAATTGGTATTAAAACTAAGGAATAGTAAATTTTAGGTTTTGAATCTTTATTTTTTTCGACTTTAACTAAAGCTTCATCTATAGATTCATGTCCTTTTTGATCCTTTACTTTTAGACTTACTTCATACTCTCCTTCTTCATCAAAAGTATAATTAACATATTTTCCCTCTTTATCATAGGAACCATCACCGTCAAAATCCCAATGATATGACACGATATCATTATCATCCCAGCTGTGACTTCCATCGAAAGTTGTTTTTTGACCAACGGAAACGGTCTTATCTGGCCCAGCTTCTGGGATCGGTTTGATGAGATCTTTTTTCCAATCATGAAGAAATATTTCGTTAAAGAAAGTGGCAGTATCTCTGCTTTCTACTATTATGCCAACTTCTCGATTATTATTTATAGAATGCAAATTCCAATTTATACTTGATATCAAAACTTTTTTTCCATCAATTACCATGCCTTTGTTGTGAGATTTACTGAGTCCATGATATCGATTGACTAACCTTCCTTCCATTTTTAAATCATTATTTTTTGAGTAGTTGTTGATATATTCAACAAAATCATCGTTATCTTTTTCATCTTCCAGTATGTTGTACCATGTAGAATCTAAAAGGATTTTCACCTCACACCCTCTTTCAGCTGCTTCGATAACAGCTTCCACATAGGGATTCTGTTTCCAATCATCTATGTAAAACTGCTGGATATAGATGCTGTGTTCCGCATTCCTTATCATCCTTAAAATAGAATAATTGGATAAGGAGTGGTCCGGACATATCACGGGTGTGGGTTTTATATTACCATTTATTGTGTTTAAATCAAATTCAGGAGAATAACCTCCTTTATTCAGTTCTACTTTTATTGAGCTTTGATAGTTTATAGCCATCCACTTAGAATTGTTCCAATCATGGTTGAATAGATGTCCATAATAATTGGCAGTATCTTTGTCCTCTACGATAACGCCCCATCCTCTGTTTCCATTTGTATTTTCTAAAGGATATCCGGTATATCCAAAGTTTTCAGATGAGATCAGTACGTATCTGTTGTCAGCAACGATGTATTTTGAATGTAAGTAAGAATATTCAAAATCTTTAGAATCTGTGCTTTTTAGTTTTACTCCACTAGAATTCATTATGGATAAACAGTACTTTTCTTGTTTGCTGGTACCTCCTACTGGAGCGGATTCTACTAAAAGTCTTACATCTATACCATCTTCGGAAAGATTTGAGATCGATCTAGCTAGATGTATATTTTGAAATTCGTAGACTGATATGGTCAATGTATCGTGTACAGAATTCAATAACTGATTGAAAGCTTTATATGAACTATCAGGAGCACTGTAGCCAGTAATATCTCCAGTGTAATTAAAAGTAGCAATAGGATACGATTCTGATCTCTGGAACTGGGTTTCGTGACTTTCACCATCATGTAAATTTACAACAGCAGTGGAAATAGAGAGAAGTAGAATTACTACTACAGCCTTACCAACCATTCTTTTTTGCATCTATCCAACATCAAACACTCATTATAAAATTTAACGGTTTTTTTGAAATCCATCTCAACTCTTAAATAACACGTTTTATTTGATTTGACCACTTGTATATTTTCGATCTGCCGAGGTAGCTAAGTCCGGCTACTTGTCGGAACTTCGTTCCAACAGCCTCCACACTGGTGAGTGTGGAGAAGGCTGTATCCTCTAAATAACAAAACCCTTTAAGTCACAAAAAATAATTGAAAACACCTAGCCGAGGTAGCTAAGTCCGGCCTAAGGCGGTGGCCTCGAGAGCCACTGGTGCAGCGCACCACAGGAGTTCGAATCTCCTCCTCGGCGCTTT
>JBKHIX010000081.1:0-9030 GCA_046538435.1 Thermoplasmata archaeon | reverse complement strand
CTGTTACTCCTGAGATAGATATCGAAGATATGGATTCAGCATATCTGACTTTCTGGCACAAATACAAGCTTTTAAACGGTGTAAATGGAGGCTTTATAGAGTTGAACTACACTGAAAACAATGTATGGCAGGGATGGAAGTATGTCAAACCTTCAATAGGTCCATATTCTGGTAATCTATATTTAGGAGGCGATCTTCCAAAAGACGATCATGATAAGGAAATACACTGGTGCTGGAACGGACGGAGCGCTGATGGTACACTAGACTGGGAATACGTTAGAGTTAATCTATTCCGACATCTGCCGGATGATGCTGAAAAGCTAAAGGTTAGATTCTACTACAAACAATACGGTGGCTCAAACGAACCCGGTGGTTGGCTTATTGATGATGTGGGTATAACAGCTAGCAGAAAGGGTGACAGCTATTATGATGATATACCAGAAGAGCAGATGGATGTCTGGCATTATGTTAATGAAACTGATAACAACAAAGCATGGTGGAACGGAATCAATTATGGAACCGATGATGAACAGTTTAGAGGTGGGATCGATAACAGATTGATTTCGAGCGGTATAGACCTGACCAATGCTAGAACAGCAAAATTGAGTGCAGATTTCAAGTTCAATATCAATGAAAGATCAGGAAGACCACCAGACGGATTCAGAGTGGAGATAACAACTGATAACGGTATAACATGGGAATCTATCAATTTAGGTTCTAGAGCAGCTTCTGGTTATTCAGGTGATGATAGTCTATATCCAGAAAACGATAATGGTTGGGTCAGCGCTAAGACGGGCAACAATAGTCTTAATAGACTTTTATTAGATCTATCAGACTTTTCTGGAGAAACAATAATGATCAGATTCAGAGTAGTAACGAATAATGTCCAAAATCACTATGAAGATCTGTCCGCTGATTATGGAGGATTATACCTAGACAACGTGATTATTTCAGGAGTCACTTTATAAAACCATCTCCTTTCTTCAAGAAAGATTTTAATATATCTTCCTCTTGCCCAAAATCGGTGCTAGAATGAATAGAATTTCAGCTGATAAGGTCCATGAGGTAATGAAGAGATACACTATAGGAGATGGAATGGATATTGTTTACGACCATGAAAAAAGCCATGGTAGTTATTTATACGATGCTAAGAGAGATAAAGAATTTTTAGATCTTTTTACATTTTTTGCAACTTTTCCGATTGGACACAATCATCCAAAGATGATGGAAGACGATTTTCTTGATCATCTTAAACAGGTTGCGATCAATAAACCTTCAAATTCTGATATTTACACACGTGAACTGGCTGAATTCACAGAAACTTTCGCAAACATAGCCGGTCCTGATTATATGAAACATTATTTCTTCATCAGTGGCGGTGCTTTAGCTGTAGAAAATGCCTTAAAAGTAAGTATGGATTGGAAAGTAAGAAAGAACTTCCAGAAAGGATATGATGAAGAAGTTGGTCATCAAGTCCTTCACTTCAAGGATGCCTTCCATGGAAGAACAGGTTATACTCTCAGTTTAACTAACACTTTCGACCCAAGAAAGTATCAGTACTTTACAAGGTTCAAATGGCCGAGGATAGATGTGCCAAAATTGACTTTCCCGATAACGGAAGACGTGTTAGAAAGAGTAAAAATGGAAGAGAACGAATCTATAAACCAGATAAATGAAGCCATCGAAAAGAATAGAGACGACATAAATTCACTCATAATGGAACCCATACAGGGTGAAGGCGGAGATAGACACTTCCGACCTGAATTTTTACAGAAATTAAGAAAGATCTGTGATGAAAACGATATCATGTTCGTCCTAGACGAAGTTCAATCAGGTATGGGATTAACAGGAAAATGGTGGGCTCATCAGCATTACGGTTTCGAACCAGATATCGTAGCTTTCGGTAAAAAATCTCAGGTGTGCGGAATCATGGCAAATGATAGAGTCGAGGAAGTCGATAATCACTGTTTTGAGGAATCTAGTAGACTCAACTCAACTTGGGGAGGAAATTTAGTAGACATGGTCAGATGTCAAAAATACTTAGAGATCATCGAAGAAGAAAATCTCGTTAAGAACGCTGGAAAAGTAGGCAACTATCTCAAGAAAAGACTTCTTGAATTAGAGGAAAAACATGAAGGAGTAACAAATGTAAGAGGTAAAGGATTGATGTGCGCCTTCAACTTACCTTCAACAGAACAAAGAGACGAACTTAAAGAACGATTGTTCAAGAACGATCTATTGATCCTCAAATCCGGTGAAAGAGCCATAAGATTCAGACCTCCATTGAACCTAACAGAAGAAGAAGTCGATAAGGCTATGGAGATAATTGGAAAATCACTAAAAAAGTGCTTATAAAACCTTTTTCTTTTTAATTCATTTCTGACTCTATTTTTCCTCTTGCTGCGTTTACAACTATGATCCCATCAGTACCTTCTACAGCCCACATGGGAACGTAAACTATGCCTTTTTTGTCCAAAACAATCTTTTCATCTGAAGGTACTTCCTCACTCTTCTCGACTATTGTAACTCCTTCATCTTCCCATTTCTCTCTCTTTTTGATAGAAAAACGTTCTTTTATAGCCCTTCTAGCCCTTTTACTGCTCTCTTCATCAGGTATATTGGGTTCTAATTTTACATGAGATCTTTTTATATCCTTCACACTTTCATATGAACCTTTCCAGTAATTTACTTTCCCAGAGATCGCATTGAGATACAATTTTCCTTTCGTAAGATCCCCATCCCCTTTCTCAATTTTATAATTGAAAACATAATGGGGAACCAATTCCAACCTGTACTTGAATCCTTTAACAAATTTTTCTCCTAATTCAGAAACATCTTGAAAATCCATTATTGGTTTCAAAATAGCTTCTTTAGATTGGTGTTCTATATCAAAATTAAAGCCCTCGTCAGGTCCTTTTATACCTTTCTCTCCTTCAGTTATACCTTCTAAAATAGATTTTTCTAAAGTCATATTGCCAGATTTATTGATCAATTTCTCCCTGTCCCATACTTCAAATTCTTCATCAATATCTTCTAACAATTCATCAGATACTTCTTCAAAGATAACCAATCTCTTTTCATTTTCCGCTTCCTTCAACCTCTCGATATCATCATCATGGAGTGTTTCTCCTGCGATTATAAATGACCTTTTTTTATCTTCTAAAGCAGCTACTATCTTACCTCTTTCACTCGAGATGATATCGTATCCTTCAAATTCTAAAATATCTTCCAATAATTTATAGAAATTTTTCACAGTTATCACTCAGTATTCTCTACCTTTTGTCTTACTTGATAAAACTGCATACATCTCATTCCATTTAAATTTAATCAGGTGATTACGGAGTTTGAAGGTTCATATTAAAAAGAGAAAAGTAGGTTTTTATTATTCTATACTTGCTTGTGACATCGTCCTGTTATTAGCTGTTCCTAACCCATCTTCATTAACAGCTATCAAACCAAGAGACATATCATCGCCAAATTCATCCACAACTTTTTCACAAGCCCCTTGCAGTCCATACTCAGAGATAAGATCATGGCACTTTTTGGCAGACATATCTCTTACTATCTCCTCACCCTTCCCGGTAGAGACAACAGCACCGTTCTCTCCTACATAGAAACCACTACCCACAATAGGGCTGTCCCCTACTCGACCTCTCATGCAGTAACTCGTACCACCGGTTGACACAGCTGCTGCAGCTTCACCATCGATGTATGCAACACATCCGACTGTATCTCCACCATCTACCCTTTCATAGAACTTTCTCATCTTCTTTACTTTATCTTCGCCACCAGTTCCATCTAACTTCTCCTTCATCTCTTCTAGTTCTTTTTGTCTTTTCTCTGTACTAGGATCAAAATCTCCATAACCCATATCATCTGAAAATTCCCTAGCATCACTACCTGCTAGCATCACAAATGGTGAATCATAGACTTCTAATGCGATATCAATAGGATTCTTCACATTTTCAATGCATACGACAGAACCTATCTCACCATCGTACATCACTGCTGCATCCATCTGTATAGATCCATCCAACCTCATCCTTGAACCTTTTCCAGCATTGAAAACAGGGTCATTCTCCAATTCCTTAACAACTCCCACTACTGCTTCTAAAGCATCCATTCCTTCACTATATCCTTTTTCTACAGCAGCTTCAACATTTTCATCCATATCCTGAGAACTTCCAACGCCACCATGAGCTATGAGAAACATGATGGTTGCATTGAAAGGTTATTAATTACACTTTCGTTCATTTATCTTAATACCAATAGTATGATTTATTTATCTTGAATTATTAACCAGTATTAAGAAAGTAAAATAATGATATTATGGAAGTCGAAGGAAAAATCGTGGATGTTCTGAACGAAGTAATTTACCCTGGAAAAATCAAAATAGAAGATAAAAAAATAAAGCAAATAGAAAGAAAAGATGACGTAAAAAATCAATACATCTTACCTGGATTTGTAGATTCTCATATACATATAGAAAGCACCATGCTCCCACCTTCAGAATTCGCTAGAGTAGCAGTACAGCATGGAACTGTAGCTACAGTATCAGACCCTCATGAGATAGCTAACGTTCTAGGGATCGAAGGTATAGAATACATGATAAAAGATAGTAAAAAAGTACCGTTAAAATTCTATTTTGGAGTCCCTTCCTGCGTACCTTCCACTTCCTTCGATACAAGCGGAGCTAAGATCGGTCCTAAAAAGATCGATGAACTATTTTCAAACTATGATTGCAGTTATTTGGGAGAAGTGATGAACTATCCAGCAGTCATAAATGAGGAAAAAGAGATGATGGAGAAACTGGAGACCGCCAAAAGATACACGGATGCACTTGATGGTCACGCTCCTGGTTTATCAGGAAAAGATCTAGAAAAATACATATCTGCGGGTATTACCACAGATCATGAAAGCATAACTTTAGAAGAGTGTATGGAAAAAATCAACAGGGGCATGAAGATCCAGATAAGAGAAGGTTCGTTATCTAAAAAGCTAGATGAGTTCTATCCCTTATTAGAAAAATATCCCGATAAATGTATGTTCTGCAGCGATGATAGACATCCCGACGATTTAGAAGAAGGACATATAAATTCAACAGTCAAGAAGGCTTTAGAACACGATATCCCTATGATGGATACACTGAAAGCCGCTTCTGTAATACCGGTTAAACATTATGACCTTGACTTAGGATTGCTGCAGAAAGGAGATAAGGCAGATTTCATAGTAGTTGATGATATCGAAAATTTAGAGATCAAAGATGTCTTTATAGACGGTAAGAATGTCTACGATGGAGATGAACTAAAATTCTCAAGAGCTGAATCAGATATCATCAATAACTTCGAGACTAAAAAGAAAGAGAAGGATGATTTTAGAATCAAACCTCAGGACAAGGAAATCAACGTTATTTCAATAGATGATAAAGAACTGATCACAAAACGTGAAACTGCAGCTCCAAAAGTAAAGGATGGAAATGTTGTTTCCGATTTAGATAGAGATGTACTCAAATTATCTGTTATAAACAGATATTCGAACCAAAATCCATCTTTAGGCTTCGCAAAAGGTTTTGGAATTAAAGAAGGTGCTTTAGCCACTTCTATCTCACACGATTCCCACAATGTCATCGGGGTAGGAACAACTGATGTAGATCTATGTAAAGCTGTCAACAAGATCATCGAAAATAAAGGTGGGATGTGTGTTATAACTGATGAAGAAGAGAAGTGTCTACCTTTACCTATAGCAGGATTGATGTCTGATAACGATTATACTAAGGTTTCAGAAGATTATAAAAGTATAAAAGAACTGAGCAAAAGAACAGGTTCTGAATTAAGATCACCGTTTATGACACTATCTTTCCTCTCTTTATTGGTTATACCAGAGATAAAGATCAGTGATAAAGGTCTATTTGATGTAAATAAATTAGAGTTTATAGACCTGTTCGAATGACCACCCGATAATAATCAAGCGAAAGAATGTTATAGGTAAAGAATCTAAACTCTATCAATATGCACGAATATTCAGTGATGAAGCAGCTTGTATCTGCACTTTTGGACGAGCTAGAAGGTAGAGATATCTATAAGGTAAAAGAAGTTAGATTGGAGATAGGAGAGCTCACATTTTTAGGTGAAGACCAATTATCCTTCGCCTATGAAGTACTTGGAAAAGATACTATCTTAGAGGGTTCTAAATTGAATGTAAAGGAGATAGAGGCGAAGGTAAGGTGTGACGAATGTGGATATGAGGGTGGTGTAGAATATTCAGATGAAAAGGCATTCCATTTTAACGTACCGGTAATCTCCTGTCCAGAGTGTGGAGCTAAACCAAAGGTTATTCAAGGTAAAGAAACCAAGATAGTTGGAGTGACTGCTGAGGAGGAAGAATGATGGATATAGACTTGGACCAATTCAAATTTAGAGATGAGGATAAAGCCAAACAAATAATAAAAGAAATCGATGAAGCAGATATAGAACTGACTCTTATGCACGTTTGTGGAACCCATCAGGATACTCTAGTTAGGCATGGACTAGACCCGATGTTGAGAGATGTTGGGGTGAGGATAAGACAGGGTCCCGGTTGTCCTGTATGTGTGACCACTCAAAGAGAGATCGAAGAGATAATCAAACTAGCTGAAGAAGGTATCACAGTAACAGCCTTCGGTGATATGATGAGAGTTCCTGGAGAAGAGTCATCCCTCATGGATGCAAAGAGCAAAGGTGCTGATGTAAGGATCGTTTACAGCATCGATGATGCAGTTGATATAGCTAATAAAACTGATAATGAAGTAGTTTTCATGTCGGTGGGCTTTGAAACGACGGTTCCTGCCACGGCCAACGTCATATCAAAAAACCCACCGGATAATTTCAGTATATTGGCCAGTAACAGAGTAATACCCCCTGCCTTGAAAGCTATACTTGAGATGGGAGAAGTTAAATTAGATGGTTTGATAGAACCTGGACATGTGAGTGTGATCATAGGCAGTAAACCATACGAACCTTTATCTGAAAAGTACAATATCCCACAGGTGGTTACAGGTTTCGAACCTCTCGATTTACTCCTAGGAGTTCTTTTCATAGTTAGACAGATACAGGAGGGAAGAGCAGAGGTAGAGAACGAGTACGATCGTGTCGTAAAACCAGATGGAAATCCTAAAGCTAAAAAAGTGATAAATGAAGTCTTCGAACCCTTCGATATCAAATGGAGAGGATTTCCAAATATACCTGATTCTGGTCTAAAGCTAAAAGAAAAATACGATCAGTACAGTGCTAGAAAAAAATTCAAAAATATTTTGGAACCGCTAAAAGATAAAGAGTTCAAAGAGCCTGAAGGATGTAGATGTGGAGAAGTTCTCAGAGGTCTGATCGAATCGCAGGAATGTCCTCTATTCGGCGAAGTCTGTAAACCTTCGAATCCAGTTGGAGCATGTATGGTCAGCCGAGAAGGCAGCTGTAACATAGAGTACAGATATGGATCGGACTGAACAATCGATACCTTTTTATTCAATATCTTTTTGAATAGTTATAAGTTGAATTGGTAACATGGCTGATGATCTAGAAAAACAGATACAGGATATCGAGGAGGAGATACGAGATACTCCTTACAACAAGGCTACAGAACAACATATAGGCCGTTTGAAGGCAAAACTATCCAAGTTAAAGGATAAACTCGATAGACAGGGTGAAGGTACTGCAGAGGGCGGAGGTTACGCCATAAGGCATGAAGGTGATGCCACGGTAGGCCTTGTTGGATATCCAAGTGTGGGTAAGAGTACCTTATTGAACAAATTGACAGGTGCAAAAAGTAACGTGGCCAATTACGAATTCACTACACTAGATGTGATCCCAGGAATCCTAAAATATAAAGATGCTGTTTTTCAGATCTTAGACCTCCCTGGACTTGTCGAAGGTGCAGCATCTGGTAAAGGTAGAGGGAAAGAGGTACTATCAGTAGCTAGAGAAGTAGATATGATCATCCTTTTAGGTGATGTTTATAAAGATAATATTCAGACCATGGTGGATGAACTAGAAGCAACAGGAGTTAGATTGAATAAAGAACCGCCTGAGATCGTGATCAATGAAAGAGAGAAAGGCGGTATCGAAGTACGATCTACCGTAGAATTGACCAATATCGCTGAAGAGACGATCAAAGAGATACTTAGAGAATATAGATTCATCAACGCAAATGTAGTGATTAGGGATAACATAACTCTAGAGGAACTGATAGATCATCTCAGCGATAACAGGGTGTACATCCCAGCTATCCCGATAATAAATAAAACAGACCTTCCATATCATAACGAGAAACTTTCCGATAAGATCAAGGAAGAATGGGATCCATTATACATATCCGCTGAAAAAGAAGAAGGTTTAGAGAAGTTAAAAGAAAGGATCTTCAATGAATTGAATCTCATAAGAGTTTACCTTAGACCTAAAGGAGAAAAAGCTGATGATGAGCCGATGATACTTCAGAAGGGAGCTACTGTCGAAGACGTGTGTAAAAAACTTCACAGTGATTTCCTAGAAAACTTTAGATATGCAAGGATATGGGGACCGACTGCAAAATTTCCCAAACAACGAGTCGGTTTAGATCATGAACTGAAAGAAGGAGATACTGTAAGGATAATAAAGCATTAAAAAAAGAATCAAAACTCTTCCTCGTACGAATATTTCTAGATATTTCTTAAACAGGCAATCTTAACTTAAATTAATTCAAAATGGATTATGATTATTTTGTAAATCAAAATATCAACAGTTATAAATACTAAATAATTCTTATTCTTGAATTAGGTCAATTATGTCCGAAATAAAAGTAAAAATACCAGATGATCTCAAAAAAGAGATGGATAAAATACATTACATTGACTGGTCCAACGTAGCTAGAGATTCTATAAGGAAAAAGATAACTGAGCTATCCATCCTCAACAGTATATCCTCAAAAAGTGAAATCACGGAAGAGGATGCTAAAGAACTTGGCAAAGAAGTGAATAAATCACTCCATGAGAGATACAAAAATATTTACACAGAGCTGGAG
>JBKHIX010000180.1:0-2688 GCA_046538435.1 Thermoplasmata archaeon | reverse complement strand
ACAGCCATATAATCTCTTTCTTCGATCATTTCAACTAAAAAGTTAGCCATACCAGGCCAACCAAACGTTCTTTCAGTTAAAACTGCCCCTGCCAGTGTTAGAGCAAACTGTAGGCCAATTGCAGTAAATATAGGGATTAATGCATTTTTAAATGCGTAATTCATAGTTACCTTTCTATCACTTATCCCTCTAGCTTTTGCTGCCTCAACGTAATCAGATTGTAATGTCTGTAACATATTTGTCCTGGTCATTCTAGCGAAAACACCTGATACATATATACCAAGGGTAAAGGCAGGAAGTGCTAGGTATTTTACAGATATCAAAAATTTGTTGAGACTTCCCTCTAATAAAGAATCAATTGTGTACAACCCCGTTACTGTTTCCGGAGGATCTACTCTAGGGGTGAACCTACCTGAAGAAGGAAGTAAACCCCACTGTACACTAAAGAATAGGATAAATAGCATACCTAACCAGAAAATTGGGAATGCATAAATCACTATACCATATAAGTTACCAAAGAAATCTAAGACGGTCCCTCTTCTTTTAGCAGAAGCTTGACCGATAAAAACTCCTATGCCTATAGCAAGTAAAAATGAATAAATAGCAAGTTCAAAAGTTGCCATCAGCCTTGGTTTTAGTATTGGCCACAAAGGTTGTCTAAATCTAAAAGAATCGCCTAGATCCCCCTGAAATACCCCTGCAACATACTCGAAATATTGAATATATATTGGTTTGTCTAAACCAAACCTTTCTTCGAGTCTAGCTATTGCTTCTTCTGACGCTTTTGGCCCAAGATGGGCAGCAGCTGGTCCACCAGGAGTTAACCTTAGAATAAAGAAAACTAGGGATAATAAAACGAGGACTGTCGGAATCAATAAAAGCAATCTAACCACAATATAGGAACCGAGCCCTGCTTTGCTTGTCATTTATTCCACCTATAATGAATAAAATGGTAACTTTATTTTCATTAATAAGCTTTGTGGACAAAAAATACAGAAATTAATAAAAAAATGAAAATGTGTTTTTGGAACTAGATGTTATCTTTCCCAGCCATCTCTCTTTATCAGATAATATCTGAATATCTGCACTGGACCTAATACCACGCTATCTGCATCTATGTCTTCACTGAAAGCGGCGAACTGCGTTCCTTGATAAACTGGTATGTATGGTGCATCATCTGCTAGTTGCTCTTGTATATCTTTGAAGACAGGAGTTCTTTCTGATTGTTCAATCAATGTTTGTTCTTCCTTAATCATTTCGTTCATAGTTTCGTTATCATAGAATGAACCAAGTGATTGTGCACCGCTGGTAGTCAGGAATGGAGATATGTAGTCATCTGGATCGAAGTAATCAGGATACCAACCTAATAGGAAGCATCCCATGTTCCCATCTACCATGTCATCTGAATATCGTCCCCATTCATTACTTTGTAATTCGACGTCGATCATACCGGTTGCTTCCAGTTGATCCATGAATACTTGAGCGAATTCATCTTCTAGATCACCGTAATGGCTTGGAGTATAGTACAAGGTCATATCCATTTTGTTATCTTCTGAGTATCCTGCCTTTTCTAGTAAATTTTTAGCTTCTTCAAGATTTGCTCCTTCTCCGTATTTATCCTTAAAGGTTGATTCATGACTCCACATGCCATTTGGTATCATCGAGAATAATGGTTCTACTTCTCCACTGTAAACGTCATCAGCTATCTCCTGTCTATCTAGGGCATTTGCCACTGCTTGTCTTACGTCTTTATCATCGAATGGTTCGTTCTGCACATTTATTACGATATATCGGATATAGGGGCTTTCAACTTCTTTTGTTTGTATGCCCTCAGTATTCATCAAGTCCCGCTTTTCAGTAGGTGTAAAAGTCCTGTATCCAACGTCTATTTCGTCGGTTTCTAACGCATTTTTCAGATTCTGTGAATTATCATAAAGTTGTACTGTAACTTTATCTGCATATGGTTGATCTCCCCAATAGTCCTCGAATTCCTTCAGTTTCACATGTGTACCTTCTTGCCAATCTTCTAGCGTGTATGGGCCAGTACCTACAATATCTGTAGGCATGAAATCATCTGTATCATAGCTCTCTTCCGATACGATTGCTGCTACTGTGTATCCTAACTTAGTCAAGAATGGAGTAGATGGTTCGTTCAGATGTATTTTTACTTCATAGTCATTTACTTCTTCGACCCTATCGATATTCTCCAATAGGAATCCTGGATCACCACCCATGTCTCTCGCTCTTTCGAGAGAGAATTTTACATCACTAGCGGTCATCTCGCTTCCATCGTGGAATTTGACTCCTTCTTCCAGTGGGAAGGTATAAACCAAACCGTCATCGCTTACATGATAATCTTTTGCCAGCACTGTTTTGACTTCAGTTGTTCCCGGTTCATAGGATATCAGAGTTTCTACTGTGTTAAAGAGCACATTCGAAGAGAAATAGTCATAACAGTCTGCAGGATCTAGAGTAGCTACAGAATCAGTAGTACCTACAACCAATGTTTCTCCTTTTCCTTCCTCTGTACATCCGGAAAATGCAACACCCATCATCACTAACGCAAAGACCAAAGACAGGGAAAGGAGTTTCATTTTTGTCTTTTCCATTTTAAACCCTCATTGAGCAATGCTGTTATTGGATTGCTATTATTTAAATGTTACACATCTAAATATATATTTTTTATAG
>JBKHIX010000080.1:0-9113 GCA_046538435.1 Thermoplasmata archaeon | reverse complement strand
AAGGAGGATTGAATGTCATATAAAAAGTAAAGAAGAGAGTAGTAATAATATTTTTTGAAAGGTTTTCAGTCCATTTCCCAGATGAATTTGCCGTTCTCCATAACGATCTCATCATCCAACTTGAGCGTTCCTTCACTCATATCCTTGATGATATCCATGTGGATAGCGCTTTCGTTTCCTTCTCCATCCTCTCCTATGGATCTGTTTATAGCTCTACCTAGAGCTAGATGTATGGTATCTCCCATCTTTTCGTCGAAGAGCATGTTTCTTGTGAACGTTTTGATGTCTCTGTTGGTTCCGATTCCAAGTTCACCTAATTTCCTAGCACCCTCATCTGTGTCTAATAGATCAGAGAGCAGTTCTTCATTCATCTCTGCTGAGTGTTCTCCAACGACACCATCTTCGAATTTTAGCCTTACTCCTTGTATCTCTCTTCCCATATACATCAGTGGTTTATCGAACATTATTTTACCGTTTACACTGTCAGGTATGGGTGCGGTATAAACTTCTCCACTAGGTAGATTGTGTTTACCGTCAGAGTTGACACCTATATTTCCTTTAATTGACATGGTCAGGTCAGTTTCAGGTCCTTCGATATGAACTTCATCGGCTTCGTCCAATTTTTCCTTTAAGATCTGCTGCTTTTCATGTACTTCTTTCCAGTCTCTGATCACTGCGTTCCAGACGAAATCCCGGTACTCTGATAAAGACATATCAGCTAATTGGGCTGCTGCGTTTGTAGGGAAGGCTGTTATCGAAGATTTCTTTTCCTGTAGTAAGTCGCTTATCGGTTTTCTACTTTTAGAGTATTCAGAGATCACTTCTCCTGGAACATCGTTCATGGCCTTTTCGTTCGGATCTGATTTTACAAAGATCACAACATCTGCGTTTTCGTAAAGATTCAATGTGTGCTCTGGTGTTTTGAATTCACCTTCGAAATTCTTCAGATAAGTTCTATTCATCTCGTTAGATGTGTATATCGTAGTTGGAAAAGCTCCTCTTTTTCCGACTTCTTCGTGTAAAGCAACGAAAAGTTCGTGAGCCTCTGGATTACCAACGATCACAACATTATCATCTTCTTCTATATCCGTACTCCAATAAGCAAGTATCTCAGCATGCTTTTTTATCCTATCATCCATCTTATCCACCTGTTAAAATAATCGATTTAAGCTCGACTAGTTAAAAGGGAATATAAAATTGTTTGTTTGAAATATGAGCGATTATTGGTTGATTTCATTCTTGTATTTTTACTATATTTAATTATTTACGGTTAATCTTTAAATATGTGATCTTTAGATAATATAAATTGATAGGTGATGAAATATAATCGATTATTTGCTTTGATTGTTGTCCTTATTTTTTTATTCAGCAGCTTATCTATCTCTTTAGGTTCTTTTCAGGATGTGGATAATAATAGTATAAATGATGACAGCGATACACCAGCCACTGTAAATAATATTAGAATAGAAACCAGGACTAATAGGCAAACAACAGTAGAAGAAGTTGCTGATGGTAAATTAGATCTTTTTTTGGAAAATGTTGAAGGAAAGTTTCTCGAAGATTTGAATAAAGAACCAAAACAAAATATTGAGACTTGGAAAAGTGAAAAATCATATCATACTTTATTTTTCAATCCAGCACATACAGTTTCACCGTACGAATGCAAAGTAGAGGGTAAACTAGAGTTCAATCCCTTTGCGATCGAAAAAGTAAGATATGCTGCTAATTTCCTAGTAAACCGAAGTAAGATTGTTGAGGAATTCTACGGAGGACATGGAGATATTAGATATTTACCTTTCAGTAGATCATCACCTTCATACGATCATTTTAAAGATATTGTAGAGGATAATGGATTTACCGCTGAAGGTAATAAACATAAAGGTATAGAGATGATTACAGAAGCCCTTTACTCAGCAATGAACGATTCTGAATTAAAAGGTGAATTAAGAAAGGGTGATGACGGTTATTGGGAGTATAGGCCTAAAAGTAAAGATTCATTTGATGACATAAAAGCAGTTGGGCGATTTGGTTTCTGGGATGAGAGAGAAAAAATAGCAGAGTATTTTTCTGACCTATTAAGAGAATGTGGCATAAAATCATATGTTATTAAATATGATTATGGATATGGTTCAACGGTTTGGGGAAGTGATCCAGCTGATTTAGAGTGGAGTTTCTACACTGGTGGTTGGATAAGTCAGCCATCTAGATATTATCGAAATAAGGAACCTGCTGAGATGTACGCAGGATGGCAAGGATATATGCCTGGAGGATTTGTTCATGACCCAGATTACAAATATGGATACAATGGGACTGGAAATCAAACATTAGAAAGGATTACTAAACGATTATATGAAAACCAAATAAGCAATATCGATCAGTACTGGGAATATATGGAAAAAGCAATAAGAATAGGTGTGGACGAATCAGTTAGAATTTTTCTTTCAACCAAGAATGAATATTACACATATAATAAAAATAAAGTCAAAACAGCAGTAACTGATGTGATCACGGGATGGAGCGATTACTTTACACCGAGAACTATTTACAGTTATAAAGATAATTTAACCTTTGCTCAGTTATCCTCACAGGGTACTTTATACAGGGATAATTGGAATGAAATAGGCGGTTCTGCTCATCCATATGAATTACAGCAGAAGCGGATGCTTATGGATCCTGGAGCAGCTTTACATCCTAGAACAGGAAAACCGATCCCTTTTAGATGTGATTGGAAAACTGAAGATAACAAAAATCAGGTAGTTAAAGATTATCACTGGTACGAGAATGAATCAGGTTCAATGATCCTTGATAAAAACATTTCAGTTCCTACAGATGCTGTAGATTACAATACCACTACCCAGAGATGGGAAAATGTTGATAAAAATGTTAAATCTGCAGTAAAAGTAACATATGATGTAAAAACTGGAAAGTGGCATGATGGTCATGATCTTACTCTCAAAGACCTTATTGCAAATTACGCTTTCATGAAAGAATTAGCTTATAAAGACCATGAAAACGATACCTGGTATACTCAAGGATTGGGTAGAGCCAAAGAATGGTATGATACCATAGCTGCAACTAAGTGGGATGAGGAAAAAGATACCTATACGATATGGGGAAACTTTACTTCTCCTGTCGATGATGAGATCGGAAAGTATTATACAGAATACTCTTTCCCAGTAGTTCCACATCAGCTCTACGAAGCTGCTCAGTTCCTGGTTACTCAAAATGACTCTTTTATTCCAACAAACACAGGTTCATATGGTTGGGAAAACAAAGCAGAGAATTGGATCCATTGGTTATCTAAATCACAGGGTGAAGATTTTATCAGCACATTAGAAAATATGACTAAAAAGAATTGGATGCCGTGGTATCTGCGAGAAGAAAATAATGCTCCTATCACCATATCGCAAGACCAGTATAATTCTGAGATAAATTATTTGATAGATTTCTATGAAGAATACGATCACGTATTCTCTTCTCAAGGTCCATTCTTTGCAAAGTCAATTAATCCTGAAGATGTGTATGTAAGTTTTAATAGATTTGATGAAGAAGATGGATATCCATATAACAGGAGTTACTTTTACAATGAAATGGCTGAACTTGAAGTGATTAACACTGTACCTGAAGATAATTCAATCACTGAAGTCTCTGATGATGATTTGAAAGTTGTTTTCAGTAAATCTATGAATACTTCGAAAGTACCTAAAGTAGAGATTTTAGAAGGTGATGATCCCGATGGATGGGAATTCAAAGAGTGGTCATCAACTAACTTTGAAAATGATACAGCAATTTGGACAAATAACGGATGGGAAAGAGAGCAGGAATATAAAGTCAAAACAAGTGAGTATGAAAGTGAAGGTGGAGAGATTGATGAATCCTATACTTGGAATTTTACCGTATTAAACAATGAACCTCCAGAAGCAGATGCTGGTCAGGATAAAGAGATTAGATATGACACTTTGACAAAGTTGAATGCTTCAGCTTCTTCAGATAATATAGGTATTGTTAATTACACTTGGACAGTCAAAAATGAAACATATTATGGAAAAACTGTAAAAACACGGTTTTATGATGTTGGGACCTATGAGGCAGTCCTAAAAGTAAGAGATGCTGTAGGTAATGTGGATACTGATACAATAAAAATCTATGTCAAAGATTATGAGGACCCAGTAGCTATAGCTGGTGATGATTTCATAACTGATGAAGATGAAAAAGTGGCTTTAGGTGCATTTGAGTCGTGGGATGATTACGGGATTAAGACCTATTTATGGAACATAGAAGGTAATAATTATCAAGGGGAATTTATCATTTATAACTTTAAAGACCCAGGTAAATATAAAGTTAATTTGAAAGTGATCGATTTTGATGATAATTATGATACAGATTCACTTAATGTTACAGTCAGAGATACTACTCCCCCAGATGCTGATGCTGGGGGAGATATAACTACTGAAGCTGGTGCAACAGTGACGTTAGATGGTTCCAATTCTAATGACAATGGAGAATTATCGAATTACACCTGGATGATCGATGATAAAGAGTTTTATGGAAAAACTACAAATTATACTTTTGAAAACCCTAGAGAATATGATGTGTATTTAAGAGTCTTTGATAAGGCAGAACATAAAGACGAAGATCATCTAAAAGTATTTGTTAAATCATCTGAACCACCGACTGCAGATGCAGGAGATAATGTAACTGTGGATATTGGGGAAGAATTAACATTAAATGGTTC
This sequence comes from Thermoplasmata archaeon, assembly GCA_046538435.1. Taxonomy (GTDB): domain Archaea; phylum Thermoplasmatota; class Thermoplasmata; order Halarchaeoplasmatales; family Halarchaeoplasmataceae; genus CAYSTL01. The sequence goes on along the minus strand of JBKHIX010000080.1, from coordinate 4,378 downwards.
TAGATCTTCAGACAATGTGGGAATAGTCAGCTATGAATGGGATTTTGGTGATGGGAAAATAGTGTATGGAAAGATAGTGGAACATGAGTTTGATGAGAAAGGGAATTATAGCATCAAATTGACAGTTACAGACAAAGCAGGAAATACAGATACAGATGTTGTTGAGATAAAAGTTAAAGGAGAAGATGGAGATACCTCAGATGGATCCGGATTATTTGGATATATGGTAAGTGCTTTGATAATAGGTATAATTATATCTGTTGCTATATACTATTTAAAAACTAAAGATTAGACGCATAATAGATAATTTATATCAAATTATAAAAAAATTGGTACTATCTTGTAAAAAGGGTTGAAATATATGAGAAAATCAGGCTGTATTAAATATCGTAATATCTGATGAGTTCAAAAACATAAATTATACAGATTTAAAAGTTGAAGAAAGTGAATAATATTTCTTTTGTGTGAGTGCTGTAAATGAAGCTTGTGAAGGTCCTAAATCCTTGTTGTTGGGCAAACAGTACCAGAGGAAGATTCTAAATCAATTCCTGGATTTACGATAATATTTCTGTTACTAGAAACAGCTTTAGTAGCCATTTATAGATATAGGATATGAAAACTATCTAAATAAATAAAGTAAAAATAATAAAACTAGAATTAGTGTATCAAACATTTATATGTGGTATTTTGAATCAGATCTCAGTGTACAAGAAATTTATGAGCATTATCGTATTGAAAAAGAAGGTGTGATAGCTGCTATAGAATATATTAAAAAGAATAGAGATAAAATCAAGTATTAGAAAAGGAAAGCAGAGAAGATCGAAGAGATTTCAAAAAAGTTAGCTAATAAGAAACTTGAAAAATTCATTAGTGAAATAGATAATTAATCTAAACTGCTACCTTCTAAACAAAAATTGTTTTTTACTACTACTCTTTTTTCATAGCAGATATCATGAGAGAGAAGTTACTAGAAGGGATCGATGTAGGCGATCGTATTAAGATAGAAGATGAAGAGAGAAGTTACGAAGGTATATTGATGCCTTATCATCGTTTCAGCGGTGAGGACATAATCACGATCAAGTTGGATAACGGTTACAATATCGGTTATAAGACAAATGAAGAGACTGATGTTGATCTCATCCAGAAGAGAGAGGGTATTAGGACTGAAAAAGAAAAGCGAGTGGAATTGGACGAGAGCAAACCAAACATCTCGATAATAGGTACTGGTGGGACCATAGCTAGTTATGTTGAGTACAAGACCGGTGCAGTTCATCCTGCTCAGAGTGCTGAAGATGTACTTTATTCAAATCCTGAGATCGGTGAGAGATGTAATCCTAAAGTAGATATATTGTTCAGCAAGTTGAGTGAAAATATAGAACCGGAGGATTGGATAGAGATCGCTGATAAAGTGATCGAAGAGATCGAAGATGGTGCTGAAGGAATAGTGATCTCTCATGGAACCGATACCATGGGATACACGTCAGCAGCGTTATCTTTCCTTTTACAGAACTTACCGGTTCCGGTTGTATTAGTCGGTTCTCAACGTTCAAGCGACCGACCTTCCAGCGATGCACATCTAAATTTGTTATCCGCTGTGGAGGTCGCCAAATCCGACCTGAAAGGAGTTTACGTTGTCATGCACGAAAGCATGTCTGATGACAGATGTGCTATACATAAAGGGACGAAAGTAAGGAAGATGCATACAAGCAGAAGAGATGCTTTCCGATCAATAAATACAGAACCTGTTGGATTTGTTGATCCTAAATCAGGTGATATCGAATTAAATATAGAACCTCAGAAACCTGAAGGAGAACTAAAGAAAAAGGGTGATGTTGTTGAAGAGGTAAGTTTGATCTATGCTCATCCAGGACTTACAGAAGAGGATATAAAGAATGCGGGTAAAAATAAAGGAATAGTGATAGCAGGTACTGGTCTTGGACATATGAAGACTAAATTGATTCCAGAATTGAAGAAAATAATAGAAGAAGGAATACCTGTTATTATGACCAGCCAGTGCTTGAAAGGCACTGTCAACGATCACGTCTATTCAGCCGGTAGGCAGATACTGGAAGCAGGAGTAATTTCAGGTGAAGATATGCTTCCAGAAACAGCATTGGTAAAACTGATGTGGGCTTTGAGTTTGGACGAAGATGTTGAAAAGATAATGAAAACCGATATCGCTGGTGAAATAAGCGAAAGGAGGACGAGGTGATATCATGAAACGAGATTATGAAGAACTCGGTTTGAAGTGTGGTTTAGAGATACATCAGCAGTTAGATACTAAAAAACTGTTCTGTGACTGCGATTCAGAACTTGTAGATGAGGAAGGAAATACTTACAGAAGAGAATTGAGACCAACAGAAAGTGAGCTAGGTGAAGTCGATGAAGCTGCTAAGATGGAAGCCCTAAAAGGACTGAAATTTAGATATCAATCTCCAAAAACATCATCCTGTTTAGTAGAATTGGATGAAGAACCACCGGAAGGTCCAGATGAAGAAGCATTGAATCTAGCACTAACCATGGCACTCTATGCAGATGCAGATATTATGGACGAGATACAATTCATGAGGAAGATCGTTATCGATGGTTCTAATACTTCGGGATTCCAGAGGACCAGTCTAATAGCAATGAATGGTGAATTAGAAGTAGAAGGTAAAAAGATTGGAATACCCTCAATTTGTCTAGAAGAAGATGCAGCTAGAAGCATAGAGAAAAAGAAGGGTGAAAAAGTGTATCGATTGGATAGGCTCGGTATTCCACTGGTAGAGATCGCTACGGATCCAGATATCACTTCACCTAAAGAGGCTAAAACCGTAGCACAAACTATAGGTGGTCTTTTCAGAGGCACTAGAAAGGTCAAGAGAGGTATTGGAAGTATTCGTGAAGACCTCAACGTATCTATTGAGAATGGTGCTAGAGTCGAGATGAAAGGTGTTCAGGAACTCGATATGCTGCCTGAATACGTTGAGAAAGAAGTAGATAGACAGGTTCGATTGTTGGAGATCAAGGAAGAATTGAATGAAAGAGAGGCAGAGATAAGTAAAGAGATCCATGATGTTACCGATCTGTTCGAAGATTGTGACAGTGGTATAATCAAAGGAAGCCTGAAAAAAGGTAATGGAGTCTATGCCATCAAACTCAAAGGATTCGATGGAATGCTCAGAGGAGAAGATGGTGAAGCACTCCTAGGTCCTGAATTTGCTGATTATGCAAAGAAAACAGGCGTAGCAGGTATATTCCACAGCGATGAATTGCCAAAGTTCGGTATAACTGAAAAGGAAATTGAAAGTGTATCTGAGAGATTAAAGGTTGGAGAAGACGATGCATTCGCTTTGGTCACAGAATCGGAAGAGAAATCAAGAAATGCTTTAGAAAAGGTCATCGAAAGAGCAGAGATGGCACTGAAAGGTGTTCCTGAAGAAACAAGAAAGGCACAACCGGACGGAACCACAACTTTCCTTAGACCTCTATCCGGGGAAGCAAGGATGTATCCAGAAACGGATGTACCACCGAGCTCAGTATCTGAAGAACATTTAAAAGAATTAAAAGATAACCTACCTGAGACACCGAATGAGAAGATAGAAAGATTCCAATCAGAATATGACCTTAACAAACAGCAGAGTGAACAGTTATTTAGAAAAGGTTATGATATAATATTTGAAGATCTGGTCAGTGAATACGATCATCCATCAGTCGCAGCAAACATGTTTCTACACATCTTCCCTGACCTAGAAAAAGAAGGTCATGAAATGGAAAATGTCACCTATGAACAACTCATGGAACTATTCGATAGGTTCGATTCCGGTGAATTTGCAAAGGAGGGTATTTCCGATCTACTAGAAGAACTATCAAAAGGTAAAAATATAGATGATGCAATAGAAAGTTCAGGATTGGAATCTCTCGGTGAGGAAAAATTAAGAGAAAAGATAATCGAAGTTGTAGAAGACAGGATAGATTTCGTTAAAGAAAGAGAGATGGGCGCAGTAGGTCCGTTGATGGGCGTATTAATGAAAGACCTTAAAGGTAAAGCAGATGGTGAAGAGATTAGCAACCTGCTGAGAGAGGAGATCCAGAAGAGGATATGAGCTACAATGGCTAGGAAATATATCGAAGACATGAAGGAAAAACGAGATATCGAAGGTCTTATAGAATTGGCAGAAGAGGGAGAAGATAAGGAAAGAGCAGAAACTGTAAAAGCTCTAGGTTTGATAGCTGATAGTGACGTTTTACCCGTATTACTAAAAAGATTAGATGACGATGAAAAGACAGTAAGAGCAAATGCTGTGATTGCACTCAGCCACGTGAACGGTAAACAGGCGAAAGAAAAGATAATAGATATGGTTGATGATGATGCATGGGAAGTAAGGCATGATACTGC
>JBKHIX010000179.1:0-2691 GCA_046538435.1 Thermoplasmata archaeon | reverse complement strand
TCTCTTTGAACATTATAGACATGTAAAGGTTCATGTGGTCATCCATTGCAGAGGGCATCAGGCTGTGAACTTTCATTATGTTAGATAATTTACCTCTATCACCCTTTATCCTTTCATATACTTCTTTTAATCGTGCATCAGCATTTTCCTCTTCAATCTCTTCTATCCAGGACATATTATCTCTCCTGAGTCATCTCTTAAACATATTCCGTTTTAATAAGACTTGTCTATAGCCCTTTTAAGATCATCTATAAGATCCTTATAATTCTCCACACCTACTGACAATCTTAATAAGTTATCCGGAGTCGTCGTTCCCTCCCCTTCTATCGATGCTCTATGTTCTATAAGACTTTCTACACTTCCTAAACTCGTTGCCCTCGTAAATACATTCACATTAGCTGCGATCTCGAAGGCCTTTTCTTTACCCCCTTCAACCTGAAAAGAAAGCATTCCACTGTAATTTGACATCTGTTTTTTTGCGACTTCATGACCGGGATGACTCTTCAGACCTGGATAATGTACATTTGTTACTTTTGAATTGCTTTCTAAATACTCAGCTATTTTCATAGCGTTCTGAGAATGGGCTCTCATCCTGTACGGGAGCGTACGAATCCCTCTCATGATAAGCCAGCAGTCAAAGGGTGAAGGTGAAGCACCACCGTGTTTTTGGAGTTCTCTGATACTTTCAAAAAAATCGTTTTTCTCTTTAGTCACTGCGGCTCCTCCCATGGCATCACTGTGACCTCCAAGATACTTGGTATTGGAATATATTACCAGATCAGCACCAAGTTCAAACGGTCTTTGGACAACCGATGTTGACCATGTATTATCCACTACGATCACAGCATCATTATCATGAGCTATCTCTGAGACCTTTTCAATATCAGTAATCTTCAACAGAGGGTTGGAGGGGGTCTCTACCCAAAACAATCTAGTATCTTCAGTTATCGCCCTTTTGATGGATCCCAAATCAGTCATATCTACATATGAAGTATCTACATCCCATTTTTTCATGATAGAATCCAACTGATGTTGCGTCCCGTGATAAACATCATCAGGAGCTAAGATATGATCGCCAGGTGAAAGTGATTGAAAAACAGCCATAGCAGCAGATGTTCCTGAGGAAAATGCAGCACAACCTGCTCCACCCTCCAGTTCATTTATACATTCTTCTAACGATTTTCTGTTAGGATTATTATCCCTCGTGTAGATATATCCTTTGGGATACTCTCCATCCTCTCTCCTTTCGAATGTAGTTGACATCGTGATAGGTGGGTTTACAGCTTTAGTGTCTTCATCTATTTTTCTTCCACCATGTACCGCAATGGTCTCTATCTTTCTATCTTCTTCTGCCATTGGTCTCACTATTGTGATATAATTGTCGAGTTATTATTTCTTTCCCTAGAGTTTAAAAATTTTTTAACTTTAAAGCAGTCCATTCTCTTTCGCATCACTATAGAATTCGCTCATCGTCTCTATCATATCATCTTTGAACTCTCTTCTACCTCTCCATTCTACGAGTGTTTCTAACCTCATCCCCTTGACGAAAGAATCCTTTCTTAAATTTGGCATTATCTTTTTCTTTCTATAGCAAACTCCTGTTTCTATCAATCTTAACATACCCACATAGTCATCATACATGTATTCATGGGTCATATCTTCGTTACAAAGTTTTGAAAGGTCAAAGTATCGTACTCCTATTTCATGGATAACTGAATTCTTCATGATCTCCCAGGGATAATCAGCTCTAACTACTACCTTTTCTGGTCCTAGACTGCTTGCAGTCGATTTTGTCTCGGGGCAGATAATCAGATCGAACCTATCATAAAGGTATTTCCATCCGAAATCATCATCCCAGATCTTTTCTACTTCTAAATTGTCTATATTAGCTTGAAGTTCATCGAACGGATAGTTCTGAAATTTGTTTTCATATATACTCTGATACTCATCCCATATATCAACCAGAAATTCAGTGAATTCATCTATGATATTATTCACTTTCTCTTCCTTTCCTCCGATATCCTGGAAAATATAATTTTTGAGGCAATCGGTATACCATTCATCCCAATATTTTGTTTTGCCAGGCCAATCTTTTTTGAAATCTTCAATATTCTTTTTAAATATCATCTTTTTGACTTTTTCCATGATTTCTAGATATTCCTCTGTATTCTCTGGTTCCAGATAGCTGGGTATCTGATAGATGAATGTAAAAAGGGGACCGCCCGCAACAGGAGCTGAGAAAGAAAAATCATCGCCCATATCCGATAATTCTTTAGATTTCTCTAGATATTCCCTTTCTGGATTCTCACCAGTAAAACCTAATTTCTTTAAACCGTGGTAACACAGAGAAGGGTAAAATAACCTTTTTAAGTCTATTTCCATATTGTAAAAACGTATTCTAAATATTTAAGTCATTCTTTTTTAATAGCCTCTATTACACAAACTGAGTCTTTATCTTCATATGGTTTATAGTCATAATCTCCAAATTCTTTTACTATTTCAAAACCAGTTTCATTGAGTAATTTATGTATTTTGTCCTTATCTACAAGCCCCACTTTTGACTTTTGTTCAACAGTATCTATCAACTCACCATCTTCGTAGGTTTCATATTTCAGAGTAACAAACAAAGTGCTTTCGTCTTCTTTCTCTCTTTTTATTTATCTTCTATGTTCCTTACCATCCTTCTCTACA
>JBKHIX010000178.1:0-2693 GCA_046538435.1 Thermoplasmata archaeon | reverse complement strand
AGCGTCCATTTCCTCGGGACTAAGGTCTCTAGTACCACGTGGTCTCTCAATCATAGTTTGGTTTATGTATATATGGTATATAAATCTTTTAAGATGATTATTTTTTATTTATTTCATATATCCATCATTGTTTCATTTACGGTATTACAGCACTTTAGGACTTCTTCTTCAGTATTGAAAAAATGAGGGCTGATTCTTATACCACCAGCTCCACTAGCATAACTTAAACTAACCACTATGTCTTTATCATTTAATACCTCCATAACCCTGTGATCATCTTTTGTCCTTATGGAGATAATACCTGATCTCTCTTCTTTACTTTCTGTTGGAGATACGATTTTAATCTTATCTTCTTCTATATTCTCGATCAATATATCTGTAAGTCTAAAAATTCTTTCTTGTATGTTATCTATTCCAATATCATTGATATAGTTCAATGAGGATGCAAGGGCTGGTATACCTGCTTCAAGATCAGTGATTGGTAGAGAATATTTCTTTGCTTTATCGTTTCTTATGCTGTATTCTTTGATAGGAGTATACTCTGAGGTCCCTAGAACATCTAACCAGCCTTGTTCAGGCTGTTCGATATTTGACCAGCCATAATAGGCAGGGTCTAGTTCATCTAGTATTTTTTCGTTTACAAAGTAAATTCCTGCCCCGTATGGATTTAACAACCATTTCGCCCCACCCGCTGCCATAACATCTATCTTTGATTTTTTCACATCTATATCAATGGCACCCAACTGCTGAATCGAATCGATTATGAAAAGGCAATCGTGCTCTTTAGCGATCTTACCTATTTTTTCTATATCACACCTAAATCCATTGCACTCTTGAACTGAACTTAATGAAATTACTTTTGTCTTTTCATTAATCTTTTCCTCAATATCTTGAGGTGTAAACTTTCCATTTTTGTTTTTCACAATTCGAACTTCTATTCCTTCTTTTTTCTCCTTAATCTTCCAAGGTATTACATTGCTCATAAACTCCATATCATCTATTATGATATTATCGCCTTTCTCAAAATCGATCATTTCTGCGGTTGCAGCTGTTCCTTCACTCGTTGTATGAATAAAGGTGATTTCCTTCTCTTTAGCTCCAACCAATTCTGCAGCTTCTTCTACAGCTTTATCTTCTCTATCATTTTTTAGAGGTAGTGCCGTTCTATCTCCTGCTTCTTCAACGAATTTTTTTGCAGCTTCAACAGTCTGTTTTGGCGGTATAGACGTTCTGCAATTGGCCAAAAATGTCACTCTATCTAACGGTGCAAAATCCTTCCTTATCTTTTCAACATTCATATTTATGTCACCCCTTCCGTGTTTTTCTCAAAATTTTCATATTCTTTTTTATCTATTATTCCCTTAAGTTTATTTACTACATTCCAAACATCTACATATCGAACATACAATGGAGATGGACAGATTCTGATAACGTTTGGAGGTCTAAAATCTACTATCACTTCGTTATCTCTTAAAGCTAAATTTATACGATATGCATCTTTTTCTCTGGTCACAGCTACATGACCCCCTCTATCCTCTTTTTCACTAGGGGTCCCGATGCCAAAGTTATATGGTTTTTCTGTAACTAATTCATCAACCAAATTGATCAGATATGAATTGAGCCACAGAGATTTTTTTCTGACATTTTCTATTCCTACTTCTTGAAGCATTTTTAATGAACCCTCGATAGGGGTCGCACTCAAAACATTTATAGTACCAATCTGCCAAGCACCAGCATTATCGGCTGGAGTAAAATCAAGGTTCATCTCGAACTGACTTGATTTTTCATGTCCCCACCATCTAGAGAGAGACGGAGTTCTATAAAAATGCCTTTGATTCACATATAATCCACCAACGGCTCCAGGACCACCATTTAAATACTTGTAACTGCACCAAACAGCAAAATCTACCCGCCATTTATCGAATTCATGAGGAATCACCCCGATTGAATGAGCGATGTCAAAACCTACTAAGAGATTCCTTTTATGAGCTTCTTCGGTGATGTATTTCATGTCCAAACGCTGTCCACTTCTGAATAGCACAGAAGGTAAAAATACGATCGATACGTCATCATCCATCGCTTCTACAACTTTATCTTCATCTATTGTTCTACCATCTTCACTTTCTATTACAATAAGATTATCTTCAGTATGAATACCTTTTTTTCTCATCTCCCCCTTCAAAGCATAATGGTCTGTAGGGAAGTCTAGTTCATCAACGATTATTTTTTTACCTCTTTTATCTGGTTCGTAAAAGGTTCCTATTAGATTATGTATGTTAACAGTAGTAGAGTTAGTTATTACTACTTCTTCCTCCTCTGCACCGATCAATGGGGCGGTCATATTCCCTAGTTTCTCTCCATACCAGAACCATGGGATATCACCTTCTTCCCAACCTTTTATCCCTAGTTCTTTCCACTCTTTTACGACTCTACCTAAAGTCTCTTTTGAATCTTCGCTGAGTAACCCCAACGAGTTACCATCCATGTAAATACTATCCTTAGATATCTTGAACCTATCTCTATAATTTTTAAGTGGATCCTCTTCATCTAGCTTTTTTGCAAATTCTTTTGTAGGTTTGAAATCTTTCATTTTATAACACCTTTATGAAATCACATCTTTTTCTTTAGAATAACTCTCATATTTCTTATTATCTATTATCTCTTTGAGATACTGAACTACCTGCCAGATTTCT
>JBKHIX010000079.1:0-9435 GCA_046538435.1 Thermoplasmata archaeon | reverse complement strand
TATAGGTCTTCTCCTCTCAGTTCCATAATATTTTCATCTGGTTCAGGTAAAAATTGCTGCATAATAAGTAAATTTTTAATCTTCTCCTCCGGTATGTATCCTTTCAACATATTTTTTATCTGATATGAATTATATCCGAAAGGAGGAAGTGTTATCGTTCCATGATTAAGGATACATGAATTAGATAAAGATGCAGATATTATGTTTTCTAAGACTTCTTTAGGCACTTTTTCACCCTCCTCGATGATATGAAATCCAGGATATTCTAAACCATCTATTACTTTATCGATATTTTCATGACCTGTTGAGATCTTATCTGATTTTCCAACTAAAATAGGTTCTTTTTTCATCTTGGTGAAATCTTCAGAAATATTGGACTCTATTATTCTAAAATTACCATCTAGTAAACTAAAGTTGTATTTTGAATTTTGAACCTGCTTTCCTTTCAATTTTAAGATACTCACCTCCCTTAAAACCTTATTATCATAGTTTCTTTTTTCAAGCTCAACTATTCCCTCAACGATATAATCTATTTTACTAGTTTCCATACTTTCAGTAATAAATATAAGATTGGTATTGCCATTGTCTGATAGGTCCTTTTGAAGAGCAGATACGATCTTTTCTTTGGGTATACCGTAATGATCACTAAGTGCTTCTATACTGTCAATTATTATAAGGCTGTCTTTGGGAAGGTTTCTTTTACCATCTCATAGGCCTTGTCTATTTCTGGAAGTGTTTTACCAATCTCATAAACGAATTCATTTTTAAAAGAGTCACTCATCTCTTCATTTTCCCCGATGATCTCTCTACGTTCAACTTTTCCTTCTAGCTTTTGTAGTTCTTCTTTTTGAAACGAGAAACCCTCTTCTTCCTCATATACACTTTTCAAAAATCTTCGAGAAATGTAAGTTTGAGTTTTCTCTACCTCTTCCATAGAAACTGTATCAATTATATCATCAGAGTAAAAACTCTTCAGTAACTTTCTTGCATTACCCAGAATATCCTGCTGTTTGATCTTCTTCTTAAGCCATGGAAATTGTTTAAATAATTTTTTATCTTCTACTCTCTTTGAAATATAATCACTTCTAGCAAGCCCATAGTATTCTTCCATTATCTGAAGTGCAAAGGTAGTTTTACCCGTTCCAGTTCCTCCTTTAATTATTAAAGAATTTCCACCTTTTTCGGATATAAACATATTTAATTCTTCAGGAACTATCTTTCCATTACCCATAGATTTCCGCCTATAAATTGCTCTTCAACATTAAATAGGCTGATTTCATATTATAATAAGTTACGATAATAGTATAGATAGCAATTATTGAAAATGAGATTAACTAATAATAAACAAGTTTTTGAATAGTGTTTGAGAAGAAAAAATTGTTGGTTAAATCTCTAATTTCCCTTTCTTTATCAATTTTTCCAGTGCCTCATCACTCTTTTTTTCTATTTCCTCGTCATCTTCCAGCTTTTCCTTTACTTTTTTATTCTGTTCCAACAGTATTTTTTTCCGTTCGAGTTCTTCTTCACGTTTCTGTTTCTTCAATTCGATAACTTCAGATTTCATTTTCATAGCTCTATTGTGATAATGATCAGCTCTTTCCTTGATTTTTAAATACTGTTGATGGAGTTCATCAGCTTCCTTTGAAATGTCATTTATTTCGTCATAGAGTGATTGAACTTTTTCGTGGTATTCTTGTGATTTATTGGAATACTCAACGACCTTTTCATGTTCTTTGTCAGCTTTTTCGAAAAGTTCATCTATCTTTTCATCTAGTTCCTCAACCTTATCTAAAATTTCATTCTGTTCGTCCAAAAGTTCTTTTTTCTCTTCCAATTCTTTTCTTTTTTCCCTCAACTTGTCGAGAAGTTCATTTTCCTCTTGAACGGTGAGTGCTGTAGTTTGATGCTCCATCTTAAGGGCTTTGATCTCGCCCTCCATCTCCTTTACTTTCTTCGCAAGGTTATCTACAAGTTTATCCTTTTTTTCTCTCTTGAATTGAATAAGTTCTTTAGCCTTGGACTGATACTCATTCCTTTTCTTTTTGTGCTTTTTAGATTTAGCAGTCAGCTCATCTCTAATTTCCTTGTTCTTATTCAGTTCCTTCCTTAACTTTTTCTTTTCTTTGTTCAATTTGTCTCTCTCTTCTCTGTAGAACTTAGCTTCATCGTTCAGTTCATTCCTTTTTTGAATGAAGTTTCTAAATTTATTTTCTGCCTCACCGATCTTCTTCGGATCTAGTCCCTCTTTGTCAGCCATTTGTAATCAACCTTCGTTAGACTTGAATATATTATAACATTTTCGCTTTTTATAAACTTATTTCCCCTCTTTCTCAATTTCTTCGTACCCTTTTTCCAATGCTTCTAAGTTCATATCAACGTATTTTTCTGAGAAATCTGATTTTACTATCTTTTTTAAGGATTCTAGCTCTATATCATCAGAAACATTTGCGAGTGCTCCAAGGAGAACTACATTGGCCGCTTTTGCTGTGGCTATATCCTCAGCTATTTGGCCTGCTGGTACTCTATGTGTTTCACCTTTGATCTCAGGTATATCATCAACTCTCGTACTATCAACGATCAAGAATCTTGATTTTTCTGCCGTACTCTTCCATTCATCTAGAGTCTTCTGATAGAGTATTAAAAGAAAATCCGGAACATCGATAACCAATTCATCAACATTTTCTTTATCAGATATCACATCAGAATATGCGATGCCACTTCTAACTGCAGCAGAGTAAGACCTTTTCTGGACGACATCATATCCTTGTTCTATAGCAAGTGACTTACCAAGAAGACTTCCAGCTCTGACTGTTCCTTGACCTGCCCAACCACCGATCCTAATTTTAAACATCTTTAATCACCTCTTTGTTCTTCAATCTGCTTATAGATCTCTTCTGTCAGTTCCGGTCTTTCGATATCAACAAGAGTACCTACGTATATTTTATCAGTATCAGGATCTTTACTCGTATTTTCCTTGTACCAATTGAGCATTTCAATACCGTTCATTCCTTTCTTTTTACCGGTTCTTGTTGGACATTGTGATAATATTTCGATGAATGAGAAACCGTTTTTCTCTATAGCCTTTTCGACCTCTGGAATTATATCATTCATGTGATATGTAGTCCATCTAGCTACATGGCTTGCTCCAGCGGCTTTCACTACCTCTGCTACTTCCATACCTGCAGCGGGATTTCCATAAGGTGTTGTAAGAGTTTCTTCACCATAATCGGTGGTAGGGGCTACCTGCCCTCCGGTCATGGCATAGAGTCCATTATTTATCATCAATACATTCAAATCTACGTTATTTCGCGCAGCATGTAAAAGGTGATTACCACCTATACCTGCACAATCTCCGTCACCCGAAACCACCATCACTTCTAGGTCTTTGTTTCCTAGTTTTACACCCATAGCGTGAGGAATAGCTCTACCGTGGGTTGTATGTAATGTATCAACTCTCCAGTGTGGGGAAGGTATCCAAGCAGCACAACCGATACCGCTTACAGCAACAACGTCATCTTTATTTAGTTCACTCTCTTCAACAGCTCTCGACATGGCGTTCAAAACCATCCCGTCTCCACATCCAGGACAGAATGGTGAAGGATGACTGCGTATATACTTTTCTTTAATTTCTTCGGAAGTAATCATTCTAACACCTCTGTTATTTTATCATAGATTTGATTGATTGTCGGAAGTGAATTCAATCTATCGAATATATGTAGATTCTCAGAGCCAACACATCTTTCGACTTCCATCCTATAACCTCTTAAAGATAGTTCGCAAAGAAGAACATCGGACTTTTCACCAATTTCCTTCATCTTGTCTTCTGGGCTGGGCCACATCACTTTAGGTCTGAAGAATCCTACATTATAACCTTCTTCTCTGGCCTTTTTAACGGCTCCTCTTGCTGGCCTAGACATCGATCCATATGATACTACTACCAGATCAGCATCCTCGACATTATTTTCTTCCCATTCCTCGATATCCTTTCTATTATCCTCGATCTTAGCGACCAATCTTCTAACTAGGTTGTCTTGAGCTTCAAAACTTGAAGTATCCCTAGTACCATCTCCTAAGTGAGTAGAACCAGTTACAAGGAGTTCATACCCCTCTCCAAATTTAGGCATGGATGACACGTGGTCATCTCGGTCTGTATCGAAGAATTCGGTTTCACCTTCTTCTGGTCTACGTCTTTCGACCGTTTCAATCTCTTCAGGAATCTTTACCTTTTCTCTCATGTGACCCACTCCCGCATCTGCTAAGAGAACTACGGGAGTTCTGTACCTTTCTGCAAGATTGAAAGCTTTAACGGTAAAATCGAACATCTCTTGAACAGAATTTGGGGATAATGCTATGATTTCATAATCACCTTGACTACCAAATCTAGACTGCATGACATCTCCAGTACCAGGCTTTGTTGCTTGCCCAGTTGAGGGGCCAGCTCTTTGAACATTTATCAAAACACAGGGTGTTTCCGTCATTACTGCGTACCCCAAATTTTCCATCATCAAAGAGAACCCGGGTCCACTTGTTGCTGTCATCGTTTTTATACCGGTCCATGAAGCTCCAGTAACTGAAGCCATACTTGCTATCTCGTCCTCCATCTGAACGAACCTTCCCCCTTCTTTTGGTAATTCTTTTGAAAGATGGTTCATCACTTCTGAGGCAGGTGTTATAGGGTATCCTGCGTAAAATTTACATCCGGCTGCCATCGCACCTTCAGCACATGCTTCGTTTCCTTCTAAAAAGTACTCACCTGGTTCTTTCATTCTTCCTCCTCCTTTAAATGTATTGCAAAATCAGGGCAATACAATTCACATCTTCTGCACATGATACACTTGTCTATATCTTTAACTTCTGGAAAAAAGTTATCGTACTGATTCAGATCTTCTGATTCACCTAAAACATCTACTGGACAGAATTCAATACAAATTCCGCACCCTGTACATAGTTCACGATCAATCTCAATTTCGATTTTATCCGACATTCTACCATTTGACCGAAAACCGTCTTGAATATAAAGCTTTTTGATTTTTCTTAGATTTAAGTTAGGAAGGAGGCCATCCGGTCCTTCTTTTATCAAGATTCCTTTGCCTGTAACTGTTCGAAGATGGATCCGATTCTTCACCACATCTTTTACATTTTAGTTTACTATCATCCGTATAAACAGCACTACCATTACCACAATTAGGACAAACATAGGCAAAACTAGCTCCAGCAGTTCCAGATACTTTCTCTTTTTCGCTGTCTGTTCGTTGTATTAATTTTTCTTCCTTTTCTTCAGGATTAAAAAACCACTTGAAAGTATGTTTTATAAAGTAGTAGGAATAGTATCCTCCTACTGCAATCCAAAATAGCAGCAATAAACCAAAATACATATTATAGTTTGGAATGTTCAAAATTTCTTCGGGAATTGACATATAGTCCCAAACAAAATGAAGTATTATTGCGGAATAAAGTCCATCTTTCGCAAATAAATAACCGAATCCAATACCTGCTACAAATGTTGGAAATATTTTAGTCAGATCCCAACTGGCGAGATGTGCTAGAGAAAAAAGAGTTGAAGAGAATATTATCAAGATGATTATGAATCTACTCTTTAATCCAAAACCACCGATTAGGAATTTTTTTGCATTTTTATGACCTTTTATCTTAGCATATATAACCATAGGTATACCTATGTATATTACCCTAACCACTATCTCTTCCCACACTGCTGCATTAGTAAGGCTATAAGCAAATTGCCAAAGCGGGCTATCTTCCAGACCAGATGGAGTGGTTGGTGAAGTTCCTAACAATTCTAGACCCATATAATAAACATAAGAAATGAAAAGAAGTGCTGCGAAAACACATGCAACCCTCATCAATGGACCCTTTAGTTTATCTGGACCATCTTTGTCATTTTTTAAAGTTTCTGTTAAGTATTCTAAAAACCCTTTGGTTCCTTCATAGAACATAGCTATGTAGGATAGAAAAATAGCTCCAATGATTCCTATATAATATATTCCAAAAGGGTAGCCATTTATTTTAAATAGGCCTAAAGCAAAATAATATTTTCCATCCTGTGTCATCGGAATAGGACTTACTAGATAGATTACGCTAGAATTGTATAATGTCTTCGGAAGTATTAATTTAATCAACCACAGCATAGCACTTGTGTTAAAGACCATGAATCCAACGAATAATAATACGGAAATCAGTGTGATGTATCTTAGGATATTTTTTGAAAGACTTTGAGAATCATCTTTACTTTTTCCCTTTTCTTTTATTGAATATCCGCAGTTAGGACATGAACCGTCCATCATCTCTGTACCACAGCGTGGACATCTCATGGACCTAAATATTAAGACAGTTATTAACACTTTTTGGAATATTTTATTCTTTTATATCTTGTATCATATCATCAATTTCTTCAACGAACTGATCTGCACCGAGTTCTTTGAGAATATCTTTAGCCTCCTGAAGACAATCGGTAGCTCTATCATCTTGATTTTTTTCCTTGTATATTTGGCCGAGTTCAATTTTTCCCTGAGCCCTATCGAAAGGTATATCTGGGTCCTTAAACATTTCTTGACTTTTCTTTACATATTTTTCAGCTTGGTCCAAATCCCCGTTCAGTCTATAGATAGTTCCCATTACTCTGTAGGTTCCTGCTATGCCACTGTGATTGTTTATTTTCTTTAAAGTTTCTTTGGCATTTTTTGCATTTTTTAATGCTTCTTCTGTATCTCCTATATTAGCCAAAGCTTCTGCAAGATTAAAATGACCCCAACCAATCAACTTTTTGTTCTCTAATTGTTTACCTGTTTCAATAGTCTTTTTAAAGTAATCTAAAGATTCTTCCCACTCATTATTTTTCAGGTATAAATCGCCAATATTATTGTAGACTCTACCTAGATTCCTTGAAGCATCATATTGTTTTAATATCTCAAGACTTTTTTTATCGTATTCTATAGCCTTATCTATATCGCTTTTATGGGTGTAAATGTTACCCATATCGATATATGCCTCTGCCAGTAATTTATCAGTTTCTATCTCTTTAGCGTGTTTTATCCCTTGGTCGTAATGTTCTTTTGCCTCTTCAAATTCACCTAGCCGCCAGTGTAAATAACCAAGGACTAAATTAGATTTTGTAATACCATAATAATAATCTATTTCTTTTGAAAGCGAAAGTGATCTTTCTAAAAAATCTTTACTTTCTTTGTATTCATTGAATTCTTTATGAATGGTCCCAATTTTTATTAATGAATCGATTTCAGTTTTTTTGTCTTCCAATTCTTTTGAAAGGGAAAGAACCTTTTCCCAGGTATCCTTAGATTTTTCCCATTTATTTATTTCAAAACTGTGTTCTCCTACTATTTTTAGTAAATCTAGTCTTTTCTTTATTTTCCATATCATTTATTTTATCTAGGGATTCTAGAGCTCTTTCATAATAGTCTATTGCTGTGGCAACTGCAAAAGCATTGATACTCTGCTCACCGGCCTTTAGTGAATAATCAAGTGCCTTTTCATACTGTTTGCCTTTCTCGCAGTGTCTACTGAGGTCATAATAATATTCTTCTAACCTCTCGCTGTATACTTCTTCTATACCTTCAGCTACTTTAGCATGCATGATCCTTTTCCTGCTTTTCCCCATATCGTCATAAACAGCAGTTCTAGTCTGGACGTGGTTGAATTTATAAATTTCATCAGACATATTTTCTTTTTCCTTGATTATCCCTTTATCTATCAACTCATCAATTATATCAAGTAGGTCAATAACCTCTATCTTAGTCACATTTTCTAGCAATTCAAAGTCGAATTCATTTCCGATGATTGATGCGAACATTAGGACCTTTTTTTGCTCTTTATTCAGTGAATTGATTCTTCGATTTGTTATGTTTTTTATGGTAGAAGGAATCTTTATATCTTCTAATTTTTCATCAATATCTTGAGAAAATGAATTTTTATCTATTACACCTTCATCCATGAGTGAATTCAATATTTCAAATACAAAGTACGGATTTCCTTCACTTTCTCTGTACATGGTCCAGATGAAAGAAGCTGATAGGTCTTCTATGTTCAAATAATATTTGATAATACGGGAGATATGATTAAATTCTAGTCTGTTAACTTCCACTGTTTTGACCAATTTTTCCTCATTCATCCTTCTGATAGCGATTTCAAAAGGTAGCTCTACTTCGCTAACTTTTAGTTCTTCTGGTCGGTAAGCACCGATAAATAGAACTTTGCTGTTTTGGGTATTTCTTACAAGATGATGTAATAAAAAGGACGATGATTCATCTATGCTATGCAGATCGTCTAAAAAAATCAATAAGGGTCGTTCATCTGCCAGTCTATGAACTAGGTTGGTTATTTTGTTGAAGAACATCTCTCTTTTATCGGAGATGGAAGTATTATTTTCTTTTACATTATCATCCTGCACTCCCATCAATCCCAGTGATCTAGTAGATTTTTGTGAGGTAATAGCCCCATTTCCTGAATTATCATCATCAATGTAACCTTCAAACAGATCATAGAATGGAAGAAATGGATCGGAGCTTTCATGATACAAGCATTTTCCTCTAAATATCTGGAAATCATTTTCTCTGCATTTATCCATGAACTTTTCAGCAAGAAGTGTTTTACCCACTCCTGCTTCTCCTTCTAAGAGGACGAATTTACTGTTTTGATGCTTCACTTCTTCCATATAATGTTTTAACTCATCTAGGTTTTCTTCCCTATCTACGAAAATTTTCTCTTTGTTCATTTTATCTTTCACTATTTTTTTGTAATAATTGGTTTGTAAAAGGGGTTTATGTATTTTTAGATAATTTATCCCTTCTTTACCTCAGTCGGGACTATTTTCTCTAGTTCTCCATTCTTTACTTTCTGTTCGAGATTCTCTCTGAGCTTGAATTTCTGTATCTTACCTCTTCCTGAAACGGGTAGGTTAATATCTACAGCTACATATCTAGGTACTTTTGCACTTGCTACCTTTCCGTATAGAAAATCAACTACATCCTGATCTGTAATTTCTCCATCTTTGGTAGGTACCACTGCTGCTGCAACAACTTCACCCATCTCCTCATCTGGCACGCCAACAACCGCTACCTCTTGAATCTCGGGATGTTCGATCAGGTACTCTTCAATTTCTCTTGGGTAAACATTTAAACCACCTACTATTACCATATCTTTCTTTCTTCCAACTATTTTGACGTATCCTCTTTCATCCATCTCAGCAAGATCCCCTGTGTGAAGCCATCCATCTTCTATAGTTTCCTCAGTAGCTTTGGGCCTGTTGTAATAACCTTCCATAACGTTATAGCCTTTGACCAATAATTCTCCCGTTTCTCCTGGAGGTACTTCTTTTCCACTGTCATCAACCACCTTTATCTCTTGGTCTGGCATAACTCTTCCAACAGTTTCTACTCTATCCTCAACTGAATCATCGAACCT
>JBKHIX010000078.1:0-9535 GCA_046538435.1 Thermoplasmata archaeon | reverse complement strand
AAAGAAGTTTATCTAATAGGTATTCAACCAAAAGATATGAGATTGAAAGAAGGTATAACTCAAGAGGTTAATGAGGCCAAAGATAGGATTTTGGAAATGTTAGAATCGGGTAAATGGAAAAATATACAGAGATTAGAAAAAAAGAAAGATGTTTAAGGATTTAAGACCATATCGTCTGCATTCTTATCCGTGCCTGCTATCAAGAATTCATCCGAAAGCTCGAAACAGTCTTTAGGGCATATATCAGCACACTGTCCACAGAATGTACATCTAGACACATAGTGTTTCACTTTTTTTTTATCATCTTTAAAGATTAGAGCTTCAGAGGGACAGACTTGAACGCATAATTTACATCCTATACAGCAATCTTTATCATACTTCAGTTTTCCTCTTAGCATCTCTGGAACATATACAGGTGGATTGATCTCCAGTTCCCCTTTTTCGATTAATTCCGCTGCTTCATGCATATTATTAGGCGTATATTTTACAGGGAAAGGATTGGTCGCTTTCTTCTTAAATAGCTGCTTTATTAAAGTGTATATAGTTGATGTTGGCATTTTTTATCACCTCAGATTGACCCTCCTAGGACTACTAGTAATGTTCCAACCAGTCCTATAACGGTCATCGGTACCCAGTAGAAGTAGCTTGCTTTATCTATCCTGAATCTTGCAAATGCTACTCTGATAACGGATACCGCCACATATATTATAATCAATAGTTTGAACAGGAAGAATATGACATCTGCTGTCAATGCCCATAATCCCATCCCCATCATGGGTACTTCTGGTCCTCCAAGAGCTATCCATGGATATAATATATCTGAAAGATGATATGGGAAGAACAATGCGATCATCAAAGAACCTACTACTATCATTTTAACAGTTTCTGCGAGATAGAAAATTCCTAGATTTCTACCTGAATATTCAACGAATAGTCCACCAGCTAACTCCGTCTCAGCTTCAGCCTGATCGAATGGAACCTGTGATAGTTCACCAGGAAGTACTGCGAAGAGTGCTGTTAGAATCAAGCCAAAACCGATCATCCCTAGATATCCTACTTTGTTCCAGATAGGGTTACTCCATATAACCGCTAATGAGAAAGTATCCATCTTCCAAGCTAGAGTAACAGCTGCTATTGCTAATGGGAATTCATAGCTCATCATAAGTACGAGCTCACGCTGTGCTCCGACCGTTGCGTAAGGAGATCCGCTTGCTAACCCACCTATGGCCATCGCTACTGCTGGAATAGCTAGCAGATATAATATCAAAATCAAGTCTCCATATCCTTCAAATATTGGGGCGAATGGCCCTAATGGTAGGTAAGCCAATGCAATTAGAGAGGAGATCAAAGCTACCAAAGGTGCTAGATTGAATAACCAAGGTACAGCTGTGTCAGGTATTATCGTTTCTTTCATGAACAATTTTTTAACATCCCTAAATGGCTGTCTTAATGGTGGCCCAATCCTAGACTGCATCATCGCTGTGATCTTTCTGTCGAAACCTTTGTACATAAGACCTAGAATAATTCCAATAACCGATACCAATAAAGTAAGTAATATCTTAAGTCCCCATGTTTCAGGACTCATTCTATCCCCCCAAGCATATCTTCAGTTTTTTGAACTGATAACTCATGGAGTTCCTCACTATCATAAACTTGTTTATTTCCTGTGTCAACATTTACTATTTCAGCTCTATCCATACATCCAATACATGGATCGATACTCGCTGCTATTATAGGTATATCAGCTATCTGTTCGCCTAGGAACATTGGCTTGTAAGTAGCCAAGTTATTGTAAGTAGAGGCTCTTACTTTCCAGCAGTCTATGTCTTCTTTACCTTCTTTGAACCTTACATAATGCATAGCTTCTCCACGAGGTGCTTCAATTCTACCTATGCCTTCTCCGTCTGCTTTTTTGAGTTTATTCAATAATGCAGCTTTGTTTGATTCACTGTCTATCTCTCCCTCTGGCATTTTATTGAGACACTGTTTCATTATCTCTACCGATTGTTCAACCTCTTTGATTCTTACTAATGTTTTGCAGAAAACATCTCCTGTATCCTCGTATCCATACCTTGAAGGAACTACGTAATCTATGTCAAGATCCCCATAAGCAGCATAGGGTTGATCTATTCTAACATCTTTCTTAACACCAGATGCTCTTGTCGTCGGTCCAACGCCACACAGTTCTAAAGCATCTTTATGAGTCAATATACCGATATCTTTTGTTCTATGTCTTATACTTGGATCACCTAAGAATATATCTTCTAATTTATCATACAATTCTTCGTAATACTCGAAGGTTTCATACGCTTTTGGAAGCATATCTTCTGTGATATCTCTTCTGACCCCACCGAATGTCCACATTGAATAATTAACCCTATTTCCTGATATTATCTCCAGGAGATCCATTACTTTTTCCCTGATCTTCCATGTAAAGTGAAGATGTGTATCGAAACCTATCTCGTGAGCTGCAACACCTGCCCATAGTACATGAGAGTGTATTCTTTCTAATTCCATCATTATAGTTCTTATATATCGGGATCTCTCAGTTGGAACGATCCCTGCTGCGTGCTCACCTGCTGTTGTGTACATATGCTGATGTACAATTGAACATATACCGCATATCCTTTCAGCTAAAGGTATAACTTTTACAGGATTCCTATGCATGCCCATGAACTCGATACCTCTGTGATTCATACCCGGTTTTGGATCAGCATCTGTGATCTCTTCTCCATCTAACTTAAATTCTATCATAAACGGTTCCTTAAGTGCCGGGTGTACTGGTCCTATTGGTACTTCATACGTATTATCTTCTTTCTCACTCATCAGAATCACCTCCCTTTCTTTCTGCACCTTTTTCTTTTACTGTTTTTTCCAAAGTGTTTTCATCATCGTCATGAACATGGTGTGACATTTCTTCCATTCCTTTATCATCCCATCTCCAAGGATATTTATCTTCTGGATAGTTTTCATCCAGCCATAATCTACGAGAATCTGGGATATCAACAACATCTACTCCCAAAAATTCCTGTTTCTCTCGTTCAGTTGTTATAGCACCAGGGACCATGTCTGTAATAGTTGGTATTTTTAAATCTTCTTTTGGAAGCTGTACTTTCATGTTGATACTCGTCTCTTCTTTTGGATATCCGTAGTTTACATGGAAATGATATATAAGCTCTACAAAGTCCCCCATATCTGAACCTGATGTGACTGATAAATGAGGGACCTGAATCTCAGAAATAGCTTTAACCGCATTTCTAAATTTTTCTTTATCTACAGTCATCCAGATAACCTTCATAGGGGTTTCGTTTAAACCCTTCTTAAATTCTTCTTTTTTAATGTCTGTTACAGAATCGCCCAACTTGCTCTTAAAGAACTTTTCCAATTCATCCATATGCATTGGTAATTCTATTTCACTCATTCGTTATCCCCCCTTAATTTTTCTAGATACAACCATGCTTCTTTTACCCCGTTTATTATGTTTTCTGGTCTTGCTGGACAACCATTTACGTAGATTATATGTGCATCATCTGGTAATAGCTCGTCTATAGGTCCTTCTATAGCATAGCTATCGTAGAATACGCCGGTAGTTGAACCACAATTTCCTACTATTATCACTACCTTTGGATCAGGTGTTTGTTCATAAACTCTTAGGACCCTATCCTTCATCTTTTTGGTCACCGGACCGGTGAATAATAATACATCTGCATGTCTTGGTGAACCTACTAATTTTATTCCAAATCTTTCCGTATCATACCGGGGTGTAATGGCTGCAACTATCTCTATATCACATCCATTACACGAACCGCTGTTTAAGTGGAAGACCCACAAAGCCTTATCGAAAGTTTTTGATAG
This sequence comes from Thermoplasmata archaeon, assembly GCA_046538435.1. Lineage (GTDB taxonomy): Archaea > Thermoplasmatota > Thermoplasmata > Halarchaeoplasmatales > Halarchaeoplasmataceae > CAYSTL01. The sequence goes on along the minus strand of JBKHIX010000078.1, from coordinate 5,680 downwards.
TTTCATATTTTACTACCTCTTTAATTTTATAAGACCAGGTATATGTACACTAATACTACTGCCAATGTACATACAACCCAGTAAAGATAATCGTTCACTATACCTGTATGTCCCTTTATCAAAGGTTCAAAGTAACTTTTCAAAGCATTAGTGAAACCCCAGAAGAGGTTATCTCCACCAACATGGATCTTACTGACATCTGATGGTGGTTTATTACCAGAGATAAAGGGTTCTCCTTTATGTTCAGTTTTATTATACGAAGCGTTTCCCATCCTGTAAATAAGATAAGCTACAAGAGTGGTCAACAGGATGACCAATATCATCACTATAGGACTCCAGAAGTCCTTTAGAAGTATATCTATCACATTATCACCCCTGCGAATCCTGTCAATGCATCTATCGCTGGATTCACTATTTCAGATACTATATAGTTGGGGAATAGGGTGAAGACTATCAGAATTACTACAAGCAGTGACATTGCAAAAAGCATACTCTTAGGAACTTCTCCTTTGGTCATACCTTGGTCAGGACCCAAGAATGCGTTGAAGAACGCTTTTCCTATTATTGCAAAAGTTATTATGCTGACCACAAGAGCTATGATAGCAAGGACTGGATTGAACTTGTATACTGATTCATAAATAAGCAGTTTAGAACTGAATCCTGATAAAGGTGGTACACCTGCGATAAATAATCCTCCCAACAGGAAGAATATTGTCGTGTACGGCATCTTATGAGCTAGACCACCTAATTTATTCAGATCTCTTTTACCGGTAGCGTGGAATACTGCTACTGCAGCCAAAAATAACAGTGCTTTGTAAACACCGTCATTTAACATGTGGAACAATCCACCCTGCATTGCCATTCGACCGTAATCTGCTGAGAAACCTGAAGCTGACCATGTTGCTAAACCGACTCCTACAGCCATCAGCATGTATCCAACCTGTGAAACTGAAAGGTAGGCGATCAACCTTTTGATATCACTCTGAACTAAAGCCATAGTTACTCCAACGAACATTGAAAGTAAGCCTAGTATTATTATTATGGTTCCTGCTGCTGATGTACTCATACTAAATCCGAACACATCAAACAGAAGTCGAAATAAAACAAATAATGAACCCATACTGGTTATAGCTATGAATGGTGTTATCGGGCCCGGTGCTTCAGAATATGCATCTGGTGCCCACATATGCATGGGTACGCTGCTTGATTTCATAGCGAATATAACAAGCAGTAATCCAAGAGCGAGTTTATCAACGAATAAACCACTAATATTCTCCGAGAGTAAAACGTAATTCAGAACTCTATGTTGACCATATAATAGTCCAATTGAGAACAGTACTATCAATCCACCGACTGTACTCAAGACCATATATTTTAACGCTGCCTCGATGCTTTTACCTTTGTAATTATAGAATGCAACAAGTGCACATGATGCAACAGAGGTGACTTCAAACCAGACAAATAGGTTGAACAAGTCACCCGTGAGAACCATTCCATTTACACCACCAAGAGTCAGCAAGAACAATGTGTAAAATTTACCTAACCCATTGTGGCCCTCCATGAAACCAAAGGAGTATATCCCTGCAGCTAAGGCAGTCAATGAAATGGTTATTGTTGCTAACACTGAGTAAGCGTCAGCGACGAATGTGATTCTGAAGTATGAAATCAAAGAATCAGTGGGTTTGGGATTTTCAGCACCATAAACATAGAACCAACTACCATCCGTCAGTACTTTATATGCGAAGAGACCAACGAAAACTACTGTTAAAATCAGGCCTATCATAAACCAGGCATTTCTCAGTTTTTTAGAGAGCTTATTCATTATAGGCGTTAGAAATGCAAATAATAATGGAATACCCAATACTAAAGTAGGTGTATGAACAAGAAAGCTGTCTAAATTCATTCTCTACACCTCCTTACCTCACTAGAGTTTATCGTTTTATAGTGTTTGTATATCATAATAACAAATGATAACATCAAGGCGGTAGTCGCTAAACCTATCACAATACTTGTAAGTGTTAAAGCATGTGCAGTGGGTAATACCATTTCAGAAGCACTTTTTGCTTCAGTACTGGTCCAGATCGGAGCGAAACCGTCTTTTTTGTAGGCGATTGTGATCAGGAAAAGGTTAGCTCCATTTTCCATAAGTGTGATTCCCATTATCATTTTGATCAAATTTTTCTTGAATAAAACTGTGTATAAACCTATACCAATCAGGGCTACAACTGCGATGTAAGGTATGTTGTAAATCATTTTTCCACCTCTTCAACTTCTTTAACATCTATTGAACCGCTTTTCTTAGCCATCATCCATAGGATTAAACTTAATGCAGCTGTAACTTCCATCCCAACTGCTATGTTCATCAAAGTGACCGTACCACCAGTATTGATGTAACCAGGATTAGAAACTTGATCAGGGACCGTTCCTCCGAATAGAGATCCAGAGCCGGCTAGAAAATTATAGAAAACCGTAGTTCCAAGCCCAAGGAAAGCTAAAACAATGAAGATTGTCAATCCAGTAGATTCTAGAGAAGATAAGTCTCCTTTATGATGGCCTAATGCGCCATAAGCTGCTATCAATAAAGCCAGAGATGATGCTACAACAGCTCCACCCTGGAAACCTCCTCCAGGCGTAAGATGTCCGTGTATTATCAGATAAATACCAAAAATGACGATAGGAACTAAAAGAACGTCTGCGACAGTACGTACGATCCTAGACATCTTCCAATTCATTTGAGGTCACCCTCTTTTTCCACCTTTTTCATAGCCCGTAAAACTGTAAGCACACCTGAAACTGCTGAGAACAAGATTGTAGCTTCACCGAGGGTGTCTATACCCCTATAATCAAACAATATTGCTGCAACTACATTATTTGTCTCATCCACATCTTGACTAGTTTGAAGAAAATGTTGATCCATATCGGTATTTTCTGGTTCCCCAAAATCTTGGATTCTCAATACCCCTAATACCATGAATGCGATGATTATTACGAAAGCTAAGAGTGCAATTGATTTTCTCATTTGTATTCCTCCTTTCTAGATGTAGATTTGATTGCAAACACATAAATCGCAGTTGTTAGAGCAGCACCTATTGCTGCTTCTGCTATTGCAACGTCGGGAGCTCTGAGCAAATAAAATTCAAGTGACAACAGTAAGCTAGTAGCGCCCAAAGCGATGGCTGCAGATATCAAATCTTTAAAGTAAACAACTGCTAATGCTGTGATAACAAGACCAATCAATACCAGTATGTTGATAGCCATATATATCGTCAATTACTCCACCTCCTCATCGTTTTTTTCAACTTCAACAAGTTCATCTTCAACATCAGATTCCTCTAAATCATCGACGATAGCTTTTTTAGGACTTATTCCAATCCTGTGTGCTGCTCTAGCTATAGCATGTGCCCCAGTAGGATTAGTTACCAAAAGTGCGATTAAAGCAACAAAGGTGTGAATAGCCAAATTCAAAAACTTAGTTTCGTCAGTTATTATATATTGTCTAGAGCTGTATGCTATTACGGTAAAACTCATGAATATTGTTCCAAATGTAGTACATTTTGTAGCTGCATGTAATCTTGTATAGACGTCTGGAAATCTGTGTAATCCTATAACGCCAAGGCCATTGAATATAATAGAAATTATTAACAGTATCAGTACAAATATTAATGCGTTAGTCATTTTGCTTCAACCCCCTCTAGATATTTTGCTATAAACAAGGTGGTCACAAACGAGAGTATTGCATAAACTATCGCGATATCGCTAAAAAGTATTTCCCAGGTGGCTGCTCCTAATCCTAACATACTCGCTACCACTAATGTATTCAAAGTATCAAGAGCAACGGTCCTATCTGGCGCAGTTGGACCTAAAAATATCCTAAAAGCTGAAATTATGATGTATATCACAAATACGGCAACCGCGATAAATAAAGGGTCTGGAAAATTCATTCTGCAAACCTCCTAATCCATCTAACAAATCTCCCGGATATTGTTTCTGTTGGATCTTCTCCAACTTTAATCCAATGTATGTAGAGATCACTTTTTTTATCATCTACCTCAACAGTTAAGGTACCAGGAGTTAAAGTAATCGAATTTGCTAAGAATGTTATTCCAAGATCCGATTTTAGATCTGGTGTTATCTTCACGATTCCTGGTTCGATTTTACCTGTTATCACTCTGTAAGCAACATCCAGATTGGCTTTAGCCATTTCAATGAATAGTGGTATAGTATAAACCAACATTATTATCCATCTAACAGGATTCAACATTCTGTAGTTATCTTTCCTACATAACACGTGACTTGCGATCGAAGCGATTATAAGAGATACGGAGACTCCTATGGCCAACTCTTCTACGCTCCAGAATAGCTCTTCCCACATTGGTATCCAAGTTGCCTCAGCACCAGCAGCAAAGGTAAGTAAAAGATATGTAAACAGTGCTAGTAGGAACGTCGATAAGAATGCTTTTTTTTCATCCATTTTATCCACCTAAATCATATCTATAAAAATTATTTTTGTTTTTCCAAATAGGCTTTCCTGCGCTATACCCATTGGACGAATTAAATAACATGAACATTGCGTTTTTCTTGATTACCCGAAGATATATAAGTATTTCGTGATTACTAAATTTAGATTCTTAAAAGATTATTATACGTGCATAAGAAAATTATTGAATTTTCTCTCGAAACATCCGACAATATTAAATATCGTTTCCTTTCTGCAAAACCTGATTATAATGAAAGAAGATTATAGATGCAGCTCATGCGGGGTAACTTTAGTAGGTTTAAAGAACACAGTCTTCCCTTGTCCTGAATGTGGAAACACAAAGATAGGTCGTTGCAAGAACTGTAGGGATCAGGGGGCAGAATACGAGTGTCCAGAGTGTGGATTCAGGGGGCCTTGATCATGGGTAATGTAATGCTTGTCTATAGGATCATGCCTGAGGATCCCAACAAAGATCTCGAGGAAATAAAATCCGAGATCGAAAACATTGTAGCAGAGGACGGTGAATACAAAGGAGCTAGTGAAGAAAAAGTCGCTTTCGGTTTAAAAGCTGTAATAGCTAGGATAGTTATACCTGATGCTGGTGGACTTGTAGATAAGATAGAAGAAAGTCTATCAAACATCGAGGGCGTACAGAGTGTTGAAGCACAAGATATTACATTGATAGATTAAAAAAAATAATGGAAATTTGGTATTTTTAACTCTTTACCCAAGAAGTCACCTTCCTAAATCTGTGATTTAGCGAGGATTGTCTTCCTCTTAATCCTCGTTATCTACATGAATACGCAGTAATCATTCGATGCCGGGAAAATAGAAATTTTCCCGAGCACACTGCGGATAGGTGGGTGATGAATTGAGGGATTTTATATCATACTTTCACTAACCCCCCTCTGATAAGGTCTTATATGCCTAGAAAAATATCTACACTTGAATGAAAACTGAAAAAACCATAACTTGTAGAATCGTTGAACCTAACAGAGGTAAATTAGACACTCTCAAAAAAGAGTATGATAAAGTTCAGCAATATATACAGGGTAAAGATGTTGCCCTTTATTCGGCAACGGTTCAAGCTGTGGACAGATACACAGATTGGAGCGGAGTGAAAGAGGAAAAAGAGTATCCTTGGTACCTGAGAAATGATACTTTTTCAGTAGAGAAAGCGGAGAACACTACAGAGTTCGATTA
>JBKHIX010000077.1:0-9568 GCA_046538435.1 Thermoplasmata archaeon | reverse complement strand
GCAGCTGTTCGAGCTGTGGTGGATGCGGTAACGAGAAGAACGTGTTTACCGATCACCCGATAAGCATAGAGATCGATGGTACGAAGTACTATTACCTGTACAATGGAGAGGGGAGCGTCACAGAGCTGATCAATGCGAACGAGGAAGTATTAAATCAGTACAGATACACACCGTTCGGTAGTCCTAGATTGAAGGTAGAATCAGTCTATAATCCTTATCGATACACCGGTAGAAGATTGGACGAGGAGACAGGCCAGTACTACTACAGAGCTAGGATGTATTCACCTCAGCAGTCCAGGTTTACTACACAGGATCCAGCAGGGATGCAGGGAAGTCCGAACATGTACGCTTATGTTGGTAACAACCCCACTAACAAGAGAGATCCGAGTGGGCTAGGTGATATTATTGGGTGTATCGATGATTGTTTATGGGCATATAATGTTTGTGTTGAAGAGTTGCCTGAGTCGTGGTGTTATCCAGAATATAAAAATTGTTGTGAGGGGTGTTGTAATAAATATCTTGAGCCAGGAGCAGCATGTCCATATTAAGAGGTAAAAAAATGGTAGATTATTTAGGAGGTAGTAAAACTTTGATAGTGATTTGTGCTAGAATTATTGGAAAGTCTGTGGTGTCAATAAGAGGAAGACTAGTAAATAGAAAAATGGATTAAAATAAATGAAGAAATTTGATCTGAATTTGGGGATGGTAAATATAATATATTTCCAGCTTAATAAGGTTCACCACATGTATATAAAAGTGAATTTGAGAAATATATAAAGTTGATATTAATATATCCCATCAGAATTGACAGATTCAAACTATATTATATACATTAGAACAACATTAGAGCATATCAAAATGTTATATCGATGACACAGAAGGAAAAATCGAATGAATATTCAATTTCATTCCAAATTTTGGTTCAGTTTCATCATCTAAAGCAGTAGGTAAAGTAGATAAAAGATATAATATCATCGTATCAACTTCAACAAGTTGTTTGTATTATTTAGGCTCTGACAGAACTTTAGATTGGCAGTATCATAAAAGATGACGGATAAGTTCTATTCTACTGCTGTAGACAATGAAGAGAATATTGACGTTAGAACTACGGATGAGCTATTATATGCTATGCATTCAAAAGGGAATCTTAAATGGAAATTTGGTGATGATGAAAATGGCTCAGGAAAAATTATATAATCAAGATAGTCGATTATTTCCACCGTGTTGGTTTGAGGATTGATTATGAACCGTAAAGTTGCTGGAGAATTGAAACACGGTCCTTTCGCACTGTTGAGTTTGAGGATTGATTATGAACCGTAAAGTTTCAGTTTCGCTAGTGATTATAGTATTGATAGTATTTAATCCCCTATCTAGGATGTATTCTACTGCTGATGTTTACGATGAAATGGATGAAAGCACAGATCCAATCGAGGAAATTGTGGATAAAAATAAAACTGATATCTCGTTAGATCCAAAAATAAAAGAATTCAAATATAGAATTTTTTCAGACGATAAAATATCTTTCAGATACCATCAAATAAATGATGATGAAATAGATAAGATAAAGAGGGCCTTCAACTACAGTTCCGAAGAGGGTAAGGAAAAAGGTAATGTTATCTGGAATGAAAAAAATAAAGACGATCTGATAAGGTCCACTAAAGTCGTCAATGATGTGAATTTTGTCAATCAAGAGGTACCTGAATCAAAGGACCTTTCTAAAACCCCGTATTTTCCGGAAATAAAAGGTCAAGGGCTGCAGGGTTCATGTGCTGCCTGGGCTATCACATATTATGCTTACGGATTCTTAGAGGCGAAAGATAACAACTGGACAGGTGCATCCGAGGGGAATCCAAAACATCTTATGAGTCCATCCTGGACATTCAATAAAATTCACTGTGAAGGTAGTGGGTCATCTATAAAAGAGAACGCTGAGATAATCAATAATTGGGGTGTCAGTACATGGTCCAACCTTACATATAACCAGAATGATGATGTGAGTTGGGGTAATGAATCGGCTTTTAGAGATGCTGTTAAACATCGTGGTAAGGAACTGTATTATTTAGAGTACAATGAATCTACAACTATCGATGAACTTAAAGGATTGATAAATTCTGAAATACCTATCACTTTTTCGATCGATTCTAACCAGTTCTCTGATGCTTTCTCAGATGACAACGCAATCATATCTTCTAAAGAATATAAGAGAGAATATCCAGACCACAGTAATACCATCGTAGGGTATGACGACAGCGTATCTGATGATGGAGAGAAAGGAGCATTCAAAGTGGCCAATTCCTATGGTAAGAGTTTCGGTGAAGATGGATTCTACTGGATCACATACGACATGTTGAATGAGATGGGAATTCTATCTAATCTACAATATATTACTGATAGAGTAGATTACGAACCTTCTTTGGTAGGTACATTTAAATTTGATGAAAGACCAACAAGAACAGGAAATATATCTCTCAGTATCATTTCAGATAGAGGTGTTAAAAGAACTAAACAATTTGATTATGAATTTGATCCCAACTTCGAACATACCTTGCCTTCTTTCATGTGTTTTGATCTATCGGAATTTTCCGATCGGTGGGATGGAGGTAAAAGAGCGGATACTTTTGAGCTCGATATAGGATCTCATTTCGGAGAAATAAGATCTTTCAAGATTGAATATTACGAAAATAAATATAGAGCCAGCGATCCGGATTATATATCGGAACAATCTGAAGATGTGCCTTTACCAACACCTTCTCAAGTAAAAGTCAATTTCTACGGTCCATCTCATATCGTAACCACTGAACCTGAATTTAAAAGTCAGCAGGTACCCTATGCTCGGACTGTTTCTGTAACTTTTACTGAGACAATGGATACAGATACGATACCAAAATTGGAACAGATAAAAGGAAAAGATCCAGGCGGTTGGAACTTTGAAGGCTGGGTATCCGTCAATACAGAGAACGATACAGCAACATGGTCTCATAATCCGTGGGAAGTTAATCAGAATATAACTTTAAAGGTAAGCGGATATGTTAATGGAACCGGTTATGAAGGTGAAACCTATCAGTGGTGGTTTAAAACAAAACCTTATGAACCGATCAACATAGGTTCTCATTCGGATTTTGTAGAATATGCTAATGATTTTGGATGGGCTGGTGATGGTTCAGAAAGTAATCCATGGATGATCGAATATATAGAGATAGATGGAAAAGATCATTCTTCCTGTGTTTTCATATCTGATGTAAAAGATCATTTCATCATCAGAAACTCCACATTTCACAATTCAACGGTAGGACTGGATTTAATATCAGTCTCAAACGGTGTCATCAAGAATAATACATTTAATGATGTTGGTGATGGAATCAAGGTTAAAAATTCTAATAACATAGCTATTTTAAATAATGTTATAAATACAGACAGACGACCTGGACGTACAACTGGAATTTTTGTTAGCAAATCATTTGATAATGAATTTGTTGGTAATCTGATAAAAAATAAACTATTTGAGAGCACTTCTACTATTGGGATCAACTTAAATCATTCTAAAAACAATCTTATAAAGAATAATATAATTTCTCATTACTACACATCTATTCGAGCATTTAGATCAGAAGATTGTAAAATAAATAGTAACACAATAAAAAATGAAACAAATGGAATCAACTTACTACATTCAACGAATTTAGATATTACCAATAATTCTTTCACAAACTCTGGAATAGATTTTTCTAATAAAATAAGATTTGATGTACCCGTTAAATATTTCAGCTCGCACGATATCAAATCAAATTTTATCGATGATAAACCCATATTATATTATAATAATAAATCTAACGTAGAAATAAAAGAGAATGTTGGTGAATTGATACTAGTGAGTTGTCGTAATTTTACTATCCAGGATTTAGATTTTAAATCAAAACCAGGAATACTGATACATTCCTCTGAAAATATATCAATAATTAAATGTGAATTTTCATTTGAATATATCAATGGAGAAAATCCAGCCTACAACGGAATCAACATAGATTCTTCAGAGAATATATCTGTTACAGGTTGTGAATTTAACCAGGGAAGTTTATTGTTTGCTGAAGTAATTGGATCATCTTTTTCTAATAATGTCTTTAAAGATATTATTCAAGATTATAAATTCCATGAAATAATGATCACTGGAGGAATCATAGGTTATCAAGGTAAAAATATTATCATAAAAGAAAATGAAATAATGGGGAAATACAATGGCATGTATTTTAAAAATATGTCAGAATGTAAAATAACTCAAAATACCATATCGTATAGCGAGAAAGGGATGTTCTTAGTTAATGTATCCTATTCTTACATATACCACAACAATTTCTATGAAAATGAATATCCTGCAGAAGCAAATGGGTATACAGAAATGTGGGTAGAGTATTATGATTGGTTGGATAGAACATGGCCTATTACCAATACTTGGGATGACGGGTATCCTTCGGGTGGGAATTACTGGAGTCAATTTGATAAAAAGGATATCGATGATGACGGGATAATAGATTCTCCATATTATATACCTACGAATATGGAAAAAGATGATAATATGGATAGATATCCTCTTGCAGAACCATTTAAACCCTGGGATCCAGTGGATTACCCTAAACAGATCAAATCTGTTAAACCAACTCCAAATTCTTACAATGTAAGTTTGGATGAGGATATAAAGATAGTTTTCAAAGGAAGTTTAGATACTTCAGATATACCCTCAATTGAGCTAATAGGAAATAATAAATCGAGTAATATTGTATTCCAGGGGTTCTCGAGCACAAATATTGAAAATGATACGGTTGTTTGGACTCATGATAATTGGGTAAAAGGTGAAAAAATAACTTATCGTATTTCTTCTTACAGTTTCATAAATAAGAGTTCGAATAACAGCTATGAATTTTCATTCACAACCTACGAAGAACAGCCACCAAATATCACTGATCTGTCATCTGAAACGATCAAGAACGATGAAAAGTACACCTTTTTAGCTGAAATAGATGATAACGCGGCGGTTGAAAATGCTGAAGTCATATACTGGATTGATGGGAATAAAAGTAAATCCATGCTTTATAATGTTTATAAAAATAGGTACAAATTCAAGATCAAAGTACCAGTTAACGCAGCTGAATTTAGATATAAATTTAAAGCTGTAGACACTTCTGGAAATATAGTGAATACTCAAATAAAGAATTATACTATTATAGATGATATCTCACCTACGATAAAAATGAAAGAGATAGAGGAAATACAAGTATTCGAAAATACGACATTCGATGCTTCAGAATCATTTGATAACAGGGGGATAAAGAATTTTTACTGGGATATCGATGGAAAGAAATTCAACAAAAGTAGGGTGAATGTTACTTTCAACAAATTAGGAAATATTAAAGTATCTTTAGCTGTAGTAGATTATTCTGGAAACTGGGACTCTGTGATCAAGATTTATACAGTCAGTGATGACATCAAACCTGTGGCTAATGGTGGAGGGAATAGAACTGTCCCTATAAACGAAGAGGTTAAATTGGATGCGAGCAATTCCACCGATAATTATGGGATAAGTGAATACATCTGGAAGTTCGATAATAAGATATTTTTAGGAAAAACGATAAATTATACTTTTACTAAGCTTGGAACTTTTAATATAAATCTTAAAGTAAAGGATATCGATGGAAACACAGACAGCGTTAACTTTGTTTATACTGTAAAAGATTTGGAACCACCGGTAGCTGATGCAGGAAACAATATCACAGCGATAGTTGATCGTACCGTTACATTAGATGGGTCTTCATCTACTGATAATTACTATATCAAAGATTATCTGTGGGAGATCCAAGGGAATGTATATAAAGGCAAAAAATTTGACTACACCTTTGATGAGCCTGGGAACTATCAAGTTACCTTGAAGGTGGTTGATCTATCGCAGAATTCGAATACAGATAGTATCGAAGTTACAATCAAACCAGGAGAAGTTACTGTAGGCCCTATAAAAGATCAAGATGAGAACAGATTGAAAGGTGTGAAGGTTGAACTGATACATGGAGAAGATACAGTAGGTAGAAATAAGACAGATAAAGATGGGATGACAAGGTTTAAAGTTGATATCGATCTAGAAGGAGAAGAATTCAAGATCAAATTAAAAGATAATAGATTCGATGGTACTAAAGAAAGAAGTTTTGAAGGAAATGTATCTGGTGAGATATCGGTTAAAACTGAGAATAACTACGTACTTCCTATTGTGATTGCTTCAATAGCTTCTGTGGTGCTGATCATATTATGGGTCTATAGAAAGAAATTTAACAGTTTTTAAACCCTCATTACTTCACTAAAATTATGACAATGAAAAGAGAGAAAGTAAGTATTAAGTCATGTTAACTGTGACCTATTTTCTATTTCTCGCTGATAATCATCGTTTCTTCCTATAATAAACGATCAATGCTATGGCCACTGCCAATAATAGGAGAGTTGACGTGAATCCGCGAATGCCTGTTCCACCACCATTGTCTTCCCTTTTTTCGAAGATTGCTGTGACTACTTTGTCATCATCCATCGTTATGTTAATCGTCTTGTCTTTTCCTGTAGCATCTCCAGTCCATTTGACGAACTTCCAACCATCTTCCGAATCAGCGTTCAAAGTCACTACAGTCCATTTTTCATATACCTCTTGATCCGGACCTTTATCTACTGATCCTTTTCCTTTGATCGTTATATTAAAGTCGTATTCTACTATTTCCTCGAATACTGCCGTCACATCTTTGTTGCTGTCCATGGTTATGTTTATATTGGTCTCAGCTCTAGATATATCTCCAGTCCATTCGACGAAGTTCCAACCATCAGCAGGTGTAGCTTCAATAGTAACGATAGTACCTTCTTCATAAGTATGAGTTCCTTCCGTTGGAATAGTATTACCTTCACCGTCGACATTTAGGGTAAGATCGTATTCTACTATTTCCTCGAATACTGCTGTCACGCTCTTGTTGCTATTCATAATTACTGTTACAGTATTGTTTGTTCCAGATACATCTCCGGTCCACTTTACGAATTTCCAGTTCTCTGCAGGTGAGGCCTCGATAGTTACTTCCGCACCCTTTTGATAGGTATGTGTACCTTCTGCTGGATTAACATTGCCCTCTCCTTCGTTGTTTATAGTGAGATCATATCCTACTTTTTTGAATACAGCCGTCACATTTTTGTTGCTGTCAACAGTTATGTTCATCGACGTTTCATTTCCAGATACATCTCCGGTCCACTTTACGAATTTCCAGCCTCCTGCTGGTTCAGCATCTATAGTTACGATGCTTCCATTTTCGTAGGTATGCGTCCCCTGAGAAGGTCCCGTTGATCCTTCACCTTTTGTATCTAAAGTCAATTTAGATAGTTTTAAATCAGGATATCGCCAGGCCAAGAACGGATATCCGTCATTGATGTTTCCATTTTCAGCTATCCCCCAGATATTATCATTACTTTCGTCGTCGTTAGGATCACCTACAAAGTCCCATGATTCTTTTAGCCCTTTAGAATCAATATCTGTAAAAGTTACAGCGTTTTTCATCTCGGCGGTGGTCTTACCTGTACCGTAATCACTCATATCTATCCCGGACGTCTCAATGTCCCAGAAAGAGTTGTAAACATAACTTTCTCGGTTATATCCCACTAGTCCTCCTAGCCTTTCTTCTCCGTTGACTGCGCCCGTAGCATAAGAATTTTTAATCTTACTATTAGAGGTACGCCCAACAAGTCCGCCTACGTCTCTTCTTCCGCTAACATTGCCTCTTGCAAACGAATTATTCACTCTGCCATAATAGTTCCTTCCAACAAGTCCGCCTATAACATCGTTTCCGGTAACGTCACTTTTCGAATACGAGCGCTCTATCATTCCATCGCGAAAATTAGATCCGACGAGACCGCCTAAACCAGTATCTCCGCTAACGTTGCCTTTAGAATACGAATCCACCACCATCCCACCATCTCTGTTTATTCCAACAAGTCCGCCTATTTCATAGTTTCCGCTCACGTTACCAGTTGAATATGAATTCTCTATAGCTGCCAGGTTCGCTCCTACGAGGCCGCCAATATAATCGGTTCCGTTAACGTTACCAGTTGAGTACGATTTCTCTATAGCTGCCAGGTTCGCTCCTATTAGGCCACCCACAGCACCACTTTTTCCTTTCACATTGCCGATTGAATATGAGTTGGACACCCTGCCACTGTTATATCCAACGAGTCCGCCTATCGACTTATTTCCGCTAACATCAGTGGTAGTATATGAATTAGAGACACTATCCCAGTTAGATCCAATAAGGCCGCCTATATTGTTGGTTCCGTTTACGTTTCCAATTGCAGAGGAGTTGGACACCCTTCCACTGTTGTATCCACAGAACCCGCCTACGTAATCTGTTCCGCTCACGTTACCAGTTACATACGAGTTTAACATCGTGCCTCGGCTATCTCCAACGAACCCGCCTACATAATCGTCTCCCCTCATATCTGCATCGATGAGTCCTACATCAGTAACTTCAGCTCCAGGACCAAGAGCTCCAAATAGCCCTATATAGTTAGTTTTGGAGCGGTTCGTAAAAAGATCGCTTATCTCGTACCCGTTACCATCGAAAGATCCTGTAAATGGATTCTTAAAATCACCTATTGGCTTCCACCCATTTTCAGTATTGACTAATTCGTCATATCCTTCGGTATCTTTGTCGAGATCATTAATCAGAACATAATCACTATCTAACTCGTCTCTGATATCATTAAGATCATGCCAATCATAAATTTCTTGAGCAGTTTGAAGTTGATTTTCTTCCTTCACATCTACACTCCCACTTATATCCTCTACACACATCCCAGTGAGTAACAAAGAGATTGTGATAGCGACAACAAATAATTTCGTTTTCATCCTTAGCCCTCTAATTATTAGCCAGTCTTATCGATATACTTCCTTAAAAATTTTGGTGTCGACAATAAATCATAAGATGAAAATTATCACTAGAAATAAGTGTGATTTTTATAGTTCTTCTTAGGATTAAGCAAATACAGATAAACACTTTAAAAAATAGAGTATTTTTCTATATACTGAGAATTGATAACGTCGGAAAGCTTAGCAATCCGACGTTAATTTTTTATATGTAGAAATTCGAGGTTGGAATCTTTAGAAAAATCACGAATAATTTTAGTTAATATTAGTTTTACTTAATTATTTTATAAACTCTTCTTAAGAGAACATCCAGATATATCGGGAGGGTTCGAATGATTTACAATTCGAAGAGCTAAGTTCGAAAAATAAATATTTTCGTAATAACAATAAAAAATCTGAAGGATTAAAATAATGAAAGAAAAATGTTCGAATTTAAGCGAATGTACTACACATCGAATAGCGGGCCTGGAGGGATTTGAACCCCCGGCCGATTGGTTAAGAGCCAATCGCTCTGCCTGTCTGAGCTACAGGCCCTTTCAATCTTGCTTTAGAGATAAGTTGGATATATATTTTTACCTTTCTCCGGCTTCATCCCAAAATAACACAAACTAGATTTTTCTTTTAGCTTTTGACGTTCATCAA
>JBKHIX010000009.1:0-34651 GCA_046538435.1 Thermoplasmata archaeon | reverse complement strand
TAAATGTTTTAGTTATCGACTTATGACCATCATAATACCAATCTAATGTTCTTTCAATCTTTAATAGATTTGCATGACCCTCAGGATATAACTCAAATTGGTAGGATCCATAACTATTAACATCAACATTTAGAAAACAGTTTATTTTTTTGATTCCTCCACAATTTACTTTGACACCGTTCTTTTTCCATACCTGTTCTGCATAAAAATCATCTGTAGTACTCATCGTACCGAGTGAAGTTGTTCCAGGTGGTGTCCAACCTCCTCCTGTATCATCACTTCCACTATAAAATGAAAGATCGAAGTCATAATCTCGTGTATATTGTACTTCCTGATCTGCTGGAACACCATCATTATCAGAGTATGTACTTCCTTGAACATTCTCCGTAAAAACGAATCCAATTCCACTTATAATTATTAACATGGCTAAACCTATTGTAATCGATTTTGCTTTTATCTTTTTACTCATATTTATCAGAGGGAGTATTGTAGAATATATATATATTTTAGGGTATTAAATATGGATTTTTATTTTCAAAATTAAGTAAATTTATTTTATAGGATATTTTTTCATTCTATTAGCAGCTTATAATTAAAAATAGAATCGGATTGAAATAAAGATATATTTCAGTCCTTGATGCCATAATATTCTCTATACCAATCTATGAACTTTTCAATACCTTCTTCAATACCAGTCTCAGGTTCATATCCCAGCATCTCATGGCTCTTAGAAATTTCAGCGTATGTAATTTTCATATCTCCAGGCTGCATGGGCATCATGTTTTTCTTTGCTTCCATACCGAGAGTATCTTCCAGGATTTGAATAAAATCCATCAGTTTCACAGGAGTGTTGTTCCCCAGATTGAATATCTCGTAATCAAACGGATTCTCTAAACAGGCAGTAACGCCATCAACGATGTCATCGATATATGTAAAATCTCTCTTCATATCACCGTAGTTGTAAACATCTATCTGTTCACCTTCAACTATCCTATCAGTGAATTTGAACAAAGCCATATCTGGCCGTCCCCAGGGACCATAGACTGTAAAGAATCTAAGACCAGTGGTAGGGAGATCATACAGATGACTGTATGAATGAGCCATGGCCTCGTTTGCTACTTTTGTGGCAGCATAATACGATATAGGCGTCATGACATCATCTCCGATATCATAAGGGATCTTGTCATTACCACCATATACAGAGGAAGATGATGCATAGACTAGATTATCAACGTCATTGTGTCTAGCTATCTCTAAAATATTGGTAAATCCCTCTAAATTAGATTTTTGATATGCGTGAGGATCCTCTATGGAATGCCTAACACCTGCCTGTGCAGCTAGATGACATATTTTATCTATTTCGTTCTCCTCAAATATCTCTTCTAGCTTCTCATACTCACATAGGTCATTGTGGTAAAATGTATAATCATTATACCCCTCTAAAATAGAATTCCTGTCGATCTTGAGCTGTTTAGAATAATAATCATTCAAGTTATCTAAACCGATCACTTCCACTCCATCTTCCAACAACTGTTTCGCCACATGGAACCCTATGAATCCAGCAGATCCAGTTACAAATGTTGTCATGTTTATCAGAATATAAAAGGACTTTATTAATATTCCCTTTTTAGGTCACACATCAGAACTTATCTCCACATTTTCCACACTCAGCTAGACCCCACATGGCTTCAACAGCTTCTTCAGGGGTTTGATAAACGGGTATACCTTCATCTTCGATCTTAGCTGTTATACTGTGAGTATATTTTCCACCAGGCGGTACACATATTATCGGTTTATCGTACTTTTTCATCTCAGATATCTTTTCAACTATATCTTCATCTAGTGCTGGCGATTGGAAAAGACATATCACTATCAATCCATCGGTATTGTCGTCCTCCAATACGATCCTCATAGCTTCCTGATATCTTTCGGAGGGGGCATCTCCGATGATATCGACTGGATTCTGTGTGGTTGCATGTTCTGGTATCCTACCTTCTTTTACAGCTTCCCTGAATTTTCTCCTGGTAGTTTTAGTGAGACAAGCGAGGTTCATCCCTATATCCACTAGAGCATCTGTGGTCATTACCCCAGCACCTCCACCATTAGTCACAACAGAGATATTGCTTCCGTTAGCTGGAGGTTGTGATGAAATAGCTTTAACTAGATTGAAAAGTTCCCTTAAACTGTAAACTCTTATAACTTCAGACTGCTTGAAAGCACCTTTATAAACACCATCTTTTCCCGCCAAAGAGGCTGTATGTGAAGATGCGGCTGAAGAACCTTCACTGGTCCTACCAGATTTTAGGGCGATTATAGGTTTATCACATCTATCGGCAGCTTTCATAAACTTACGCCCATCTTTCACGCCTTCGATGTAATAAGTTATCACTTCAGTTTCTTCATCCCCGTTAAGATATTCTATCAAGTCAGCTTCGTCTATATCGGCTCTGTTACCATAACTGACGAACTTACTGATACCTATATCAGCCTCTGAGAACCAATCTAAGATTGCTGCACCAAATGCTCCACTCTGTGATAAGAAAGCAACTCGACCTTCATCCGGTCTCGCTTGTCTTTCTGGAGGATTAAAAATAGTATCCAAACCGATCTCAGAATTATAGACACCTAAACAGTTAGGACCGATAATATTGATATCATATTCATCTGAATATTTTTTCAAATCATTTTCTAGGTCCTCTCTCCCTGCCTCTCTGAATCCAGCACTAACGACTACCATGTTACGAATGTCATTCTCCCCACATTCTTTGACAAGGTCAGGAACGAATTTAGCAGGTATCGCCACTACTGCTAGATCAACATCGGAATCTATTTCAGAGACAGATTTATAAGCTTTATACCCAAGGACTTCATCATCTTTTAAATTAACTGGATATATACACCCACTAAATTCTCTATCAAGAGATTTCATTATTGCATTTCCAACTTTACCTTCCTTATCCGAAGCACCGATTACAGCCACGCTTTCCGGGTAAAACATAGGGTCTAAATCCATCTTATCAACTCGGCATTTACTATTGATGATATATACTTTTTTTGCAAACTGCTTTTTCACGTAAGTGATCAGAACCCACAAATAGGAAAAGTATAATAATAACCAATAGGTCAAGAACTAAATGTACAAAAGTTCTTTCTTCGGTAAAATGGGTAATTTTTTCTCTCTAGTAAAAGATAAGTTAAAAAAAGTCGGAAATTCAGAGGCACCTACAGGATATTTTTTTCTTACAATATTCTTTACTTTGATCTTTAGTAAATTTTTGGAGCTATTACTACGAATAAAGTTTGTTGAGATAGATACAATCTCGAATTTCTACTCTATCGCTCAATTAACTTTTCTCTATTTGATGGGTGCATTAGCTTTTACTTTGGTATTATATCTGATTTTCAAAAAACCATTAAAAATGATAATGAAAGTTGTTTTTACATCAGTATCTCTACTGATCTTGATACCATTTGTATATGTCATCGAAGGTGTTTTCGATAGAAAAACGGGTCTAGCATCTGAAATGGTCTTACAAAATTTTGGTCCTGTAGATTTGACTTTTAACTTAGATAATATGTTCATACACGTTTTTTTGATGTCGATATTTGGATTGGCAGTCATCGTTTACTATCTCGCTAGGAGTGAACAAGCGAAGTTGATCATAAAAGATATCAGACCGGATAGGTTGTTGCACTATGAATTGATGTTCATCTTAGGCATCGTGTTGGCTGTCGATATAACCGACGCAACACTGCATTTTCCTCATGATCTATTTAAATTGGGGGTAGTTGTTATCTCGATCACTCTAGGAGTGCTCTATTCTATTTTTGTTAATAATATTGAGGATATCGAGATTGATAAGGTCACGAATAAAGAGAGGCCTTTGATAAGCGGAGATTTCGATGAAAGGACGTATAAGAATCTATCCTGGGCTATTTTGTTTGTAATCTTTCTTTATGCTTTTTCTATATCTGAAGTATTTTTATTCTTACTATTGACCTACATAGCAAGCTACTTTATCTATTCTGCACAACCACTCAGACTGAAGAGGATACCGTTCCTCTCGAAAGGGTTCATCTCGATCAACTCACTTTTATTGGTATTGGGTGGTTATCATCTCGTTAACGGTTCTTTAGCCTCTTTTCCCGTAGAAGTTACACTGCTGTTCATGATCGCATTCACAGCAGTGATGAATTTCATCGACATAAAAGACTACGAGGGTGATAAAGCCGTTGGGATCAAAACATTACCCGTGCTGATGGGGTTGAAGAACTCTAAGATTCTGATTGGTGTGTTCTTCCTGCTGACATTCCTGGGTGCTTACTTCATATTCAGTGAGTTGATTATGCTGATCCCGTTAGCCTTGTTCGGTATAGTCGAGCTGTATTTTGTTACACGAGAAGATTATCGGGAAGAGTACGTGTTCACAACTTATCTTATCGGTCTGATTGCTTTAATCGGTCTGCTTATGTTTATGTAAATCGTAATATATGGGTCAAAGAGGTCCATCTAGCACGTTAATGGAGGTAAGTGTTATCACTAATAAAATAATCTAGATCATCATTTAGGGATGAAGCCTTCTAGATCGAAAATAGTTTATATTTCTTCACTATACAGTAAATTTGATGGTCGAAAAAACGGTTATAATTGGAATAGATGGTGTACCATTTCATTTGATAAGAGATCTAGCTAAAAGTGGAGATATGCCTAATTTTGCTTCTCTTATCGATGAAGGACACTTTTCTAAGATGCGATCTGCTATCCCTGAAGTCTCTAATGTTAATTGGTCTAGTATGGTTACTGGCAAAAATCCAGGTGAGCACGGAATTTATGGTTTTACTGAGCTCATACAAGGGACGTATACCGTCTCTTTTCCAGATAGAAGAGCACTAAAGGCAGAAGAGTTTTGGAAAGATGGTAGAGGGCATATCATTTTAAATGTACCGGCTACCTATCCTGCAGAAGAAATTAACGGTGTGATGGTTACTGGTTTTGTTTCTCCAGAATTAGAAAGGGCGGTAACACCGGACTCGGCTTTAGATTATCTAAAGAAGATAGATTACAGTGTTGATGTGGATTCAGAAAAAGCACATAAATCGATGAGATTGTTCTTGAATAACCTTTTTGAAACTCTAAATAAAAGAAAGAAAGTGTACGAACATTTTTGGGAGGATAAATGGGATGTATTCATGCTCGTATTTACGGGAAGCGATAGACTTGAACATTTCCTGTGGCAAGCATATGAAGATAAAACTCACGAATATCATGAGAAATTCTTAGATTATTTTAGAGAAGTTGATGAAATAATCGGTGATATAGTAGATAAAATGGGTGACAACGACAGGCTAATAGCTCTGTCCGATCATGGTATGGAACAGATCAAAGAAAATGTGAATGTAAATGCACATCTAGAAAAGCACGGGTTTTTGAAATTAGGGGATAAACCTAACGAAAGATACAAAAATATGGCAGAAGGAACAAAAGCCTTTGCCCTTGATCCAGGTCGAATCTATATCAACAGAAAAGGTAGATATCCTCGCGGTCAAGTAGAGGATCCGGAAGAATTGATCGAGGATATAATCGCCAGTTTTGACGATCTAACGTACGAAGGTCAGGAAGTAATAAAGAAGATTCGAAGAAGAGATGAGATATATAAGGGAGAGTATATTGACAGAGCACCAGACCTTGTTCTGACACCCAACAAAGGTTTTAATCTCAAAGGTGCCGTGAAATATGATGGTATTTTTGAACAGAATATATTCAACGGTAAGCATACAGAGCACAATGCTTTTCTGTACTGCAACAATCTAGAACTACCAGATGATCCAGTCATAGAAGATGTTCGTAGCTTGATAGATAAGTAGGAATTATTCTTTTTTATCTATTTTTTATGAAGAATTAAATAGAGTAATCTAAATAGTGTATCCTCAAATTCTTAAATATGTCTATTTAAAATACCATTTAAAATATTTTATATCCGTCTGTTTTGTCGTTGCGGGATTAAGTTATCCTAGGTTTTTTCCTATACAGTATTTCGTTTAAATTTATTCAGAATAAATAGTCTAAAACCAATGGTATAAGCGATAACGCTCCCATCACTAGAACAAATAATAGCAGAATTATATAGTTTGACTTTAGGCTATCATTTTCTCCTATACTTTCACCCGATTCCATTATAATAATATACGTTTATAAATATTTTGATTGCTAGGTATAGATTTTAAGTTTTCTAGAAATATTGTAGATATTGATTTTTGAGAGAATCTTTGTTTAAGAAAATCGTTTATTTCAATTCTAATAAAATCCTAGTAAAATATAAATAGTCTGCTGGGTTTGTCAATAAAGACGAGCAATGAACGAAGCAGATTTATCTCTAGTGGATACAATTATAGACGCTGTTAATCAACAATCAAATTCACGCTCACTTTTATTCAATACTTCTTTCACACAGATTGCTAAATCCAATCTTTTACTGTTAAAAGGTCTTTTAGACTATAAAAATAGAAAAGGATACTTTGTGGTTCTAGACAGACCTCACCAATATATGGCATATCTACTTCATATACATGATATAAGTCAGGAGAATATCTGGTACATAGATACTGTTACACACATGTCTGGAACCGAAAAGGTCGATAACGATAATGTTGATTTTGTTAAGGGGCCGTTCCATATTGAACATCTGTTTGATGCATTCGAACCTGAAAATAAAGGTAAATCTCATTTTGCGTCTCCAGAAGAGATAGATTTTGTTCTTATCGACAATATATCATCTATGTTAAATTATAATAGCATAGGGAAAGTTGAAGAATTCATAGAGTCTTTCCATAACTTGATAAAGTCTAGAGATAATCTTATGGGTTGTGTAACCATAGATAAAGAATCTCATGCTGAATTATATGAAATGATTAATAAGCATTTTGATAATGTGATAGATATAGAGGAATTAAAGAATGAGAGGTAACTATTATGAAAGGAAAATCATCTTTTAGGAGGATATCTACGGGAATAAAAGGTCTTGATGAAATGGTAGCTAGAGGTTTTCCATTTCCCTCAGTTGTGTTAGTAGCTGGAGGGGCAGGTACAGGTAAGACGACGTTTGCTATGGAATTTTTAACAGAAGGAGCTAAAAAAGGAGAGCAGGGCTTGTTCTTCACCACCCTTAGCGAACCTACCCAATGGATGCTGAGATATGCTAGCCAGTTTGATTTTATCGATAAAGATTACTTTGGAAATGAGATCAAATACCAAGATATAGGACTGATGCTGCAGAAAGAAGGTTACGAAGAGCTACTAGATTTCATCGATGACAAGATTGCTGAAGTGATGCCACAAAGGATCGTTATAGACCCTATTACCGTTGTTGGTACATTTTTTGAGGAAGATTACAGGACTTTCCTTTTCGAACTTACCAACTTACTTAAGAACTGGCAGGCAGTTTCTGTACTCACAGGAGAGGTAAGTCCAGATGAACAGTATCCTGCTGAGATAACGTATGCTGTAGATACTGTGGTTCTACTGTCGATGCTTGAAGAAGAAGGTTCAAGAAGAAAGTATCTTGAGGTCTTGAAGATGAGAGGTACTGATCATACAACCGGAAGGCAGCCTATAAGTATCACACAGACTGACGGTATAGTTGTTCTGAAATCTAGATTCTAAAACTCTTTATTTTTCATATCTTTAAAGTCGATTGTATGTTTTTTCTCTCTAATATTTCAAGGTAATAAGATGAGAGAACAAATATAATAATAGAAATAATTGATATATAATCCAGTAATAGTAAATTTTATATAGAACCTCTAATTAGTCAAAAATAGATGATACTATGATGTCGGGTAATCAACCCATATTTGTATTAAAAGAAGGAACTGAAAGAGAAAGAGGACAAGACGCACAGAAAAACAACATAAACGCAGCAAAAGCAATAGCAGATGCAGTAAGAACAACACTAGGTCCAAAAGGAATGGACAAGATGCTCGTAGACAGTCTTGGAGACGTTGTCATAACAAACGACGGAGTATCCATTCTTAACGAAATCGATATCGAACATCCTGCAGCCAAGATGTTAGTAGAAGTGGCTGAGACACAGGAAGAAGAGTGTGGGGATGGAACAACATCTGCTGTGATTCTAGCAGGTGAACTTTTGAAAGAAGCAGAAGATATGCTAGAACAACTTCATCCTTCAACAATAGCTAATGGTTATAGATTAGCTTCGGAAAAAAGTTCCGAGATTTTGGAAGATATGAAGGAAGAGATAGATATCGATGACGATGATAAACTAGAAAGCATCGCACAAACAGCGATGACAGGTAAATCAATAGAGGCTGACAAAGAAGAATTAGCTCATATATCAGTAAAGGCAGTAAAACACATAGTCGAAGAAACAGAAGAAGGTTATTTCTCAGATATTGATAATATTAAAGTAGAGAAGAAGGCGGGAGCTTCAGTAGATCAGACTGAAATGGTCAATGGTATAATTCTCGATAAAAAAAGACTTACTGAAAACATGCCGAAAGATCAAAAAGATGCAAAGATAGCACTTCTTAATTCTGCTCTAGAAGTTAAAGAAACAGAGATAGACGCTTCAATAGAGATAACAAATCCTGATCAATTACAGCAGTTCATAGATGAAGAGGAAGAAGGAATCAAAGAGATGGCACAGAAGATAAAAGATGTCGGTGCAAACGTATTACTCTGTCAGAAAGGAATCGATGACTTGGCTCAGCACTATCTAGCAAAGAACGGAATAATGGCAATCAGAAGAGTCAAGAAATCCGATATGAAGAAATTGTCCAAATCAACTGGTGGTAACGTAGTTAATAACCTCAATGATTTAGAAGAAGAAGATCTTGGTAAAGCAGGAAGAGTTCATGAAAGAACTGTCGCTGGCGACAAGATGACCTTCGTAGAAGGAATCGAAGATGGAAAATCAGTATCACTCCTATTGAGAGGAGGAACAGAACACGTAGTAGACGAACTAGAAAGAGCAATCAAAGATTCAATTAAAGTAATATCAGTAGCTATCGAAGATGGTGCAATCCTACCAGGTGGAGGAGCAACAGAAGTAGAGCTCTCAAACAGATTGAAAGAACATGCTGGTAAGATAAGCGGAAGAAAACAGATAGCATTCGAAGCATTCGCAGATTCACTTGATATAGTACCAAGAGTAATAACAGAGAATGCAGGACTTGACGGAATAGACGTATTGATGGAACTCAATACAAAACACGAAAAGGACGGCAACAAGAGCTTTGGAATAGATGTTGATACAGGTAAAACTCAGAACATGGTCAAGGACGGAATAATAGAACCATTCAGAGTAAAGAACCAAGCGATCAAATCAGCAACCGAAGCAGCTAACTTGATACTAAGAATAGACGATGTCATAGCCTCCAAAGGCGGCGACGAAGGTGGAGAACCACCAGCCGGTGGACCAGGAGGCGCTCCAGGCGGAGGAATGCCCGGTGGAATGGGCGGCATGATGTAAAAAACATTTAATCTACTATCTTTTTTATTTTTAAAAATAAATTTGAAAAGGAATTTGGATTTTTCTTCTTCAGAACGTTTGTTGAAAGCTATTAAAACTAAAAAGTCAAATAAATATAAAAAAAATTTCTGATGGATAGATACTTTCAAGCTTCTCTTTTCATCTGCCGCTGAGCTTCTATGACTTCATCCCATGCATCCAGACTTTTCTGGGCTTCTTCATCATCCAATCTTTCGATAGCATAACCTGCGTGGACTATCACGTAATCACCAATCTCAGCATCGACAAGAGAAATGTTTGCTTTCCTAGTGACTCCTCCGAAATCTATCTTGGCATTATCCCCCTCGATAGATTCGATCTTACCGGGCACTGCTAGGCACATGTGCTTTCCTACAAATACTTATAATATAAACGTTGTGGGTAATTACAATGAAAGTTTTCATGGACAGATGTAACGATTACAGCGAATCAGAACGAGTTATCAGAGATGCTTTTGAAAAATTAGGCGGGATAGACAGCTTTGTCAAAGATGGTGAGAAAATACTTGTCAATCCAAATCTACTGCAGGGAGCTATACCTGAAAGAGCAGTAACTACACATCCAGATTTTATAATTGCGGTTGTCAAGATATTAGAAGAAAAAGATGTAGATATAATCGTTGGAGACAGTCCTGGCGGACCTATGTCAGAAAGACGTTTGGAGAAGGCCTATAAAAAATCTGGCTGGGATAGGGTTGAAAAAGAAACTAGTGCTGAATTGATGTATAATACCGGTGAAGAAACCACTAGCCATCCTGGTGGTACAATAAAAAAATCATTCTCAACGATAGAAATTTTCAGTGAGATAGATGGAGTTATAAATTTACCGAAATTGAAAACTCATAATTTAACTGTTTTTACTGGTGCTGTAAAAAATACCTTTGGTATCGTTCATGGAATGACCAAATCAGCGTATCATGGAACTTTCAAAGGTTTGACTGATTTTTCAGACATGCTTTTAGATGTATACTCTATGGTAAGCCCTCGCATATCTATAATGGATGGGATATGGAGTATGGAGGGTTCAGGGCCTGCATCTGGAGAGGGAGTTCAAACGGATATGATCTTAGCTTCGCGAAATGGTATCGCACTTGATCATGCAGCATGTAAGGCAGTTGGAATCCCAATACAGAAAGTTGAGACTATCGTTCAATCAGATATGGATCCAAACGAAATTGAATATGTAAAATTGATCCCGAACGATTTCAATTACAGTTTCAATTATCCTAAAGGAGGTACTACAACCTGGTGGGCTCCAGATATACTTACAGGATTACTGGCAAACTTCTATTTAGACAGACCAACACTTGATAAGGAAAAATGTATAAAATGTGCAAAATGCATGGATATATGTCCTAAGAATGCCATCACTATGGAAAAATACGGTCCAAAAATCAGTTGGTGGAAATGTATTAGATGCTACTGTTGTGCTGAGATATGTCCAGTAGAAGCATTGAATGTTGAGTGATCACTGGATACCTGATTCAAGGTCTTTTATAACTTCGACTGGTTCATCAGATTTTACAAACCCAGAAGCTAACAAGACCCCTTTTGTTCCCAATTCTATAGCCTTCTTTACATCATCACCATTTTTGACTCCAGCCCCACATAGAACTTCTACTTTTGGATTTACATCTTTCGCCTTCTCAACCGCTTCTCGGATCAGTTCGGGTTTTGCGGTAGAGACAGATATATCTCCACCTATCAATTCGGGTGGTTCATAGGCAACGAAATCAGGGCAGAAGGCTGCTGCTGCAGCAGCGACTTTAGGATTATTAGCACATACTATCGTGAGCATATCGTTCTCTTTACAGATGTCTACGATTCTTTCTATTTCAGAAAGTTTAAGTCTTTTCTCAGAATGGTTGATGAGTGTTCCATCAGCCCCAGCTTCTTTCATCGTCTCACACAACACATGACCAGTATTACTGCCTGGCTCTATTCCATCTATGTGCTGGGCTAAGACAGGTATATTAGTATTATCTGCTACCATCCTTAGGTCAGCTGTTTGTGGACAGACTGCCCAACTTACTTCTTTATTTTTTTCTATAATATTTGTAAGCTCTACGGATTTGTTCCCTACCGACTGTGAATAAGTTTTGTAATTCACAATTATAATTGGAGTATTAACCATGATAATCAGTAAAAGAAATAATCTAGAATAAATAAATGTTGTGGAATCTTCATCTTTTCATGAATCTGTAGATTAGAAACGCAGAAGTGAAAGCAATACCATAGCTGATGAAATACTTCAGCATAAAATCTAATATGAGTATAGGCATTGCTATAACTCCAAAGAGAATTCCAACGATGATAAATAGTATAAACATCTTTTTGTAATTGAATTCTGGAGTACCTATCTCTTCTCCTTTATATCGGTACAAGTAGGCCATCGTGACAAGTGCGGAAGTGAAAGGTAAAATTAGAGCTAAAGGTAGTAGATAAACAACCTTTGAATTAAAGTACAGCCCTAAACTAATAACAGCTAACTCCAAGATAGTCGGTATAAGACACATAGATACTGCTTTACTCATAGCGAACTGTTTCTTGGTTACAGGGAGAGTTTTCAGGAAATCTATCGTTTTTCCTTCTACCTTCAGTATAGCATCCGCTCCTGCGATGGTCATGATTCCAACAATGAATACAAATCCCGTTGTTTCAAACATTGAAATTGTACCATCTTCGATACCGATAAATATCTGAGGGATTATGATATAGAGTGGAAGAAGGAACCCAGCTATCATCGAGGTCTTTCTACTAATTATTCTATAATCTTTGTAGATAAGGGAGGTGATAGGGTTTTTAACAGAGATTTTATAGTCGGTTTCTACCTTTCCTTCTGTTATGACTTCCGGTTCGAGAATACCTGACCATAATTTTTTTATGAAATAGAAATAAAGTGGAATTATAATTAAAACGTGACCTAACAGTAAAAGGATACTGTAAATTGGATCAAATACAGATGCCACTGAAAGAGGATATATTATGGAGTGATTTACGATAAATTGACTCTGCTGAATTATGTAATCCTGTAAGTATATCACCATGAAGAACATCCCCATGACTAAGATCAATCCTATGGTTTTAGCAATATTTTTTAGAAATCCAAATTTACCTTTATAATTGATAATTTTTAAACCGAACACAGAAAAGATACCCAGACCGATAGTATGTCCTATTAGAACGCCCACCAACAGCCAGAGCAGTGCTAAAACTCCACTTAGGGGATTCTTGATCATTAAAACCACAGCACTAGGTACAACTATTATGAGACCAGGAAGTAGATCTATCGAAATCACTCCACTGAGAAATTTTCCCCCTAATTTAACGGGAAGAGCTTTCATGGGATCAAATATATCTAAAGAAGTAAGATAAGAGACCTGTATTGTAGTTTGATATATCGAAAGGATGAGTGGTATCAGAGCTAGGGAAGCTAGAACTCCTATCATCATTGATTCGCTGTCAGCCAAATAGATACTAGATGCAGTGAATACACCGAAGAATAAGAATCCTATGGATTGTCTCAAAACATTCTTTTTCATATCCAATGATTTCTTCAACTGCTTCTCGAATTTTTCCTCATCATTGGCTACCATGGGATTACTTTTTACCATCTGGTAATGGAGTTCTCTGTACAATATTTTAATCACTTCGAACAAATAACCACCTATTCGGTATCTTTTAGGGCACTTACAACATTTGATACTTTGTCCTTACTTTTTGTCAGTTCTAGAAATACATCTTCCAAGTTAGCTTCATGTGATTTTTCTTTCAGCTCTTCAACAGTCCCTTCAGCTATTATCTTACCTCTATTTATCACACCCATCCTGTCACATACTATTTCAGCTAAAGGTAATACGTGAGTAGAAAAGATGATACTTTTACCATTTTCCTTAAATTCAAACAATATCTCTCTCAGTATACGGGCGATCTTTGGATCTAGACCGTTCATCGCTTCATCCATAATCAAAATAGAAGGGTTGTGAAGAAGAGCAGTCGTAATCGATACCTTTTGTTTATTTCCAAAACTTAGAGAACCTATGAATTGATGCATATACTCTTCAAGAGACAAGGCATCAACGAAGTAATTCACCCTTTTATTCAATTTATCAGCAGGGGTATTCCTTATACCTCCGACCATATTGAATAGATCGTTGGGGGTCAAACTTTCGTAAAGATTGGGGCTTTCAGGTATATAGCCTACCATCTCTTTTATAAGGTTGGGATTCTTCACAACATTTACGTCATTGATATATGCATTACCACCTGTTGGTTTGAGGATTCCAGTTAGTATCTTCATGGTAGTGCTCTTACCACTCCCATTTGGACCCAATAAGCCATAGATCTCGCCGTTATCAACCTTGAAATCAAGGTGGTTTACTGCTATAGTGCCCCCGAAGCTTTTGTAGAGTTCTTTTGTCTCGATCATTTGGTTCCCCGTGATTTCACTAGCATTATTAGTTAAATAAGTTTTTAGGCTGATTAATAATGTGAAGATACGTTTAAATATAATATAAAAAATTAGGATTAATAATATCCTTTGAGGGGGTTCTTATGAAAAACAATGTAGAGATTGATGGATTAGTAAAAAAATACGGAGATTTTACTGCTGTAAAAGGGATCTCTTTTTCAGTTAAAAAGGGTGAAATATTTGGTCTTATCGGGCCGAATGGTGCCGGAAAAACAACAACTCTAAGAGTAATCTCTACATTGCTTGGAATAACCGGAGGATCGGTAAGTGTATTTGGTAACGATGTAGAAATGGAAGCTGACGAGGTAAGGAAGATCATAAGTTATCTTCCTGAAGATGCTGGAGCTTACAAGAACTTGACTGGAAAAGAGTATCTTGAATTCATTGCCAATTTCTTCGATGGAAATGATAGTTCGAAGGTGATGGTGAAGAAAGGTGTTCAAATCGCAGATTTAGGAGAGAGGATATACGATAAAGTAGATACTTACAGTAAAGGGATGAAAAGAAGATTACTTGTTGGAAGAGCGCTCATGATAAATCCTAAATTAGCAATATTGGATGAACCCACTTCTGGTCTAGATGTTGTGAATGCAAGGGAAGTAAGGGAAATAATAAAAAATTATGCAAAACGGGGCACGACAGTTTTACTTTCTTCTCATAATATGCTTGAAGTCGATTATTTGTGTGACAGAATAGCCCTTATTGATGAAGGTAAAATTGTAGAAAGAGGTATTCCCAAAAATCTGAAAAAAAGGTATAAATCAGAAAATATTGAAGAAGTTTTTACCAAGGTGGTAAAATGAATCTACTTAATATAATAAAGAAGGAGGTTAAAGAATTACTAACACCATCTACAATAGTTCCGGTTATTGTGATAGCTGTTGTTTTTGCTTCTATAGGTAATATGATGGGGGTTTTTGACGAGGAGTTAGAAGAGGAACCGATTATTGGTTTTATAAATCATGATTCTGGGAATTATTCTGATATGGCAGTTTCACTTCTTAATAATAATTCAAAAATCATCTATAGAGGTGATGATATCGATGAAGCGATTGATCGTGTTACAGATAAGGACGGAACAGCAGTTTTAGAGATACCTTCTAACTTTTCTGAAAGTATAGAACATAATTCAACGACTTCGATCCGTGTATATTGGATTATGAAAGGAGTTGGATTGATGGATTCAGTTTCATCAGAGATTGTCAACAATTTGATTACAAATATAGATCATCATATATCTCAATCTTTGATAGAAAATAGAACTGGAGCTCCTTCTCAACATATATTACATCCTACTGTTAGAAATGAAACTACTATTTTTAAAGGTAAAAGGATGGATGGTGTTTCACCTTCTACCATAGGTGGTCTCCTTATGACTCAATCGATAATGGTTCCGATAGTCACCATGATGCTTATTATGATGGCAGGTGGAACTGTTATATCCTCGATGGGCATGGAGAAAGAAGATAAAACACTGGAAACACTACTTACCCTTCCGATCAAAAGGAGTTCCATAGTGGCTGGTAAACTGATAGGGGCAGCAGTTATAGGTCTCATGATGGCTGTGGTTTATATGATCGGATTCGGTTATTATATGCAATCATTCCAGACTTCAGAACTAAATCTTGCGGACTATGGTTTAACATTGGGTATTTTTGATTATTTATTAGTGGGTATCTCTTTATTCGTTGCTCTTCTTGCTGGACTAGCATTAAGTCTGATAATGGGGACATTCGCGAAGAATTACAAATCTGCTCAAACACTTCTATTTCCTATCACTGCATTAGCCATGGTTCCGATGTTTGTATTCATGTTTACAGATTTTAATAATCTACCTACTTTGATGAAGGGTGCGATGTTCGCCATTCCGTTTTCACATCCTATTCTAGCAATGAGATCATTGATGTTCGGAGATTACTTGTTGGTTATAGCTGGAATCATTTATGTAGCAGTGTTTTCGCTTGTACTTATTGGTATAGCTGTTTGGATATTCGACAGTGATAGATTGATAACAGGTAGGATCGGTAAGAAAGAGGGGATTTTAGAAAAGTTGTCTAGATAATTCGAAAGGTTTTAAATAAACAACTATATTTCGCTTGAGTATGAGCGAGTATGACCCTGTGGAGATCGAAGAAAAGTGGCGGCAGAGATGGCAGGAGAATGATATCCATAAAACTAAAGTAGATGAATCTAAAGAGCCGTTTTATTTGATATTCGCATATCCAGGTATTTCAGGTTTCCTTCACTTAGGTCACATGAGATGTTACAGTTATACTGACATTTTAGCAAGATACAAAAAGATGGAAGGGTACAACGTACTATTTCCAGCAGGTACACACCCGACAGGAAACCAGGCCATCAACTTATCTAAGCAGATCGAAGAGGGTAATCAGGAAAAAATAGATTATATGAAAAGAAACGGTGCCACTGAAGAAGACATCGAGAGATTAAAAGATCCCATGGAACTGGTCGATTACTTCAACGAAGTCTATAAAGAAAAGTATTGGAAGAAATTTGGTATAAGTATAGATTTTGATTATTTTACATATACGATCAGAGAAGATTACAAACAGTTCATCAAATGGCAGTTCAAGAAGCTAAAAGAAAATGATCTTCTAACACAGAAACCATATTTTGGAACGGAATGTGTTGAGTGTGGTCCGGTTGCAGTTGATCCCTCCGAAACTGATCTTTCTAAGGGAGGAAATGCTGAGAAGCACGAGTATACACTACTCAAATTCGAATATGACGATAGATACATCACAGCAGCCACATTGAGACCAGAAACTGTTTTTGGACAAACAAATCTGTGGATCGATCCAGAAGAAAAATATGTTATTGTGAAGGTTGATGAAGAAGAATGGATACTGAGCGAAGAGGCTGCTGAGAAACTGCAGTATCAGAAGGATGATACTGAGATAATGGATTCGATCAAAGGAGAAGAGATGATAGGTGATTACGCAACAGCACCAGCAATTCATCGAGATATCATAATTTTACCCGCTTCTTTCACGGATCCAGACGTAGGAACCGGTATCGTGACAAGTGTTCCCAGTGATGCTCCTTATGATTGGATAGCTTTGAAGGATATCAAAGAGAACGATGAACTTTTGGAAAAGTATGATCTAAAAGACAAGATTAAAGATGTTGAACCGATAGCCATCATCGATTCTGATGAATGGGGAATCAACCCTGCAGAGAAGATAATAGACGAGATGGGAATAGAGAGTCAGGAGGAGGAAGAAAAACTTGAGGAAGCTACTCAGAAAATATATAAAGCTGGATTCCACACCGGAACTATGCTGGACTCATGTGAAAAGTACGAGGACATGAGAGTCCAGCAAGCTAAAGATATGGTCAAAGAGGACATGATAGAAGCAGGTGAAGCAGACATAATGTATGATCTTTCAGAAGAGGTGATCTGCAGATGTGGGGGCAAAGTTGTTGTTGGTAAGATACCTGATCAATGGTTCATCGAGTATTCCGATGAAGAACTCACTAGAGAAAGTAAAAGACATGCTGAAAATATGGATATCAAACCTCAAAGTTACGCTGATAATCTACCCGATACAATAGAATGGTTCCAGGACCGTTCATGTGCTAGAATGGGCAACTGGATGGGAACTGAATTTCCCTTTGATGAGAAATGGGTGATCGAAGCTATAGCAGATTCTACTTTGTATCCCTCATATTACATTTTAGCAAAGCATTACAATGAAGAAAAGATCAAGGCAGAACAGATGACTGAGGAATTCTTTGATTACGTTTATCTTGGAAAAGGAGAGTTAGACGAAGTTTCAGAACAAACAGGTATAGACCAAGAAAAAATAGAGAAGGCGAAAGAAGATTTTGATTACTGGTATCCACTGAATCTGAACTTGGGAGGAAAAGAACACATGACTGTACACTTCCCGGTGTTCTTGATGAATCATGTAGGAATACTCAACGAGGATGACTGGCCACAGGGAATATTCGTCAACTGGTGGTTGGTCGGTAAAGGCGGTAAGATATCTAAATCTAAAGGTGGAGCAGAACCGATCCAGGATGCTGCTGAAAAATATGGCGTAGATACACTTAGATTATTCTACGCACATTCATCTAGTCCTTTCGTTGATAAAGATTGGAGTGAGGAAGAGGCATTCAACTACAGAAAGAAGCTCAAAAGCATATGGAATCTGGTTAAAAGGATGTATGAAACTGAGGGAAAGGAATCTTCAGTGGATGAATACTTAGAATCTCGCTTCAACGTGCTGATGGAAGAATACTACGATATTATGGGAGAACATGAGATAAGAAAAGGAGCTAACGTTGTTTTCTATGATATCCCTTCTGAAATAGAGTGGTACTTCAAACGAGGTGGTTCAAATGGTGAACTACTCAATGAAATGGGTAGAAAATGGGTCAAGCTGATGACGCCATTCACACCACATATCTCTGAAGAGTTGAGCAGTAAATGGGAAGAAGGTTTTGTTTCAGAGAAAGAACTACCAGAAATTGACAAAGAGAAAATATCAGAAAAGGCAGAAGCTAAAGAAGAATATCTGAAAGATGTTAGTGATGATATAAAGCAGATACTAGAGATAGCTGATGTTGAAGGAGAAAAAATCCACCTATATGTAGCGGAATCATGGAAAGAAGATGCCCTGAAAGAGATCATGGATAATCCAGATAAAGGTATGGGAATCATGGGTGAATTGGTACAGAAGATAGACGCCTCTTCAAGTAAATTATCATCATTCATACAGGACGTACTTCAGGATATAAGAGAAAAAGGTCAGAAGAAAACATGGAATGTATCGTTCGATGAGTACGAAACTTTGGAAAATAACAAAGACTTCTTAGAATCACAGTTTGAAACTAACATCAAGATATATAAGGCTGGTAAAGAAGATATCTATGACCCAGTAAATAAAAGTAAGAACGCGAAACCAAGAAAACCTGCGATATATGTAGAATAAACAAAACCCTTAAATTAATCCAATCTTTATACTTATTCATGAAAGCAGTTATACTGGCTGCGGGTGAAGGTACTAGATTACGTCCGTTCACGGTTTCTGAACCCAAAGTGATGATTTTAGTCGCTAATAAACCTATTTTACAGTACGTTGTTGAATCGTTAGTGAAGAACGGTATCACAGATATCATAATAGTGGTTGGTTATAAGAGAAGAAAGATAATGTCATATTTTGGTGATGGTACAGATTTCAATGCAAATATAGATTATGTATTTCAGAGAAAACAGCCATCTCAGGGCGGTACTGCCCATGCATTATCCAAGGCTAAAGAGATGATAGATGGCGAATTCTTAGTATTACCAGGCGATAACGTGATCTCAGAAAAAACAATAAAAGATCTTCTAGGAGGGATGGAGAAGTATACATTACTCGTAACTAGAAGTGAAACACCGTCTAAATATGGTGTATGTACTTTGGATGACAGTAAGGTTTGTGATTTGATCGAGAAGCCAGAGAGGAGTGAAAGCAATCTTATCTCAACAGGGATATATTCGTTCCCCCCTGAAATTTTTGAATATATAGAAGATGCAATGGATGATAGGATCTACGACCTAACTACAGTTATTACTAGAGTTATGAAAGAAAATGAAGTAAAAGGTATAATAACTAAATCAACCTGGATTGATGCAGTATATCCCTGGGACCTTCAAAATGTTAATTCTGCTGCACTTCAAAATGTACCAAAATCGATTGAAGGGATTATCGAAGATAATGTTATGATTAAAGGTGATGTGGAAGTAGGTGAGGGTACGATTATACGGGGTGGTACCTACATTGAAGGCCCTGTTAAGATAGGCGAGAACTGTGATATCGGACCACAGGCCTGCATACTACCCTCTACAAGTATTGGAGATGATTCTAAAATCTCGCCTTTTACTGTCGTGAAGAACTCTTTGTTGATGAAAGGCATAAATGTTCAACCAAGTTCCAAGATAGAGAATTCAGTTATCGGTACAGGGGTAAATATCGGTAGTAATTTTTCAACATATCTTTCAGATGCAAGTATTGTATCAGAACATGGTCTACATGAGATTGAAGATATTGGGTGTATGATCGCTGAAGATACAGTCATCGGAAGCGGAGTGACTACTGAATCTGGTGTCATAATAGGTGCGGATTGTAGGATAGGCTCAGGCAAGGTAATTCGAGAGAACGTCGCGACTGAAACGAGAGTGATGTGAGGTGAATTAGATGTGTGGTATTGTAGGATACGCTGGAACGGAAAATGTCGGTGATATACTTCTTAGGGGGTTAAAAAGATTGGAGTATAGAGGATATGATTCTGCAGGTGTAGCTATTAAATCTAGTGATGATGATCTGTATATACAAAAAAAGAAAGGTAGAGTTGAAGGTCTAGAGGATGATAAATTTCTAACGGGAACTATAGGGATCGGTCATACCAGATGGGCAACTCATGGTAAACCTTCTGATAAAAACGCTCACCCGTTTTCAGATTGTGATGATAATATTGCTGTTATACATAATGGAATAATAGATAATTTTGTTAGTTTAAAAGAAAAGCTTGTGGAAGAAGGTCATGAGTTCACCTCTGAGACGGATAGTGAGATCATCGCTCACTTACTTGAAGATAATTATCAAGGCGATCTACTAGAAGCATTGCGTAAGTCGATTAGAAGATTGAAAGGAGCCTTTGCTATAGTTGCGATACACAAAGATGAGGAGAATTTGGTAGTGGCTAGAAATGAAAGCCCATTGGTTATTGGTGTAGGGGCTAATGAGAATCTGGTCGCATCGGATGTACCTGCTATACTGGATTATACAAATGAAATAAAATATCTACATGATGGCGACCTTGCAAGAGTGGGTAAAGAGGATATCACGATAATCGATTTAGATGGGAATGATATAGATAGAGAAACAAAAAAAGTTAATTGGAGTGTTGAGGATGCAGAAAAAGGTGGATACGAACACTTCATGCTTAAGGAGATACACGAGCAGCCAGATGCAATCCACGAATCTTTATTGGGGAGGATGGCAGAATTTGAAGATGTTAGTTTTTCGAAATATAATATTGATAACATCAAATTAATAGCATGTGGTACCTCTATGCACGCTGCCTATGTAGGTAAATATATAATTGAAAAAATAGCAAAGATCCCTTGTTCTGTGGAGGTCTCTTCAGAATATCGTTACTCATCTGAAAATGACAGTTATCCATTTACTGTATTGTTGTCTCAGAGCGGAGAGACTTTAGATACGATCGCTGCAGCTAGAGAGGCTAATAAAAGAGGCTGTACCACCTTAGCTATCACAAATATTCTTGACAGTTCGATAACAAGGGAAGTTGATGAAGTTGTATATACTCACGCCGGTCCAGAGATAGGAGTGGCGGCCACTAAAACTTTTACTACTCAGTTGATAGCATTGTATTTGATCGCTATAGAACTAGCTCTTCAAAGGAGAGTTATCAGCAAAGGCAAGGCTGAAGATTATAAAAGCGAACTGAGAAAACTGCCCAGAAAAGTAGAAAAGATTTTGGATAAGGTCGATGAGATAAAGGAGATCACTGAAAGATTGTCTGAAGCTTATGATATATTCTTTATCGGAAGAAATATCAATTATCCTGTGGCTTTAGAAGGGGCATTAAAACTGAAGGAGATAGCATATATCAATGCGACAGGATATCCTGCTGGAGAATTGAAACACGGTCCTTTCGCACTGTTGACCGAAAAAACACCAGTAATTTCTATAGCTGTAAAGGACCATACCTTTGAAAAGATGCTTGGAAATATCGGTGAGATCGCCGCGAGGGAAAGTCCAATAATTGCTGTTGGTGATCAGGACAAAGAGTTGGAAAAATTAAGCGATGAGTATGTGACGATACCAGAAGCACCTCCACTATTTTCTCCGATTCTTGTTAACGTGGTCCTTCAATTATTTGCATACTATACAGCATATAAGCTGGATAGATCGATCGACAAACCTAGAAATCTAGCAAAGAGTGTAACGGTTGAGTAATATGAATATCGTATCTTTTTATGAAAGGAACAAACTCAAAGTATGGATATGTATCCTTGTTGGAGTTCCAGGTTTACTTTTCCTGGGCTCCGTTTTACTACCGGATATATTTTGGGATTCATTCTTATGGAGATATTTCTGGGGACCTGTCGTAGCAGATTCTAAGGATCGAACGGTAGATGGGGTATCAGCAGGATACAATGTCGTGAATACATTCGTATATGGTGTTTGCATAATAATTGCGTTTTTTGGAATATATGAATTAGTTGATCATTTTAAAATTAAAATTGACAGTAGATTTTTGATATCTTTATTACCTTGGATAGCTTTGGGAGGCACACTAAGAAGTCTGGAAGATGTTGGTCTATTCAAAGAACCTTTGAACCTGCTCTTTATCTCTCCGATCATCTATTTTGTCTTAGGAATATCAGCAATAATATGTATGGTACTCGGTGCGTATATTGACCATAGAAAATATGACAAAAAATTTAGAAATATTATAAGGCTGATGCTGATAATCCCTCTTTTATTAATAATTGTTTTTATTAATGGATATCTCACCGAACATGTTTTATCAGCTTATATATTACTAACAGCGGTAATCCTGATTGTATCTGGTATCGGGTATTTCAAAGATTGGCTGGATGAAACTTATCTATTTACGTTATATGGGAGTTCATTTTTGATCTATACTTTTGCATTTAATTATCATTACTTCATAACCTTGGAAGGTACTAATCCCTGGGAGGCCGTTATCATACCTTTACTTTCTGTTGTAGTCACTCTGGTATTTTTAGGAGCTTGGAAACTTTTTGGATTACTCAGAAAGGAAAACAGCATGTCTAAGTTGTACCTAGCACCTTTAAATATACTGATAGCCTGGTCACACTTTTTTGATGCTTCAGCAACATATAGAGGGATAGAACATTACGGATATTTGGAGAAACATGTACTACCAAGATTTGCTATAGATTTGACGGGTTCTTCGTTGGTGATGTATCCTCTTAAATTGCTGATAATAATATCAGCGATATACCTACTGGACAGATTTTTGAAAGAAGAGTTAACAGAATATCCATATCTACGCAATTTGATCAAATTTGTCATTATAGTATTAGGAGCGGCTCCCGCAGTAAGAAATACACTACGTCTAGCCATGGGTGTGTGAGAAGTAAAAAAAATAATAAAAAAGAGGGGAGAGGGGAGAGATTTATCGTGATAGTCCTGCATAAGCGCCCATGAGGCGGGCCAGCAGGTTAGAGTGCATCCCATCGCACATGATCATCTTTTTAAATACTCCTCTCTGATTGCTTTTGCCTGAGCCATCTTTTGTTCCTGCTCAGCCATTTTTTCCACCTTTTCTGCAACCAAATCAACCCTATAATAAAGCATGTCCCTAACTGCAGTTCGGATTGCCTCGGAGCGTGAAGAAAAGTCGTCCATTTCGACCAAAAAGTCAACTCTGTCGACGAAGCTTTTTGGAAGCCTTATTGTTATTTTTTCAGATTCGGACACTTTCCTCCACCAACTCGTATGTCAATAAACGTCTAAAAGATGTACGAAGGAGGTACACCATGAGACGCATAGATGACTAGCGACATCGTTTCGATGTCGTTTGTCATACAGTTAATAGAAGAAATATTATTTAATGCTTTCGTTTCAATAACAGAGATTGAAAATCAAAAATATTTTATTTACATGTTTCAATATGGGAACGTGAAAAAAATATATACTATAGGATATCAGGGAAGATCCATAGATGAATTGATAGAGTTACTTCGGAAGCATAGAATTCAGCATCTGGTCGATGTAAGATCACTTCCTAGATCTCAAATGGATGATTTCAATAAAGAGAAGCTAAAGGAATCTTTATTTTATAAAAGTATATATTATAAACACATGTCTGAGTTGGGAGGTCTTATAGAGACTGATTATCGCGAAAGGATGAAAGCTAAAGAGTGGCAGATAGAATACTATGATTTGAAAGAATTAGCTGAAGAAGGTAAGACCGTGATAATGTGTATGGAAAGAGATCCGATGAAATGTCATAGAAGGTTTATAGCTGAAAAATTGGAAGATGACGGATTTGAAGTAGTGCATATAGGAAAAGGCGGAAGTTGGAAGGAAAAACGTCTAGAAGATTTTTAGTACCTTCAATTTAATGATACCAGCACAGCTGATTTTCCAGGAGACTTTAGATGGGTGAGAACCAAATGGTGTGTTCCTCCATGGAGGGTAATTGTATTATCAGTTTTAGGATAGATTGATACATCGTCGTGTGATATGTAGTGAGGACTCTTTTCCCATTTAAATCTGTATTCAATGATTTCCTCGTCCTTTCCCGATTCATTCCTTATCTTCACATAATCTATATCTGCAAATATATTACCTTCTAGATCAAGCCCTACTTTTTTTGAAGATAGATTACCAAGCATGGATATTTCTCTGGCTGAAAAACAAAGATTTTCAAGCTCATTTTCGATTTTTAATTTAAAATTTTCTCGAGATATGTTCCTATAGTTCATCAATCCAAGAGGTATAACTGAACCTATCATTATGATCATTATTATGATTTTGAAAGGAATGTCTAGAACACCTTGATCATTCATCCGCTTTTTTCTGTACTTCAAATTCAATCACTCCCTTATGATCCCTACTTCTATTATATTGGTATCATGAAGATAAACTCCACTTTTTTTGATGAATATTTCTCCACCATCATGAGGTATCAGGAGAGAACTCCTTATTTCGTCAGTAAAATTAGATATTAAATATTGATTAAAAGAGACCTTACCAGTATTTTCATCTATTCTGTAACGTATAGACTTCATATCTTCTATGTCTTTACCTCCTATCTCGATATATTTGATCTCTGAAAGTAAATTATCTTCTATATTGATATCCAATGTACGGATATTTCCTTCCTCGGAATTTGAGATTTCTTTAATTTCTTCCAGGAACATTTCTATTTCTGTAATCATATCATTTTCTAATTCCTGGTAGGAATAGTATTGAGCAGAATTCCACATTACAGGCAGTGATATGCCCATTACAAGAATGATGATAATGAGTTCCAAAGGTAAACCTTCCAGTGACCCGGATTCATCCCTACAGATGTTCCTCTTTAACTTCATTTTTTGACCATAAAATCAGGTAATAAATATTATTTTTCCAAAGGAGAGTGAAATTAAAATCGTTTGACACAAGACTTATTAGGGATAATAATTTATCGCAATTAAAATGGTAGAAACTCCTGATGACTATAAGAATGAAATTGAATTTCTACAAGGTGTGACAGGTAAGTTCTTTCCTGTCTATAAAACTGAAGTAGAATTTGATATCGTATCGGTTTATGTTAGGGTTTTTGATGGAGAAGATATAGAAGATAGATTTGATTCTTTAAGAAAGGAGCTTGTTCCTCAGAATTATATACCCTTTCTATCTGAAGAATCCGGAGAATATATAGTCAAATACAAGAAACAGGAAGAAAAGAACTACCGCAGCGTAAAAACAAATTTGATGATGCTTTTTATCACGATCGGCACTGCATTGATAGCAGGCACTTATCAATGGGGAATATATGATCCAGTAGGAGGTATGTTTTCACTTCACAATTTATTGTATGGCGGATTTTATTTTACATTACCTTTGTTAACTATATTGGGAATACATGAAATGGGTCATTATTTCATGGCTAAATTCCATAAAATAAAAGCTTCACTTCCTTTCTTTATGCCAGCCCCTCCACCTTTGGGTACGATTGGAGCCTTTATAAGTATAAGAGAGCCTATTCCAGATAAAAAATCGCTGCTAGATGTAGGTATAGCAGGCCCAATTTGCGGTTTCATCGTTGCAGTTCCAGTTAGTATAATCGGTCTTTATCTGGGAGCTACAGGAAATCCATCACCACCTATGGCAGAAGACGGTTTTCGTTTTCTATGGAGTAATCCGATCATAATACAAGGTCTAGCGGCGGTTTTACCTTGGCACATAACACAGAATCTTCATCCTACTTTATTTGCAGGTTGGGTTGGTTTCCTTGTTACTGGATTAAATCTATTACCAGCTTCACAGTTGGATGGTGGTCACGTTGTAAGATCACTTCTTGGAGAGAATTCTAAATATATCAGTTATCTGGCCTTTGGATTTTTGATGGTCGTTGGAATATGGAAATATCCTGGTTGGATCATTTTTGGTGTATTGATTCTTTTCTTAGGAGGAGTTAAACATCCACCTCCACTTAATGACATAACAAATCTAGATAATAAGAGAAAGATAATAGGAGTGCTGGGCGTGGTGATATTATTGATAAGTTTTCATCCTATCCCAGTAGAGCAGCAGCAGTACAGCTATGATTTCCAGATGGAGTTAGATGGCGTAAGGGATCATAATGTTCTTGTGAATGGAAGCACAAGCTATGAAATCGATCTTAGAAATACGGGTAAGAACATCCAAGAGGATGATGGTATAACGTACAATGTCAGTTATTCATTGTCAAATAAGTCCTGGCAGTCTCAGTTGAGCTATAAGGAGAATATGGGAGATAGTTGGAGATATGTGAATATCACTGGTAACCAGACCTATGTAAGATTGGATGTTGGGGAAAATATCACGTACAAGTTAACTATCGAGGAAGAAGGAAGTACCACAAATAAGACTGATATAGAATTTAAGGTCAAATCTAATGCAACAGGAAGAACAAAGACCATGAAGATGACTACCAAACTTGGCTTCTCAATGAATACAAAGATAAGCGGTAAAGATATGTTAATTAAGGATGTATTCCTGATGGAAAGGGAGAAAACAAGTTATATTTTCAATCTAACAGTAAACAACAAAGGAAGGTTGGATAGTTATAGGATCGATACAGTCCGTGTCTCGAATAGAAGTTGGAATGTTAGTTACACACTGAACAATAAAACTGGAGAGAATTTGAATTTCACTGTACAAAGAGGTTCTTCAGCAGATGTTAAAATGGTCCTATATTCGGACCAGCCGATGACGAGATCCAAAGAAAGTATAAAGATTGAACTGAAAATTGAATCGGACAGGACTACCTTGAGTAGAGAACACGAAATAGTCGGTGTGCTCCCTTGATCATTTACTGAAAACACAAAAATGCCTATCCAATGAACCGTGTACCATTACTTCGTATCTC
Source organism: Thermoplasmata archaeon (assembly GCA_046538435.1). Taxonomy (GTDB): domain Archaea; phylum Thermoplasmatota; class Thermoplasmata; order Halarchaeoplasmatales; family Halarchaeoplasmataceae; genus CAYSTL01. The sequence continues at coordinate 7,502 of JBKHIX010000009.1, read as the reverse complement.
TCTATAGGTTCTAAAAAATCTTCCCCCATCTTATAATATTTTTTATCAGGAAATATAGTTGATAGATATCCTCCATCTTTAAGTCTATTTTCACATGTTCTAAATAGTCTTTTATAGATTTCCTCCTTATCTTCTCCAGAAGTAGTAGATGCTCTTCCATATGGAGGATCAGTTACCACAGCATCTATTTTATAGGGTATTGTTTCAGATACATCTCCCTTTTTAATCTCAGCCTTACATCCGAATTCCTTTAAATTGGTCTTACAGCCCTGAACCATATCTGCATCTATATCTCCCCCTGTCATACTAAGATTCATCAATGCACCCTCTATTAGGATACCACCCGTTCCGCAGAAAGGGTCATGGATTTTATCATCTTTTTTGACTCTAGCCAGATTTATCATAGCTCTTGCATACTTTGGTTCCAAAGAGACTGGTGAAAAGAAAGGTCTGTTTTTCACTTCTCTAGATTTGAACTTATCTTTATCTGTTTCATAAATAATTTTACCAACTGCACATTTATCGGAGATAAGTGCTAGTAACTCATGGTCTGGATTATCTAAATCGATTTTATTCTTCTTAGAGACAACATCTCCTATAGATTTCTTTATGTCAATAGTATCTGCCTTTGTTCCTGCGATCCTTCGAGTTCTAACCGCAGCAGTCCCTTCAGGTATATTGATATCAAAGTTTTTATTTCTGATGTTCTCCTGTGTTGTTACCTGCCCATGTGATAATATACGGTGGGTTAAACCGAGTCTTTTACCTATAATTGTAGGGTCTACTTTTGTTTTTAAAGAAAAGATACCTTGGAAGGAAATTGGAGAAGAGTAATAGTATTCTGATCCTTCAAACACAGCTTTAACTTCTGCTTCTGCTAGGTTAAAATTGGGCCCAGCGAGTTCAAATATTAATCTATTCATCCATCTTATCCTTCAATTTTTGTTCTAGATCTTTTTCGGTAATTGTTTCAATAAAGGCTACTTCACCATCAATGATTATAGTCGGTACATGTGTAATATCATGTTCTCTTATTTTTTTTGGGCTGTCTTTGGCTCTAAGATAATTTACATTTATGTTTCCCATGTTTTCTGTGACATTTTCTACTATCCTTTTTGCTGGTGGGAAGTCTGGGCATGTATCAGAATATATGAATTCTATATTGATCGTATCTTCAGACATAATATCTAACAAACCCAAAATAGCTTTTTGATTTTAATCTTTTCGTTGAATCTGAAGTGAAAAACCTAAATATGCCTATATAATTTACATATGTAAACTCATCGATAGGAGGATAAAATTTGCCTAAGAAACCTATAAAAGTAACAGAAGATAATTTTGATGAATTCATATCTGAAAATGAGAACGTAGTACTAGATTTCTGGGCTACATGGTGCGGCCCTTGTGTACAATTGGACCCAATAATTGAAGATTTAGCAGAGGAATATGTTCAAAAAGTGAGATTTGGTAAAGTAAATATTGAAAATAATGGCAGTATACCTTCAAAATACGGTATTCAATCTCTACCTACATTATTATTTTTAAAGGATAAAGAAGTAATGGATATGGTCAGAGGTACCATGGATGAAGATGAATTGAAAAGAAGGATAGAAGAAAATTTCGATTTATAACCTATTCAAAATCATCTAGTTCTTCGACAGCATCTTTCATATCTTCATACCATCTTTCTATACACTCATAAGCTTCTTCTTTTATTTTACTGATAGGTCTTCGGGAGTATAGGAAATAGTATCCGCCATTTCTTATAGTTTGCTTTTCTTTATAGATCAAACCACAGTTGAGCAGTTTTTCAAGTGAACGATACGCAGTGCTCTGGTCCTTATTGATTTTCTCTGCTATTTCAGATGAACGAAGCTCTTCTCCATCTGAAAGTAATGATAGTATTTTTTTATCTAATTCAGATAAATTGTATAAACACTCCATTACGTTTTTGCAGTTTATCTCATCGCAATTGAAGTCTGGTTTCATACTATCTGGTTTCATACTATTGTATGGTAATGGCATAATCATACTTAACCGTTTTGATTGGTTATGTATTGAAGGGTGGGCAGAAATGCTCAACATTAAGATATAGTTTGTTCATCTTAATTTATAGTGGAAGACACAACTTATTTGTATTTCAAAAGCTAAGCTTGAGAATCTACATGAATAACCTGTTATTCATTAGAGTATGGGAATATAGTTCCCATTAAAGAAGAGGAATTTCATTCCTCTGTAATTGCGTTGCGTGAGCAAGACACTTGTCTTGCGAGTAGGTAGAACGCAGTTCTGGTGTGTCATCCACATTACGAGAGCTTTGCTCGAAGTAAAAGGAGGGATGTTCTATTCCTCCACAACAAGTCAAAGACGTAAGAAAATTACTAAAAAGTTACGTCTTTGACTATAATAAAGAGACATGATAGTATGGGAATAAACGATAAGGAAGATATCGAGCATCTTAAGGATCTCATGGAAACTCTGAACGATACAATCCCCGAATTGATATCTAGAGTGATGGAAGCTGTTTATAATGCTGAAAACAGTGAAAATCTAGCGAAGAATACAACAAAATTCTATAAGGAGTTAACAAATGCAGGGAGGAAAAGTAACAAGCTTACGAATTGACAAGAGAATATTTAAAAGGAAGAGATGTTGGAAGCCTGGTAAGAGAAGTGCTGATATAGATGTCTGAAAGTAATGAGGAACTTAAGAAGGAGATCGACTCTCTTAAAAATCAGTTATCTGTCATGGAGGGCATGATGGAAAATCTCATGAACATGCACAAAAATGTTCTAGAAAAACTTACAATGAACTCAGATGTTGAACAGAGATATCTAAGGATGCTTTCAGTGTATCAGCGATTCGGGAAGGTTTCTCCTTCGGCTTTACCTGGAATAAACGATCAGATATCAGAATGTATCGTTGAGATACTGTTAGATGCTAATTCTCTTAACATCACACAGATTACTGAAAGGATGAGAGAGAAAAGAGGTTCTGCTTCTAGACACACAGTGAGAGATCGATTGCAGAAGTTGGAGAAAAAAGGTATAGTTACAATGAATGAAAATGAGAATATAGGAAAAGGGTATACCCTTACACAAAGTACTATAGACGAATGGGCAGAACTGCTCGGTATCAAGAAATAGTTTGTTCATACATATTATGTTAAAAGAAGAGGTGTAAAAAATGGATATAGATGATGAAGAGGATATAGAACAACTCAAAGAATTGATGGAAACATTGAACGAAACAGTTCCTGGATTGATATCAGGAATAGTTGAAGCTGTTTACAATGCTGAAGATAGTCAAAAACTAGCGAAGAACACTGCAAACTTCTACAAGGAGTTAGTTGATGCGGGAATGGAAAAAGACCAGGCTTATCAGCTTACAAGAGATTTCATGAAAGGAAGAGACGTTACAAGTCTGGTTAGAGAAGCTATCAGTGGTGCTGGTCCATTCGGTGAAGGTCATAAAGGTGACTTCGACAAGGAAGAACTAGAGGAAAATATACGCAAGAAGATAAAGAAAAAGATGGAATCGAAGATGGATGAAGAGGATTGGGAGTAGATGTCAGGAGAAGATCGATGTCCAGTTAAAATGATGGCAGTGATAATTACAACTGCCATTCCTTTGATGTTAAAGCTCGGTCTAGTCTATCTGAAATACAAGAGAAAAGTTAGAAAAAGAGAGAAGTATCTTAGAAAAGAATTGAAAAAAGCTGGTATGGATAAGGACATGATAAATGATATCTGTGAAGATATGAACGTCCTTTCACTTTCAGACATGATAGGTGCAGCCAATATAAGTAAAAATAATATGTTTGGAAACATACTGAGCTAAAACCATTTTCAGGGAATTTGCAATCCCTGCTTTTAATCTATTTTCAAGCGTAAGATTAAAATCTAATGAAATTATGAGGCTTATTAAGCCGCAGTAACTCAGTTGGGAGAGTGCCACCCTGAAGAGGTGGATGTCGCCGGTTCAAGTCCGGCCTGCGGCACTGAAAATTTTTGTTTATCTGAAAGGTGATAGGTTGAATCTGACCAAGAGAGAAGAAAAAATTCTGGAGGGTGGCGAAGGTCCTGGTCCCCAGAAAGCGATGGAAATTTTAGTTGCCTTAGGAGATATATATGAAGCAGATAGATTGATTCCTGTAGAATCTGCACAGATCGCAGGAGTTTCTTACAAAACCATGGGTGATGCTGGACTTGAATTTATCGAAGATTTTTCCAAAAAGGCAGAAGTAAAGGTTAAATCGATGCTGAACCCAGCAGGTATGGATCTTGATAATAAACATTATGAGTCTGATGAATTTAGAAATAAACAGAAAAGATTGATCGAGGCTTACAGAAGCATGGGTATAGAACTATCTTGCACCTGCACCCCTTATCTGGCTGGAAATAAACCTGAAAAAGGAGAACATATCGCTTGGAGTGAAAGTTCTGCAGTTTCTTATGCCAATTCTGTTTTGGGAGCAAGAACAAATAGGGAAGGCGGCCCATCTGCATTGATGGCTGCAGTTATTGGAAAAACACCATATTATGGATTACATATTAAAGAAAATCGCAGTCCAGATATTGTATTTGAAATCAAAGGTGAAGTTCCGGCAGCCTTGTTAGGTTATAAAATAGGAGGAATTGTTGGAGACGATATACCTTATTTTAGAGGGATCAGATATGATAATGATGAATTGAAAAGTTTAGGCGCTGCAATGGCTGCTACTGGTTCTGTGGCTTTGTATCATGTGAAAAATATAACTCCTGAATGGAACGATTTTTCCACAGAAGATTTAGAAACGATAACTATCACAGAGAAAGATATCCAAGAGATAAAAGATAAGATTATAACCGATGAAGAACCAGAGGTGATAGTTCTTGGGTGTCCTCATCTTTCTTCAGAAGAATTAAAGGATATCGCTGAGATATTGGATGATAAGGAGCCAGCAGAAGGTCCAGATCTGTTAGTATATACAAGTAGGTATGTTGTGAATAAAGTTCCCGAGGCTGTAAAATCGATTAAAAGATACGGAGAAGTTATCACTGATACCTGCATGGTTGTAAGTCCGTTGGAAGATAAATATAAGGTAGCTGCCACGAATTCTGGGAAAGCAGCAGCTTATCTCCCAAAATTGGCTGGTCAAAAAGTGATCTATGCAGATACAAAGACACTACTGGAGATGATAGCATGATATTACAGGGGAGAGGAATTTCTAAGGGTTTTGCAGAAGGAAAGGTGGTTAAGATCGAAGAGCCAATATCTTTTCTAGGTGATGTAGATCCCGATACTGGTACCGCATTCGAGGATAAGAACATAAAAAACTCAATTTTTGTTTTTCCTGGTGGTAGGGGAAGTACAGTAGGATCTTATGTAATCTACCAACTGAAAAAAAATAGTACTGCCCCTATGGGTATGATAAACGAGAAAACAGAAACCATCGTTGCTACAGGAGCGATAATATCGGACATTCCGCTTGTGGATAAAATACAGATTGATTTACTAAAAGATGGAGATAAGGTTCAGATAAATGGGTATGAGGGTAAAGTAGAAATGAAAAATGTTTTTAAACAGCCTGTGGTCACCTGTTTCTTAAGAAAGGACAGCAAGATATTGCTGCTAAAAAGAGGAGAAGATGTTGGCAGTTATCGGGGAAAGTGGTCAGCTGTTTCTGGATATGTAGAAACGGAAAGCATAATGGATCAAGCTTTGATCGAAATCGAACAAGAGACTGGTCTGAACGCTGATTTCGTAAATGATGGTCAAATAGTTCGAGTGAGATATAAAAATAAAATTTGGGAAGTCAATCCATTCCTGTTTGATGTAAAAGGTGATATAGATATGAATTGGGAAAATGTAGAGTTCAAATGGATATCACCTGAAGATATTAAAAAGATGGACACGGTTCCAAAGCTCTGGGAAGCATATAAAAATGTGAGTGGATAAAATGAAAGTAAAAACGGGAAGAGGTATAAAAGATATGAAAGCTGTCTGGATGATTGAAGACAAGGTAAAGATGATCGATCAAAGATTTTTGCCAAACGAACTAAAATACTTTACTGCTGAGGATTATAAAGATATTAAGAGAGCCATAAAAGAAATGATGATAAGAGGTGCACCTTCTATTGGTGTCACAGCTGCATATGGTATGGCCCAGGCAGCTTTACAAGGTAAAGATATTGAGAAAGCTGAGGAAACTATAAAATCAGCTAGACCTACAGCTTATGACCTTTTCTACGCAGTAGATTATATGATAGATAATATGGATAATGATCCAAAAGAAGCTGCAGAGGAGTACTCTTCTTCGGTTGTAGAAAAATGCAGAAAAATTGGAGAAAATGGAGCTGAATTAATAGAAGATGAATATTCAATCCTTACGCATTGTAATGCAGGGGCTCTGGCAACAGTTGACTATGGAACAGCTTTAGCACCAATGAGAGTTGCAAATGAACAGGGTAAAGAAATCTTTGTTTATGCTGATGAGACTAGACCTAGACTTCAGGGTGCAAGATTGACATCGTGGGAGTTGTATAATGAGAACATACCTCATGCTGTAATAGTTGATAACGCTGCAGGGCATTATATGCAGAGGAATAAGATTGATATGGTCATAGTTGGTACAGATAGGATTGTAGCTAACGGTGACATAGCGAATAAAATAGGGACCTATGAAAAAGCGGTTGTAGCCAAAGAAAATGAGATACCTTTCTATGTAGCAGCACCTATCACGACATTTGATCCTGGTATTGATGATGGTTTTGATATTCCTATAGAAGAAAGAGATGAGTCTGAGGTTTGTAGGATAAATGGTACCTGTATTATGCCAGAACAGTCAGAGGCAAGAAATCCAGCATTTGATGTCACACCTTCTAGATACATAACCGGATATATTACGGAGAAGGGTGTTTTCACTACTTCTGAGATAGAAGATATGTTTTAATATTATCTTTCCAAAAATTATTCATAGCTAAACAGTCATAATATTAGATTGCATGAGTGATAAATGGATTTCAGCAAGTGATGTTGAAAAATATGGATACTGTCCCCTGAGCTGGTGGTTGAGTGAGGAAGAAGAAGAGGTAGAAAGTGAGACTCTTAAAGAAGGAAGTAAACAGCATCAAGAGATTGGAGAGAAGATTGATGATATAAAGAGTAAGGAGGAAAGTATTAGAAAGCTTGAAAATATAATATTGTGGTTAGCAGTTTTAGCTACGGTAATTTCAATAATGGGTATTACTTTTTTGTACCCTGAAAATTTATTTAGCAATATTTTTATAATAAATTCTTTAGTCTGGATTTTAGCAGCAGCATTTTTATTATATGCTAGTGAAAGTCGGTTGCTGGAGATCCAGGAGACTAAACTTGAGAGGATGATACTGATATTTGCAATGGTAGCTACTGTTTTAGCTGTTTATGGCATGACATTTCCTATAGCCGACTATGATTTAGCAAAATTAGCTCAAATAGTTTCTTTGATATGGTTAATAGGTGCTAGTTACTGGCTTAAA
>JBKHIX010000076.1:0-9619 GCA_046538435.1 Thermoplasmata archaeon | reverse complement strand
GTTACCATGAAATCACATATCTAAATCGAGGGGTCATTTAATAGGTTTTCTTTTCGATTGGTTATGAATTTGGATCTAACATGATCAGGTTAATTTCATAAACACACTTGATAAACACCAAGAAATTATAAATACATATAATTTGATAAAAACCATCATGAATAAAAAAGTGAACTTTTGAAGAGTTGTAATTTTTCTCATATTTGCCTTCGCGATATCATGGACAATCGGGTTCCTTTTGGATATTTTTCAGATAGGGATAGATACTCTATATGGGTCAATATTGGTACTTCTTTTCATGTGGGGTCCAGCTGTCTCTGGATTCTTGGTTCTTCTCTTTTGGACGGAAGAAAATTTCATATCACAGTTCAAGAAATATCTCGGCTTTTCTGGTGATAAATTCAATAACAAATGGACTTTACTAGCATGGCTCGCTCCCTTAGCTATCCTGTTCATCATGCTGGGGGTAGGTTTAATGTTACCTGATGTTAGTTTTGCTGGAGAATTGGAAGGATTTTTGATGTTGATAATACAAATGCTTATAGCTGGTTTAACGATAAATGCATTAGCAGCTTTTGGAGAAGAATTCGGCTGGCGGGCTATTTTATTAGGGTTATATAAAAATTAAATGTGTTTTGTTATTACATGAACGGAGAAACGATGAACCAGATACCAAAGATGATCATTATCCCACCACATACCGCAAAAACTTTTCTTCTGTGCTTTTTCCAGTAATCAAGGGTGCTGTGTGAAGAATAAGTAAGGAACGAATCCCACATAAGATCGCAAGACCAGTGTACTATTGAAAAGATAATTAAAAATAGAACACCATATTCAAGTGCTTTTGTTATCAAAGCAGCGCCGACAGTAGCCCACCATACGAAGAAGTAAGGATTTGCTGCACTTGTGACTACACCAACTATAGTGGGACTGTATGGAAAGTGTTCTTCATCTTCCTCTATAGGCTTGAAAAGTTGATAACCGAAATAGAGTAAAAGAACCCCTCCAACAACACCTATCACTGCCTTTGCTTCCCATGATGCGATAAAAGTAAGACCTAATGCAACGAGAGCTATGATGGGAAATTCGACCAGAGCATGACCGATAGCTATCTTGATGCCCGCTTTCTTATCTTTAGCACCTTTAGCTATGGCACCTGCTGTTACAGGTCCCGGCATCATCACTCCACTGAGAGATATGACCACAGTTGCTCCAAGGATCAGTAAGGGTTCCCACATCTTTATTATCCGACAACTCCTCCTTCTGCTTCGATATCCATATCTTCGTATCTTTTTAACTTTAAACGCTCAATGTCAATCGAAGGAGTTTCTCCAAGAACAAGTTCTGCTGTTGCTTTGTCCACCGCTGCTGAGACCATGAAGCCGTGACCACTGAATCCGTTCAGCTGATAGAAGCGTTTCACATCAGGAACAGGCCCGATTATAGGCTGTGCATCTGGAGTTGTATCATAGAATCCAGCCCATTGTCTGATCATGTTCACTCCGCTGAATTTGGGTACGAAATCCAACAGTGTGTCAGAAAACTTCTTCATGAACCATAGACTAGAACGCTGATTCAATCCTGGGGCTTCGTCCGGATTTCCAATACCTCCGACTACGTTTCCATGAGTTGATTGACTGAAGTATATTCCATGATGAAATGATATAACCATAGGATCTAAAAATCTCTCGAAAGGTTCCGTCACCATTATCTCGTGTCTATAGGGCTTATTTGGCAATTCAACACCACCAACCATATCTGCTATGTTGCGGGACCATCCACCTGCAGCGTTTACCACTGTGTCTGTTTTTATAGTTCCAACATCTGTTTTTACAGCTGTGATCTCATCACCGTCTCTTTGGATGTCTAGAACTTCTGTATGTTCTCTCACATCTATTCCCATATCTCTTGCAGCTCTAGCATAGCCGTGTACAACAGGGAATGGATACATAGTCCCATCCGTTCCGTTGAATGTTGCACCTTTCACGTTGGATATATCCAACTCAGGAACCATCAATTTTGCCTCTTCTGGGCTGATATATTCAGTGTTCAGACCAAGACTATTTTGCATCTCTACGTTCTTTGGGAACTGCTCTGTTTCCTCTTCCGTGAAAGCTAGAACCAGATATCCTCCTTGATAAAATTCTATATCAGTATCCAGTTCTTCATCCAGCTTTTCGAACATCTCTCTGGTTTTCTTAGCTAATTTAACGTTTTCTTTTGATGTCCACTGCTGTCTGATACCTCCACCGCTTCTTCCACTTGCGCCTGAACCAAGATATGATTTTTCTAGAACGATCACATCGTCGTAACCTTTCTTACCTAGGTGATAAGCGGTTCCAAGGCCGTTTATTCCTCCACCTATTATTACTGCACCTGCTCGTTCACTCATCATCGTCACCTCCTTCTTCGGAAGCTAAGAGTCCGAATGACACTGGTTTGGCTGGTGGCCTTGATGTTGGTTCGTCCATCTCGTCTGGACCCTTACCGGTTTCTCTTGCTAAAATTCTTTCAACCAAAGGTATACAGGAACTGCCCTGACATGGTCCCATACCGACTCTCAGATGTCTTTTTAGATGTTCTAACTCAGTATAGCCATCTTCTATGGCTTCGACTATATCCTCTTCAGTAACATCTTCGCATCGACAAATAATCGTACTCATTCGATCACCTCCAATCCTCGGGCTTCCATTGCATGTTCTTTATCAAGTTCAATGGTTATACCGTAAGTTTTCCCTGATTCCCTCACATTCGTTACTACTGCTTTCTGGATCTCATCACCCTTCCTGTCCAATGCCATCACTTCATCACCTTTTTCAGGAACTGGTAGATATTCGTAAGGAACAGTAACTTTACATTTTTCATCGCTGTAACTGCAGTCTACAACGAATATAGCAAGTCCGGGGCACTCTGTAACACATAGACCACAACCTATGCATTTTTCAAAATCGATATCGGGTATGTCAGTTATTTCGTCCATTGATATCGCATTCTTGTGACATTCAGCTACACAAGGATTACACGGTATGTTTTCGACACATTCGATGATCACTACAGGTCCTTCTTCCAATCTTTCCTCACTGGGCATATCTATGTCTTCTTTGCGGACAATGCCAGTACATTTATAATCGCTCATTCAGCACACCTCCTCGTCAACCGTACAGGTCTTGACCCCTTCTCTCGGGGCTTCACCATACGGCCCTTTCCTCATCTTCATCAAACCATCTTTTGCTTCTTGTTTTACTTCCGTAAGAGCTTCCGATTCTCCATAGATTTCTTCAGTTAAAGCTGAACCAGCAATCTTTCCTTCTAATGTTGCTACGGTAGCTTCCTCGATACCAGCTGAATCACCTGCCACATAAATTCCTTCAACGGTTGTTCTCATATTTTCAGTCCGTATAGGAACAAATCCCCCTAATTCATTCACAAATTTCATCTCACAACCCGCTTGTCTTAGGAATTGATTATCAGGTCTTAGTCCAACAGATAGACAGATAACATCACATTCGACTTCTCTTTCTGTCCCTTCAACAAGGTTCCAATTCTCGTCTAATTCTTGTACTATTGCACCCTCGACTGAATCTTCTCCGATCGCCTTCTTTATAGTGTGGCTTGTATTGATAGGTACTCCAGCTCTTCTAAGTTTGGATGCATGGACTTGATATCCACCTATTTCAGGTAGCGCCTCAACGACTTTAACAACATCTACACCTGCTTGAAGTAGCTGATAGCTTACGATGACACCTACGTTACCGGAACCGACCATCAGTACTTTATCACCAGGTGAAACACCGTATTCGTTCATGAGTGTTTGAACACCGCCTGCACCATATACTCCTGGTAGATCATTATTTTCAAATGAAAGATAATTTTCGATGGCACCAGTAGCATATATTATACCCTCTGTGTCGTATATCTCCAGATGATCTTCGTGCTCTACAGCCAACTGCTTTTCAGGATAGTATCCTATAACAGTAGATTGGGTATGAAGTTTGACACCTAAATCTTTGGCTTTTTCTATCAGTTCAGTAGCAATGTTTATCCCTCTCACACCAGCGTCTTCTTCATGACTTCCGAAGAACTGATGAGTTTGTTTGACTAGTTGACCACCTAATTTGTCACCTTCATCGAAAACATGAACATCTGCACCGTTCTCTGCAGCCACGATCGCGGCTGATAGACCTGCAGGACCTCCACCTACAATAGCGATCTCTATGCTCTTTTCTTCTCTATCTTTACTTCTTTCCGCTTCATTTTCCGGGAATTTAGGTTTTCCTGGATGTCTTTCAACTTTCATCCCTTCTTTTGCTAGAGTAACACATGTCTTAACATGCGGAATACCGTTCACTGACATTATACATGAGGAACAGTTTCCGATAGCGCAGAAAAACCCTCGTGGTCTTTCCAAAACCTTGCTTTCAGTGAATTTCTTTAACCCATCTGCATAAAGAGCAGAAGCTATAGTTTCTCCTTCATAAGCCTTTACTTTTTTACCTTCAAAATCAAAATAAAATTCGTTTCCCCTATCAAATTCAAGAACAGGATGCTCGGTGATTCTTCTTTCGCTCAATATAGCCACCGTTACCTTGATAATGAAGTAGAATAAAAAATGTTCGGCAACATACCGAATTTCGTGTAAAAATAATAGGGATAATGTGTTTTTATTTATGTTCCTTGATATCTTTTAGTAATGATATTTGCTTAATGTTTTTAATTTTTTGAACTATCGAAACATAACCTTTTTCCAAAAAACAATATACTGTCATACGATTTTACTATCGATGCCTAAAAGATACATCTGCAGGGATTGTAAGGAAGTATATTCTAAAAACAGGGAGTGTAAGATATGTGAAGGGGATACGGAAAAGGTTGAATTTGATGTGGGTTTATGGACTTTATTTCCCTACATCATGGCAGGGATCGCAGGACTGTTTTTGCTGTCAGCTTATCTATTAAGCATGCCCATTTTGATTTGGATGACATTCCCTTTTATCATAATAGGAGTATTGGAAGATAGTTATTATCAAAAGCGTATTGATGAGAAAGCTAGAAAAATAATAAAGAGGGACAAATAATAAGTAAAAAATCGGTTATTATAAAAAATAATTATTTTATTGTCCAGAGGGGTGGAAAAATATATATACCGTGACCGTCTAGGTTTAATAGTATAAAGGCGTAGTAACTAGCTCCGGAATGGGATGCACTTTAACCTGTGCATTATGTTAAAATAAAATTGAATTAGATAATATTAGATTTACTCGGTGGTTTATAAAATGGAAGAAGAATCTATATTGAAGAAGGAGAATCTTTACGATTCTGATAAAATTAAAGTTTTGGAGGGCCTGAGTGCTGTCCGTAAAAGGCCCAGTATGTACATTGGTAGTACTGATGAAAGGGGATTACATCACATTGTGTACGAAGTGGTAGATAATAGTATAGATGAGGCTATGGAAGGTTACTGTGATGAAATCAAAGTAACTTTACACGAGAACGGGAGTGTTGAAGTATCTGACAATGGAAGAGGAATCCCCGTAAGTAAACATCCACATTATGGTAAGTCAGGCCTTGAGATAGTTATGACCAAACTTCATGCAGGAGGTAAGTTTGACCGAAAAAGCTACAAGGTTTCAGGAGGACTTCATGGCGTTGGCGTTTCTGTGGTAAATGCTCTCTCTGAATGGTGTGAGGTTACTGTAACAAGGGAAGGAAAGGTTTACAGGCAAAAATATGAGAGAGGTCAACCTATTACAGAAGTTGAAGTTGTAGATGAGAATGGTGTGAACAGTGGTAATGATACACGCTTCATGCCAGATGATGAGATATTCGAAACCACTAATTTCCAATTTGACACACTTAAGGAAAGGATGCAGGAATTAGCGTTCTTAAATAAAGGGTTGAAGATAATCTTAGAGGATGAAAGACACGATAAGAGTGCTGAATACCATTATGAAGGTGGGATTGTAGAATATGTTCAGTACCTCTCTAAAGATAAAGAAAAGCTGCACTCAGAACCGATCTATTTCAAGAAAAGGCAGGACGGGGTCCATGTTGAAGTCTCTATACAGTACCTGACACAGTCTTATTCAAAGAAAAATATTCTTGCTTTTGCCAATAACATTAACACGATCGAAGGAGGGACCCATCTCAGTGGTTTTCGAGCTGCTTTGACCAGGACTTTCAATTATTATGCTGATAAAAACGACCTTGCTGAAGATGTTGATATCAGAGGAGATGACTTCAGGGAGGGTTTAATAGCTGTTATAAACGTGAAATTACCAGAACCACAGTTCGAAGGACAGACAAAAACCAAACTTGGGAACAGTGAGATCAGAGGGGTCGTGCAGTCGATTGTTGGAGATGAGCTGATGACGTATCTTGAGGAAAATCCAAAAGTCGCAAAAGCTATAATAGAGAAAGCTAAGATGGCAGCAAAAGCACGACAGGCTGCTAAGAAGGCTAAAGAGCTGACTAGAAGAAAAGGGATACTTTCAAGTGTTGATCTTCCTGGTAAGTTAGCTGATTGTGCAAACCCGGACCCTGCTAAATCCGAGCTTTATATTGTGGAGGGTGACTCTGCAGGAGGATCTGCTAAGCAGGGTAGAGATAGAGGTTTTCAGGCAATATTACCACTGCGTGGTAAAATAATAAATGCTGAGAAATCAAGATTGAACAAGATGCTCGAGAACAAGGAGATCAGGTCTATCATATCCGCATTAGGTGCTGGTATCGGTGATGAATTCGATGTTGATGAATGCAGGTATCATAAAGTGATCATAATGACAGATGCCGATGTAGACGGTGCTCATATCAGGACGCTGTTGTTCACGTTCTTTTACCGCTATATGAAGCCCTTGATAGAAAGGGGATACCTGTACATGGCTCAACCTCCTTTGTACAAGATTACGAAAGGGGGCGGTTCTAGATACGTTTATACTGAAAGCGGAAAACAGGAAATCCTCAAAGAATGGGGTAAGAGAGGAGTAGGTATCCAGAGATACAAAGGTCTCGGTGAGATGAATCCCACTGAATTATGGGACACGACTATGAATCCTGAGAATCGTAGGTTGGCACAGGTTACCGTAGAGGATGCGGAGAAGGCAGATGAACTCTTCGATCTTTTGATGGGTAAGGAAGTAAGGCCTAGAAGGGAATTCATCAAAATGAATGCAACACAAGCGACAAATGTTGACGTGTGAGGTTAGAATATGACAGAGATCGATATTGAAGGAAAAGAGGCAGATGAAATTTACCAGAAACACATCGAAGAGGAGATGAAAGATTCCTACATCAATTATGCCATGAGTGTTATCGTTGGTAGAGCATTACCAGACGTCAGAGATGGTTTAAAACCTGTTCACAGAAGAATACTCTATTCTATGCATCAGGAAGGTTTAAAGTCAAATAAATCACATAAAAAATCAGCCCGTGTGGTTGGTGATGTTTTGGGTAAGTATCACCCTCACGGTGATCAGGCTGTTTACGATGCTTTAGTGAGGATGTCTCAGGATTTCTCGTTGAGATATCCATTAGTTGATGGCCAGGGTAATTTTGGTTCTCTAGATGGTGATGAAGCCGCTGCGATGCGATATACTGAGGCTAGATTGGAACCGATTGCTGAGGAGATGCTGGAGGACCTGGACAAAGAGACGGTCGAGTTTAGAGATAATTATGATGGATCCCTTGAAGAACCTGTAGTTTTACCCTCGAAGTTACCGAATCTTTTGTTGAATGGAGCGAGCGGAATCGCTGTAGGTATGTCTACGAACATCCCTCCTCATAATTTAAATGAACTAGTTAACGCGATCAAATTACTGATAGATGAACCTGAATCTGATATATTGGATTTGATGGAAGAGTTACCCGCCCCTGATTTCCCAACAGGCGGTATAATTCACGGTTATAATGGAGTTTACAATGCCTATAAGGAAGGTAGAGGAAAGATAACTATCCGGGCGAAAACTAGAACTGAAGACCTTGGCGGTGACAGGTCAAGGATAATAATAGATGAGGTACCATATCAGGTGAATAAAGCAAAATTGGTTGAGAGCATAGCCAAACTGGTTAAAGATGAAGTCATCACTGAGATATCAGATCTTAGAGATGAATCAGATAGAGAAGGTGTTAGGGTAGTAATCGATCTGAAGAGAGGGACTATACCAGAGGTGGCATTGAATAAATTATTCAAACACACGCAGATGGAGGTCACTTTTGGTGTTATTAATCTGGCTTTGGTCGACGATGAGCCTGAGATACTGAATTTAAAAGAAACTTTACAGCATTATATCGATCATAGAGTGGATGTGGTAACTAGAAGGACTAAATACGACCTTGATAAGGCTGAGGATAGAGCACACATCTTGGAGGGATTGTTAACAGCTTTAGATAATCTGGACGAAGTGATTAAGATAATACGCGGTTCTCAAGATCAGGATGAGGCAAAGAGTAAGCTGACTTCCAATTTCCTGCTGAGTGGTAAACAGGCTCAAGCAATCTTGGAGATGCAGCTGAGAAGGTTGACTGGATTAGAAAGAGATAAACTTCAGAATGAATACGAAGAGCTGCAGGAGAAGATCAGAGAGCTGAAAGAGATACTTGGAGACAGACAGAAAGTATTGGATATAATAAAGGATGAACTTGATGAATTGGCTGACAAGTACGGTGATGAGAGAAGGACAGAGATAAATAAAGATGCAGTAGAAGTTGAGACTGAAGACTTGATACCAGAAGAGGACCTTGTTGTCACACTAACTCATAATGGTTACATCAAAAGGATACCTGTAGAAACCTACAGGCAGCAGAGAAGAGGTGGTGTCGGTCTGATAGGTATGGATACTAAAGATGAAGACTATGTTGTTGATCTGTTCGTTGCAAATTCACATGATTATCTGTTGTTCTTCACGAATAAGGGTAGAGTTTACTGGTTGAAAGCCTATAAACTGCCGAAAGGTAGTCGTAGGTCCAAAGGCAGACCTATCGTCAATATGCTACCTCGGTTGGACGATGACGAGAAGATCGAGGATCTGATCCCAGTGAGTGAATTCTCAGAGGATGAGTATTTGTTGTTCTCTACCAAGAAAGGTAAGATCAAGAGGACTTCTTTAGCAGCTTACAGCAATCCAAGGGTTACAGGAATATGGGCTATCAGACTGCAGGAAGATGATGAGTTGGTCGATACTAAATTGTCCGATGGTTCCATGGAGATAATGTTAGCTACTAAGAACGGTCAGGCCATAAGATTTGATGAGGAAGATGTTAGGCCGACAGGTAGGTACACTATGGGTGTTAAGGGTGCAACATTGAGAGATAATGATGAAGTAGTCAGTATGACTCTTGTTGAAAAAAGAGACACACTATTGACACTTACAGAGAAAGGATACGGTAAACGATGTCATGTCGATAATTACAGGAAGACCAATAGGGGTGCAAAAGGCGTTATAACAATGAGAACAGAAGAACGCAATGGCAAAGTAGCATGTGCAAGGAAGGTTGAGGAAGATCAAGAGATCATATTGGCGAGTGAATCCGGCATGATAATAAGGACTGATGTCGATGATATAAGCATCCAGGGCAGGAACACCATGGGTGTTAGAGTGATGAGATTGAAGGAAGACGATAGGCT
>JBKHIX010000177.1:0-2762 GCA_046538435.1 Thermoplasmata archaeon | reverse complement strand
AGGCTACTTCCATACCTTCCTCAATATCTGCATTTGTCAAAGGTTCTCCATCGGTAGTTATCCAGCTTATACGATCAGGTACCATCGCCACTAATTTATCATTTCTGTATGCAAGCATATTTTCATTTTTGTATAAGACTTTCAATTTATCCTTTCCATTCTCTATTAATACTTCACCATAATCAAAACCTGCTTTAGTTTCGGTTGTTTTTTTGGAGACCTTACCCCTCAACAACTCATGACCTTCTAAAACTTTTATTATAGCATCAATAGGATCTTTTTTATTCTCCTTAGATTCTCTAATAGCTCTACCTACTTCTTCAGCGATAGATAACGCATCAGGGATGACAACTTCTTTCATCTCTTTTCCAGTCATCTGATGCCATACTAAACCTGCTTGTTGTCCAAACTCAGTGGTTATAGATCTACCAAGATCTTCCATAAGATATGGGTCATTCACGTTTACGATCACCCAATTATCTTGATCATCTGCTAATGCAGCAGGACACATCGGTATTCCATAAATACTAAAAGTAGTTTGCTGTAATTCTGGTATAGCTCTACCTGCCCCATCTGCATCTATTACAGGTATATCTTTTTCAGCTGATACTGTCATAGGTGTTATACTGTTTCCTGCGCCAGTTTCAACAGGGATGACATAATCGATCTTTTTACAAGTATGTTTTTGTAGTGCTTCGAAAGCATTTGCAGTTTGAGAGGTAAAACCTTTTTCTAACATGACTTCAGGAGACCCCATCCCCTCTGCTACAACGATCAAAGCATCATCTTCTACTTCATCTAAGGAAACAATTTCTATGTTATCAAGAACTTCCTTCACTATTTGAAGGCCAGTTTTAATAGAACCGCCCCCACCTGTACCTAAAAAAGCTGCCCCTATAACTATATCTTCAAGTGATTTTTTATTTAAAACACGGCTCATGGTTCCAACATCCGCTAAAATGTATTTGGAATAAAGTTATAAATTTTTTTGTTATTCAATTGAATATTGTTGTTATCAGACAAACCAAAATCTATAAATGATTATATGTTATATACTGAATAACACCATATTTAATTATGGAGGTGTATATATATGAAAAGACAAAAACTGTGTACGGTAATTTTAGTATTTGTTTTAACAGCTAGTTTTCTTGCAATGAGTGGCTGTACTGAAAAATCTGAAAAAACTACTACGATCGGTATTCAAGCGACAAGAACGGACATTGTTGTTTACTGGGACCCGAGTGATTCATTCTCGAATGAAATCACTACGATGCATAATGTGTACGAAACATTACTGAGATACCATCCGATCGACGATGAAATAGAAGGAGTTCTAGCAAAAGACTGGAGTAAATCATCAGATGGCCTGTCATGGACCTTTGAATTGAGAGAAGGTGTAAAATTCCATGATGGTACGGAGATGACAGCAGAAGATGTTAAATTTTCGATAGAAAGAACTATGGAAAGAGGAGAAGGTGCTTCGTTCATATGGAATCCTGTGGATAATATAGAGATTGTGGATGAATATACGGTAAAGTTCAATCTTAAAGAACCAGCACCGATAGATCTGATTTCAGCAAGTTCTTACGGTTCATTCATATTTAGTAAAGACAAAGCAGATGAAGTAGATGATCTTCATGAATGGTTCAATGAACATAAAGACGCAGGTTCTGGGCCTTACACGATAGATTCATACACTCAAGGTGAAAAATTAGTATTGAAGAAATTCGATGATTACTGGCAGGGTTGGGATAGTAACAAAAACAAATTCGATCAGGTAGTGATAAGAAATATCCCTGAAGCAACGACCGCAAGACAGGAATTAGAGGGTGGCAATGTCCATGTGGTAGAAAGATTACCATATGAACAGTTACAAGAAGCAAAGAAAAAGGATAACGTCGAATTAAAGGAAACACCATCTTTCCAGAACATGATAGGTTTCTTTAATACAGAGAAAAAACCATTCGATGATATCAAATTTAGAAAAGCAGTATCTTATGCGGTCCCCTATCAAGACATAGTAGACGAAGTGTATCATGGCAATGCAAGACAGGGAAGAGGACCGATCCCTTATGGAATGTGGTCTCACAGTCAGGACTTGATGCAGTATGAAGAGGATTTGGATAAAGCTGAACAACTCTTTGAGGAATCTGAATATAATCCAGAAAATATCGATTTAGAAGCAACATTTACTCAAGGTAATTCGCAGGAAGAAGCTTTTCTGACACTACTACAAGCTAGTTTATCTGATTTTGGTATAGATATGCAAATTAGAAGCATGCCATGGACCCAACAATGGGATAAAGCAAAATCAAGCAATCCTACAAATAGACAAGATTTATTAGTCATGTATTGGTGGCCCGATGTAGCCTCACCTTATTCATGGTTCGGGAGTTTATATCTAACAGAAGATGAACCTTTCTTTAACATGGCGTATTACAGTAACCAGACAGTTGATAATATGGTTGAAGAAGGTAGAAGATTATCCGGTATTGATAGAGATGAGGCAGAACAAAAGTACGTAGATGCACAGGAGACAATCATTGATCAAGCACCGACCATTTTCGTAGTAGATGAGATGTACGTTAGAGCTAAGTCAACTTCACTCAAAGGCTACGATGATAATCCGGCATATCCACATGTTGTTTGGTGGTACGACTGTTACTTAGAAGAATAACCCACACTAACACTTTTCTTTTATTTATTATATTAAAAAACCAATTCAAGATTAGGTGATGTAATGACAAAATTTTATAAAT
>JBKHIX010000075.1:0-9672 GCA_046538435.1 Thermoplasmata archaeon | reverse complement strand
GGGAGCTCCAGTGGCTCAGGTCATATTTTCCTTCGGTGCTAAAGAAGCGATCCTGTCGTTAGGCTGGCGCTTTGCGATGCAGTTGTTAGCAGTGGTCGTGTTCGGAGCTATGCTGGCTGCAGCTTTACTAGCTAAAAGAGAACCGGAGAGGTATGGTATAGAAAAATTCAGGAACTTATATTCAGAGGACAAACAATACTTCTGGCCCACTTTGAAAGCCTTCAAAACCTGGCCAGCGATAGGTGTTACAATCGCATTCCTTACAAGCATGATGGCTGAATTCACGATATGGTCTCAGGCGGTAAATTATTGGGATCAGGGCAGTGGATTGAGCTTTTCAAGAGCTACCCATCTTTACATCCTGATAGGTATTTTTGGACTGATAACGATGCCCGTGATGGGAAAGGTACAGGATATGATAGTAACGAGGTCAAGCAATGAACCGAAGGGTAGAAAGAAAGCTTTAGTTCTGGCACCTTCGATAGGTGTGATAGCTTGTATACTTATGCTACTCACATCTTCTATTATAATAGCAGGGATCCTAGCATCATTCAGCTTTGCAGTGTACTGGGCTATCGAGCCGGGAGGGGCGGCGGGATATGTGGGAACTGTTTTTGGTAAAAGGAATATGGGACATCTGTGGGGGTTTGCAACGCTCTGGTCCATGGGTGTGGGACCCTTCTTGGGGAGCTACATAGGAGGACATCTATTCACCTGGACTGGTGTGTACGATTACACTATACTTTTTGCAATGGGATTGTTCCTCATCTCAGCTTTGTTAGCTATGACCTTGCCCGAAGAATATTTGGGTGTAAAAGATCCTGAAGGGTTGTAGCTTTTTAAAATTCATAGCAGCACTATGAAGAAGAGCCAGAGAAGGAAGAATGATAGCAGTAACGAGAATATAGTTATCGGCAGACTGATCTCTGTAAAATCTTTGAATGAAATAGGATGTCCCATCCTCTCTGAGATATTGGCTACCATCAAGTTTGCTGGACCGCTTATCAACGTACCGTTAGATCCGAAACACACAGCAAGTGAGAGAGCCCACCATATGGGATTTACCACGTAACCAGTCCCTAATCCGCTGTGTTCTATGAACGTACCTATCGCGGGGATCAATGTTATCGTTGCTGGTATATTGCCGACCACGATAGAGAAGGTACTGCTGACTATCAATACCACAAATAGAGCCATGAGCAGATTACCACCACTTGCTCTAGCAACACCAAAAGCTATCAAATCGATGACTCCTGCTTTATCGAGTCCACCGACTAAAATGAAAAGTCCTGCTAAAAATAAAAGTGTGGACCAATGTACGTGTCTAAGTGCATTTTCTGTTTCAGAGAAGGACAAAAGTAACAGCAGAGATGCGCCCAACAGGGCTACAACCCATGGGTCTATCCCGATAACATGATGAATAGTGAACAGAACCATGGTGAAAAGCAGTGCGATAAGGGCTTTTTTGAACATACTCCAATCCTCGATTTCATCCCCCTCATCCATCTCTGCGACCTTTTCGAAGTTCTTCATATCTTGATTCATAGTGTCTTTGAACATCAATTCGAAGATCAGTAGTGTAGAAAACAAAACAATTAGTACGATTGGACCCTGATAGATAACGAACTGTGCGAAGTTAATACCTGCCTGACTACCGATGAGTATGTTTGGTGGGTCACCTACAAGTGTGGCTGTTCCACCGATATGTGCAGCGATCCCTTCGCTTATAACAAATGGAACAGGATTTATCTCTAATTCTTCCGCGATGGTGATAGTTACAGGTGCCATCAATAGGATCGTTGTTATATTATCCAAAAATGCGGAAGCAAAACCGGTCACCAGGATAAAGAGTGTTAGAAGCCTATAATAACTGCCTTTGGACATCTTAGCTGTCTTTATAGCTAGGTAACCAAAAAAACCAGTATCTCCCAGCATCCCCACAAGCATCATCATTCCCATGAGCAGTCCGATGGTATTGAAATCGATATAAGCTAAAGCTGCATTTTGATCGTAAAAGCTCATAGCATGACCTAATAATACCATCGAAAGAGCTCCCACCATCACAGCTACCGTCCTGTTTATCTTCTTGGTGACTATACCTATATAAGTGAGAATGAATATTATTATGGGGGCTAAGATCTGCATAGGGATGTTGATAATACCACCGATTGTATGTTGTCAGGGTAAGGGTATTTCATATAATAGAATTTTGCTTAAAATCAATCTTATAGCATATCTACAAACTTTTAAATCTTTCTATTCACCTCGGTTACTTCCCTCTCTATATTTAAAAATAAAAAGACAGTTTAAGAAGAATGCCTTGAGTAACACGGATAAAATGAATCTTTAAAACTGCAGCTACGGAGATGCTCTATCTTATTCTAAATGAGTTCCATCTTATAAGATTGATCCATTTTGATGATAAATGTATTTAAATAAATCCTTCATCAGTTTTTTTCACGAGATAACTTCCAGCTTCCTTCCAGTCTTCTTTAGCATCTTCGAAGACATCCTTCGCCCTTTCATCAGCCTTTTGGATTATCTTTTCTTCATCGATATCTTTGAATTCACCGTCTTCCATTATCATCTTTCCGTTTATAATGACGTTATCGACTTCATATCCAGTAGAGGAGTACACCAGATTTGGGATAAAATTGTGGAATGGTATAGATACAGAAGGAGTCATATTCACTTTGGAGATATCGACTGTTATGATATCAGCCTTCTTTCCAACTTCTAAACTCCCTATCTTATCTTTCATACCCAGTACTTCAGCACCACCTTTACATCCGAGTTTCAAGGATTCCCAACAGGGCAATTTGGTTGGATCTTTATCTCTAACTTTGGTAAGAAGACTGATTGTTCTCATCTCTCTGAACATATTGTGAGTTCCAGGACCTGGAGCTTGGTCTGAACCTATCGCTGCTTTTCCACCAAATTTTAAGAAATCATTAACAGGTGGTACGATCCCATCTATCATGCTGATAGAACTTGGACACCCGACCATCTTGACTCCTTTATCGGTCATCAATCTTTTTTCTTCATCGCTGGTACCGTGACAGTGAGCAGCTATCAGATTATCATTTAGCATGTCGTTCTCATCGAGTACTTCTACTGTTGATGACCCGTATCTCTCTTTGATCTGTATTTTTTCTCTTTCGCCTTGAGCCACGTGCATGTGAATACAAGCGCTTCTGTCTTCAGCTCTTTTCCATACCTCTTCTAAAGTTTCTAATGAGACCATATCAAGTGCTTGAGGTCCGTAGTAACAATCGACCAGATCAGAGTCTTCATATTCATCAAAAAGATCTTCTGTTTTCTTTATTGCATCTTCGCCTTTCTCTGGACTAAATTCATATAGATCCCTAGGACCAAGCTTTTCCCTAGAAGAAACTATCTCGTTTATCGTCTCAGTTGCTCCTACTCGAACATTAAATGGTTGGTAAACTTCATCTACAGTTTCTTTAACATCACTTTTATACTCTGCGAAAGTCGTAGTACCAGTACGCAGTCCTTCAAGCACCCCTAACTTAGAACCTAGGGTCCTATCCTCTTCAGTCAGATGTTTAGCTATTGGACCGATGGCCTTGTTCATCCATTCGATCTCTGGTACATCCTGTGCTCCGCCCCTTAGAAGAGTAGAGCCTGTATGAGTATGAGCGTTCACCAGTCCGGGCATCGTTATGTGTTCCTTTCCATCGATGACCTTTTCAACATTTTTTAGATCAAGTTCATCAGTATTACCAACAAAGACTATCTCATCATCCTCAACACCGACAGCACCATCTTCTATTATACCTAAACCATCATCAGAAAACGTGATCAGCAAAGTATCGATAATTGCTTTATCCATGGATATCTAGAACAGATAAGGAAGATGAACAGTTTAAAATTTTCTTATCTAGAGAAATAGAGATTTATAACCCGATCCATTTTGCATCTATCGTAATATGATCCTCGGGATACACGACGGACACGATGCAGGTGCTGCACTGATAGATGGAAACAGGATCATAGCTGTAAACGAAGAAAGGTTGAGCAGGGAGAAGTACCATCGTGGTTTCCCTGAATTGTCCGTGAAGAAAGTTTTACAGATCTCAGATAAGAGTAGAGATGATGTCGAAAAGATCGCTGTAGCGGGAATATACAGGAATAAGAAAAGATTGAAAAAATTAGAGAGAAAGTTGGAAGAAATTCTTGGACTAGTTAAAGATAAGATCGTAACAGTGGAACATCATCTATCACATGCTGCATCAGCTTACTTCACATGTGGTAGAGAGAAAAGTATTGTTCTAACTGTTGATGCTGCAGGTGATGGTCTATCTTCTGGTGTTTACCTGGGGGATCAGGGTGATTTAAAAAAGATAGCAGAATCATCGTATCTTGATTCTTTAGGTGATTTTTATGCATCGATAACTGAGATGATGGGATACAGACCTATGAAGGATGAAGGTAAAGTGATGTCTCTAAGTGGTTATGGTGATGAAAATAATACTGATTTATCGGATTGTATCTCCGTTCACGGTTTGAGTTTTAAAAATCATCTGGAAGTGACTGGTCAAGGAGCAAACAAAAAGATTTCTGAAAGGATAGGTTTTCCTTCTGAAAAAAGAAAAGAGATCAATAATTTGTTAGAAAAGGGGAAACTGGATCACCCATTATCACAAAAGGCGATCAGAACAGCATCTTCTGCTCAAGATCATCTGGAAAATTTATTGATGGATCTAGCTGTGAATATCCTTGAAAGAGAGGATATAGATGTAGAATACAAAGAAGGCATATCTTATTCAGGCGGTGTAGCTCAGAACGTTAAAGGGAATGCAATAATTAGAAAAAGATTCCCTAGTTGTTGGGTATTCCCTTACATGGGTGATGGTGGGTTAGCATTAGGTGCTGCCCTGTATGTTAATTCACAGCTCAATGAAAGATACATGTGGGATATGTCTAAAAATGTCGAGAACGTTTACCTCGGTCCTGAATATTCAGATGAAGAGATAGAAGCATATCTAGAGAATAAAAATATCGGGTATAAAAAAGTGGATGATAGGGCTGAAATGATCTCCGATCTCCTGTTAGAAGGAAAGATAGTTTCCTTTTTCCAGGGGCGGATGGAGTACGGACCTAGGGCACTTGGGAACCGATCTATCATAGCTGATCCATCCTTTTTTGAAGTCAAAGAAAGACTGAACACTGCACTCGGAAGAGAACCGTTTCAACCTTTTGCACCCTTAATGCTTGACAGATCTAAAGAAAGATACCTGAAAGAACCCACCGTGAACAAGTTCATGACAACATCCTATAATGTTACTGATCAAGCTAAAGAAGAGATACCGGCGGTGATACACGTCGATGGTACTACAAGACCTCAGATATTGAAAGAAGGAGAGAACGAACAGTTCTATAATATTGTCAAGAATTTCGAAAAGAAAAGTGGTATAGGTGCAGTACTGAACACCAGTTTCAACATGCATGGTGAACCGATCGTGTGCAGTCCTAAAGATGCTGTTAATTCTTTCAGAAAGTCACGGCTTGATTACCTATTTTTGGAACATTTCAAGATTGAAGGTATATGAACAGTTTTTTAAGAGATCTCGACAGCATCTATCTTCTTACTTTTTCATCACTGTGTAGAAATCAGTATAACTCTCTTCGATTTCATCCTCATATTTCTCTTTTAATCTTTCTATATCAACCTCACCGGATTTTGCTTCTGTTAGAAACTCTTCGATTTTATCTCTCGAATGATCGATGACCTCTTCGATAAATTCCGGTGAATCATTAAGCACCGCTTTACCGTAGGCGGTTAAGTATTCAAAGGAAGTTCCTCCAAACATATCTATATCATCAGTTTTTGAGGCCATGTTCAAATAACTCATTCCTAGAAAATAAGGTATTCCGATCACCATCTTCATCATCTTATCGTGTTTATCTGCATCGATTTTAACAGTATTAGCTCCTAATTGACTAAAGAACTCTTCAACATGATCAGAATCATTTTCTCTACCATCCACAGGGATTATGACAACTTTCTCGCCTGCGATCGATCCGATACCTTCACCGAACATAGGGTGTGTGCTAGCAGTTTTAACGTTATCAGGGAACATCTTGTATATGTCTATGAAATCACTTTTGAAAGTTGATATATCGAAGATGATTTTCCTCTCCTCGACATCAATGTTTGAAAGATTCTTCAATAAACTTTCTATCTCTTTCGATGGTACTGTTATCACTATATATTTTGAATCATTATAGAGGGATTCTAAAGAATCGTATTTACTAAATCTAGTCTTTAGTTTTTCTTTTGTGAATATTTTGATATGGTAATTTTTATCGAACTGCTCAGCTAACAATCTCCCCATCTTTCCAAAGCCTATTATCCCTACTTTTTCATCATGCATATCATGACTCACCTTTCAAAATATTATGGATCATATTCTTTCATCTTGCAGATCTCTATTATCTTTTCGAACACTTCTCTGTATCTTTCCGATCGCTCCAAGACCACTTTTTCCCGCTCAGTATCGGTTATCAATATATCCTTTTCTTTTTTGATCTCGCCTATCTCTTTTGCTACCGCAGCTCTCTCATCGAGAAGCTTGAGGATCTCTTCGTCGATCTCATCTATTCTTTCTCTAAGTTCATGAATTCTTTCCAACTACACCACCTCAAAAAATGATCGGCTAGAACCAAAGACATCCTCGCTTCTACGATCGGAAGGGTTTTTGGTACTATACATGAGTCAAACCTGCCCTGTAATTTTAGTCGAGTATCTTCTTTCTTTTCCAGATCAACAGTATCCTGTTCTTTGAATATAGAGGGAGTTGGTTTGAAAGCCACCCTTGCGGTGATCGGCATCCCATCACTTATTCCGCCTAGTATCCCACCGCAGTGATTGGACCTGGTTTTTACCTCTTTCTCATTAAAATAAAACTCATCATTAGCCTCGCTTCCTCTCATCTCACTGACCTCAAAACCGGAACCGAATTCGACTCCCTTGACAGCTGGAATGGAAAAGAAATTTTTGGACAGATCAGCAGCTAGGTCATCATCGAAAGGACCACCTAAACCTTTCATAACATTTTTAGCGATGACCTCAACAGTTCCACCTATACTGTTGCCATCTTCCTGTGTTTCTTTCATTAATTTTTTCATATCTTGCCAGGCGCTGCTATCGGGACAGAAATCATGATCATCCTGAAATATCTCTTCGAGTTCACACTTTTCACACTGAACGCTACCAATCGACTGGACAAAAGATTTGATCTCTAAATCTGCCGAAGAGAGTATCTTTTTTGCAGAATATCCTGCGATAACCGTACCGACTGCCAGTCTACCCGAGAAAACTCCGCCACCTCTGTGATCGTTGTATCCGTAAAATTTTTCTCTGGCGGTAAGATCACTGTGTCCAGGCCTCGGCTTATCTTTTATCTTGTCGTAGAAAGAAGAATCCACATCTTTATTTTTTACTATCGCCGTTATAGGAGCACCAGTAGTGTGACCTTCGAAGATACCGGATAATATCTCGGGTTCATCTTCTTCTTTTCTATTTGTTGAAAATCTGTCTAGACCTTTTCTCCGCTCGAGACCGATCTTCATATCCTCTTTATCGACTTCTATACCGGGTGGACACCCTTCGATCAACACTCCAACTACTTTACCGTGACTCTCTCCAAACAGTGAAAACCTCAACTCTTTACCTTCCATGATCTATCACCTTTTCTAGATCTTCAAAAAAATTCGGATAAGATTTACCTACACATCCAGGCTGCCTTATCTCACTCTTTCCTTCTGCGCCCAGCGCAGCGATAGACAAAGCCATAGCTATCCTGTGATCCCCTCTTGGGTCCAGTTCAGCCCCTTTCAATCTACTTTTTCTCACTATGAGCCCGTCCTCCAATTCCTCTACATCTGCTCCCATCTTTTTAAGGTTCTCTGCCATATTTCCGATCCTGTCACTTTCTTTGTATCAAAGTTGTTCTCCAGTAAGAACGGTTTCGCCTTCAGCATGAACTCCCATCACACTCAATATAGGAAACAGATCCGGGAAATCATTACAGTTGCACTCTATCCCTTGTAGTCCGTTTTTTACAACTCTGATATCATCTTTTTTTGTACTCACATCCGCTCCGAACCTTTTGAGAAGGTCTATTATTTTGCTGTCTGCTTGAACGCTTTCCTCCGGCAGATTTTTTACTGTAACATCTCCGAACAAGGCACCGGCGGCGAGAAAGAAGGCTGCTGACGAGTAGTCGCCGGGGATCGAAAAATGTTTCGGCTCCATGTTTCCTTCAACATGAAAAACATCTTCATCTCTTTCTATCTTTAAACCTGATCTCTGTAAAACTTCTATAGTCATATCTACGTAGGGTTCAGAGACCAGTTCATCAGTGACTTTGATATCTAAACCGATCCGACCTCCCACATACATCAGGGTTGTGATGAATTGGGAAGATACCTGCCCGCTTATCTCCACCTCGTCTCCTGAAGGTTTACCTTCTATTTCTATAGGCAGTTTACCGTCTCTTGATATAGTTTCCACATCGAGCTGGTCGAGAGCTTCCAATAACGGTTTCATCGGTCTCTTTCTGAGTCCCTTCGCTCCGTCGATCCTGCATCTTCCCTCTGCTAAAGAGGCTATACCTAGGGCGATCCTGGCAGTGGTTCCGGATTCTCCCGCATATATATCCCCTTTTCTTATCTTCCCGTCACTCTCTATCCTTTCCCAATCACATTCCGCTCCGAATCTTCTGATCGCTTCAAGAGTATATCTCGTATCATCACATTTTGATGGATTTTCGAATGTGGTGGTCCCGTCACATAAAAGACCGAGAAATAGCACCCGATGTGTATAGCTTTTCGAAGCTGGAGCTCTCAATTCTCCCGAAACACTTTTCGCGGGTTCGATGATCATCTTGTGGACACCTCCAATATATCTCCCAACGGGTCCCACTTCTTTTTGACTTTATTTGGCGAATCGGTTATCGAATATATGGCGGGGCCGGTCCCAGATAGACCGACCATCTCGCTGTATTCGAGCACTTCCATCATAGGCTCGGTATCATAACCGAAAAAAGAGGAGTAAACCAGTCCGTTCAGAAGACTGGCCTTTTTCCATTCACCCTTCAAGGCTGATCTGAAGATGAGTTCGATGTAAGGTCGAATTCCTTCGAAATCGATATCCTTTAAGGACTTCGTGAAAACCGTTTTTTCGGGTATCAAGATCACTACTGGCCTTTTTCCAACATCTTTTTCTGATAGAACTTCTCTAGCGAGATTGTTGGTCAAACACAAACCTCCGAAATACGAAGCATAAGCGTCATCTAAAGCCCCGGTCAAGGTCACACCCGCTCTTTTGCTCGCCTCGATGCCGACCTCCAGGATCTCCCTGTCATCAAGGTCCATGCCTAATGTTTTGAGGATAGCTTCAGTCAAGGCATTGGATACTGCAGAACTGCTCTTCAGACCCTTTCCAATAGGTATTTCAGACTCTATTTTGAATTTGATGCCAAATTTGAGGTTCAATCTATCTTCCAATACTTCTTTTACACTTCTGACCAGTTCAAAATCCTTATAACTTTCACCCTGGACTTCTATCTCCCCTTCCAAACCCGTTTCGATAGTCTCTACATCTGCCCTAACTTCTAGGTCGATACCGACAGCTCCACCTTTCCC
>JBKHIX010000176.1:0-2772 GCA_046538435.1 Thermoplasmata archaeon | reverse complement strand
AAACTGCTGAGGGTAGGTTTTTTATCATCTTCCTCCTCCTTTACCTCATGAACTGTTGCAAATTGTTTACAATTTTGGCATTGGTACCTACCATTGCTTGTTTTATTAAACAGATACTTCACAACATTCACTCAATACGCCTTCCACATGATCTCCACCACCATCATCACTCTCTGGTCCATCACAGGAGGGTATTGTATCTAAGGATTCATCTGAGGGTTAATTCGTGGTGGAACCGAGACCTCATTCGAGGGTTCTCCTGAGGGATTAGCCTGGCCTCGTTTGTTGCTTGTTTGGTGATTTTGTTGCTGTTTTCTATTACATTTAACCATTTTTAATACTTCAAATCGTGGTGCAAATTATTGCATAAATTAACGTGTCAATCGTTAGTGTCTAGGGAATTAAAAACCGTTTCTATAGTTTATTGCCTCACTTGTAGGGAGATTTGTTAGTTCTATTGTTGCTTCATTTGTTGCTTCTATTGTGGCTAGTTTGTTGCTTTAAAGCGGGGTAAAGGGTATAGAAAAAAACAATTAGGGTTAATACTAACAAATTAATGAGATATGGGTGAAGATATAGGCTAACATGGACTCTGTGTTGATTTATATGGACCTACAGCCTTGTTTAAGGATGAATTGTGGTTATTTCTGTTGGTTTATTCCGTGTAGTATACTATACTAGATTACTATATGGTAAACGATATAGTAGACTATGTAGAAAACTATATAGTAAACTATTAGGAAAATCAATTTCCTAAAAAGTCTTTTATATCAAAAGGAGCATTTTATATGTTAAGATGTCTGAAGAACCGCCCAGCAAGAAGAGGTATAACAAAAGGAATCCCGTTATCAGCTTTAGAGTTAGTAAGGAAGTTAAAGAAAAATTGGATGAGATCATTGAAGAGAGGAAAACTACCAAAAAAGAGTGGTTTGAAGGGATAATCAACGATGAAAACAACTCACAAGAAGAAGCTTTCAGAAATGGATATGACAAGGGTTACAGAGATGCTAAAAATAAATACAAGGTAGAATATCCATGTAATGTTTGTGGTGAACCAATCATTGTCACACAAAAAGGAGTAAAAGAGATGATTTGGAATATTCTCTATAAGATCAACCATGAAGTAAAAGGACCTGGACATGCAAAACATAAAGAGGATACTGGGAATTTATCTTTCGATTGGGGTCATAATTCTTGTCATGAGGAATAAATTATAATAAAACCTAGAGATGCTAAAAATTCTAATATCACTTCACTTATCGATTATAATATTAATTCTCAGTCTGAAATCATTATAATCCATTCAACTTTCTACATTCAAGATGTAAAACCTACATCTAGACCCTTTCTCAATTCTCAAAATCTCTTCTTCAATTAATCTATCAAGTTCAGTTTTTACTTCATCTATTCCATAATCTTCTATCTTATCCAGATATTCGTCGATTGCTTTTCCCTCTTTATCTGAGATTTCTATGATTTACTCTCTTAAAGTTTGACTATCTTCTTTTTCCCTATCAATGTCCTTTTTATGTAAATTCATCTTTTCCTTTAAAAGAGAAAAGTGATGAATCATTATTTTGGTCGGGGTAGTCGGTGGTAGTAGACGTTCCTTTATGAACTCCCGAGTTGTTGGTGTTTCTATAAGGTAGGGTCCTTGACCCCTGACCACCCTGACCATCTTTGTGCTCTTCATCCTTAATTTTTTCAGGTTTAACCTTAATTCCTATATAACATTGAACTCTGCCTTTCTCAGTTCTGGGTCTAGAAGTCTCTATGCCATACTTCTTTAATCTTTTTGTTAATGTTTGTGCTGCAAGTTGATTATACCCGTTCTCTAAACAGAAATTCCTGTACACTTCTCTAATAAGTTCTTTCTCAACTACTGATTCCGGGTCTTCTATACACCAATCATCGATGAATTCTCTGACTGGGTCACTTTCCCTAAGCCATAATCGTCTCTTTTCATCTATTGTTCTTTCATTCCTGAACTTCTTTTTCTCTAAAACTCTGTGTAATCCTTCTAATGCCCAATTTAGAAGTCCAGAGAACTCTTTCTCTGTCATGATAGAATCAGGCAGGTCTAGATTTTTTTCCTTGTAACCCTCTTTTTTAAGTTCGTCTGGATCATCTGTAAATGTATATGGGAAGTTGACTATGACCCATCTTCTAAAAAATGACCTGGTGGTATCCTTTGTTTGTGGTAGTTCATTAGCTGAAAAGTAAGGGGTAGCGTAACTTTTGAATTTAAAAGGTGGTTTGTATATCTCCCTAGCGTGCATCCAATCCTCACCCGTTTGTTTTTTGAAGTTCTCTGAATGTCTGATTATTTTGTTACTAATATCAGCACATAAATTGGCTAATTTACCGTATAATTTTGCACTGGCATAATCACTAGTGACCAACTTCCTCAGCCCAATCCCTTCTGTATTTTCCTTACCTAGAAAATTATGAATCAACTCAAATAATGTAGACCGACCGTTAGCACCAGGTCCTAAACCCATGAACGCCTTGTTCAGCGGGTTTTCTCTCAGAAGCGTATAGCCTATAAATTCGACGATTTTATCTACATTCTTTTCATCTTTAAATAGACTATTCAGATACTTTCGGATATTCGGACAATCTGCTTCAGGCTCATATTTAACTGGTATCTGAGTGATGATAATCCTGTTTGGGTCCCCTTCTAGTAGTTCTTTGTTTTTTAAATCGAGTACACCATTTTTTACTCCCAGTAAATGTGGGTGCTCATCAAATCTTCCAGGCTCAGTCAGTGTG
>JBKHIX010000074.1:0-9714 GCA_046538435.1 Thermoplasmata archaeon | reverse complement strand
GTTTCCTTAGGCTTTTGTTTCACAAAATCCCATCTACTCACTAGAAATTTATAATTTCTGGTTCGTACGAGGTGTTATTTCCTAATAAATAACAAATTTCGTTATTCGTGCATACATAGGTATAAAATAAATTTTCCGGATGAAAAAGGGATATTATCGTTTTTTTTTGTTCAAATATAAGATAAATCTTTAAAAAAATTTATACCTATTAGATTAATTATAAAATATGCTTCAGATTAAAGAATATTTCAACAAATATAGTTCACAAAAGAAGATTGCTAAGTTTCTTTTAGAAACTGGTTTGAGCGTAAGAGATGGAGAAATATACTGCAATGGTATACAGATGTCACCATTAAGAATTTCTAGAGTTTTAAATGTCGATAGAAGGACTGTAAATTCTACAATAGAGACTATCGAAGATCATGAAGACCTTAAAAAAATATTCGAAAACCTGAAAGCTACTGCATTTTATGGTGAGGTAGTAAAAGATATCGATGCTGGTATGATAGAGATCGTACCTACTGACCCTCATGGTGTCGGTATATTAGCAGGTGTGACATCGATAATAGCTGAACAAAGCATCAGTGTTAGACAGTGTATAACTGAAGACCCTGAATTTGCAGAAGAACCAAAATTATTAGTGATTACCGAGGATGCAATACCTATGGAAATTTTAAAAGAGATAAGAGAAGTAGATGGTGTAGAAAGAGTTGTTTTATATTAATGTACATATTTGTGTACTAAAGTATTAAATATAACATTAACATAAACCTATTTAATGAATTTAAAAAGAAGGGATTTAGTTTGGCCTAAAACTGGAGTATAATTTTAGTTACATTTACGTCAATACCTTTTCTCAGTCTCACTTATTCATATCTAACAGTGAGAATGTGGTGATGGAAATGTGGAATGATAAATCGAAAGAGTCGAGAATCTGTAGAGTTAAGTTATCTGAACGAGATGAATACATGGAGGAAAGTGAAATATCATGACTGTAAGAAGTAACGTCTATAATCTTTCTCCTGATGAATTACCCAAAAAATGGTACAATATACTGCCAGACTTATCAGAAAAAATACCAGAACCTAAAGATCCTGAAGAAGGTCCTTCAAGAATGAAAATGTTACCAGAAATATTCAGTAAAGAATGCTTAAAACAAGAAGGTAGTAAAGAAAAATTCATAGATATACCTAAAGAAGTAAGAGAGATGTATATCCAATCCAGTAGACCTAGACCCTTATACAGGGCTAAGAGATTGGAAGAAAAATTGAACACCCCTGCGAAATTATACTATAAAACTGAATTCTACAGCCCAACTGGCAGTCATAAAGTAAACACAGCCATACCCCAAGCCTATTACGCTAAACAACAGGGTGCTAAAAGATTAACAACTGAAACCGGTGCAGGACAGTGGGGAACTGCTTTAGCTTACGCATGCAGCCTTATGGATTTAGATTTGACGGTATATTGGGTCAGAGCTGCATCTTCGTGGAAAAAGGATCGTAGAAACTTTATGGAGCTGTATGGTGCGGATGTATATGATTCTCCTAGCAATAATACCGAATTTGGAAAAAAGATTTCAAATGATAATGGAAACAATGAGGGGTCTTTAGGTATTGCTATCTCAGAAGCTTTAGAGGATGCTGGTACCGATAAAGATACACTGTACAGTCTAGGGTCCGTTTTGAATCATGTACTTTTACATCAATCTATAATAGGCTTAGAAACTAAAAAACAGATGCATATGGCTGAAGATTATCCTGATACTATTATTTCCTGTTTAGGTGGCGGTAGTAATTTTGGAGGTATTTCTCTACCATTTGTAAGAGATCGATTGAAGGAAAACAAAGATATCAAATTCATTGCAGCCCAGAGTGAAACAGCACCTAATCTTAAAGGCAGATACAGGTACGATCATTGTGACCATGCAGAGAAAACACCTTTGATGAAGATGTGTACATTAGGTCATAAAACAGAGATGAAATCTATAAAGGCAGATGGATTACGTTATCATGGAGCAGCACCTATAATCAGTTATCTCAGGAATAAAGGGATGATAGATACTATCATCTATCCAAGAGATGAAGATTATGTGTTCAGGAGGGCTAAACTATTCATACAAAATGAAGGTTTTCTACCAGCTCCTGAATCAGCTTATAGTGTTGCAGCAGCTATAG
The DNA here is from genome assembly GCA_046538435.1 of Thermoplasmata archaeon. Classification (GTDB taxonomy): domain Archaea; phylum Thermoplasmatota; class Thermoplasmata; order Halarchaeoplasmatales; family Halarchaeoplasmataceae; genus CAYSTL01. Next base: position 7,537 of record JBKHIX010000074.1, on the reverse strand, counting down.
ATGAAGCTAGAGAGTGTAAGGAAACTAGAGAAGAAAAGACTATACTTTTCAATGTCAGTGGCCATGGCTACATGGATATGGAGGGATACAGAGAGAAATTATGCCTTACCTGAAACCATTTCTTTCATTATTTTTTTTAGGACTCCGTTCACGTTTCTATCTTCTGATACTTTATAGAATTCTACATGATTTTTGTAAATTTCATTAAATCGTTCTACCATGATCCTATCGGTTTCAGTATCTCCTATATAGATACCCTCTTCTGATCCTAATAATTGCTTCAAACAGTTTGGGTTTGGTTTTTCAACTTCATCTCTTGTGATGACATTATTAAATTTATATCCGATAATACCTTCAGCAAGCTTCATCTCCTTCCTATCTCTACCAGTGATTATCCCAATTTTAAATCGTTCTTCAGACTTTTTAATCAAATCTAAATCGATAATTCTTTTTTCTCTCTTATAAATGGCCTTTGTATCAAATAAATGATACTCATATTCTTCTGCAAAATAATACGAGTTGAATATCTTTTTTACCGTTTCATCTCCAATATAAACATCTGTAACACTTTTTATCCATTCCCTAGTTTCTCTTTCAGGAAATTCTTTAACAAAATCATCAATTTTTTCGTATTCCATCTTACCAAGAATCAATGCTTCACTCAGTTCAAAATCATTGCTGAATAATCCCTTCTTCCGCAAATCTCTTATTTGTCCTAATTCAAGTTCAATTCTTTCATCGAATTTTTTTAGAATCGTTTCAACAGTTTTCTTCACTGCTATATCAAAGCTCTCACTCACATCGATCAATACTCCATCAACATCGAATATTAGCCATTCCATAGTATCATTTTCTACGTTTTTGAAGTTCAGCCATAATTTCATTCAATTCGATCTCTTTTTCAGCTAATAACACAAGAAAGTGATAGAGCATGTCGGCTCCTTCATAGACGATGTCTTCTTTGTTTTTTGCTATCAATACTTCAATCGACTCTTCTCCGAATTTCTTTTTTATCTCTTCCTCACCATCATCGAATAATTTAGAAGTATAGGAGTCTTTCTTCGGGTTTTCTAACCTATCTTGAATTACTGAATCGAGTTCCCTTAAGATATTGAGAGAATAATCGATATTGTTCTCCGCTTCATCGGGTTCTCCTAAGCATCTATAAAAACATGAATATTCTCCTTTATGACACGCATCACCTTTTTGTTCGACCTTCATCAATAAAGCATCATTATCACAGTCTATCGAAATTTCTTTCACATTCTGAATATTACCGCTAGTTTCACCTTTCATTCTTATCCTTTTTTTACTTCTAGAATAGTAGTGGGCCTTACCAGTTTCAATAGTAAGCTGTAATGCCTCTTCATCCATAAATGCTAGTGTCAGAACTACACCGTCTTCATCCTGTACGACAACCGGTGCTAGTCCATCATTGTTCCATTCGACCTTTTCTATTTTTTCTTCAATATCTGACATTTATACCCCTCCTTTTTAGATAGGCCTTCAACTCAGGCACAGAATATTCATCGTAATGAAATATCGAAGCGGCTAACGCAGCATCTACATCGGTATTTTTGAATACCTCGTTAAAATCATCAGGAGAACCAGCTCCACCCGATGGGATTACAGGTATGTTTACCTCTGCCGAGATCCTTTTGATGAGTGGGATATCAAAACCGTCTTTAGTTCCATCTTTATCCATAGATGTCAATAGGATCTCCCCTGCACCGAGTCTTTCCACTCTCTCAGCCCATTCAACAGCAGTCAATCTTCTCTCTTTTCTTCCACCATGAGTGTAAATCTTCCATTCATCACCTTTCTTTTTAGCGTCTATAGCCACCATGAAATTAGAGGACCCTATCAGTTTTGAACCTTCTCTGATCATCTTCTGGTTCTCTACCGCAGCAGTATTGACGAATATCTTATCAGCACCTTTTCTTATTATCTTTTTAACCTCATCAACGGTACTTATCCCTCCACCTACAGTGAAAGGGATGTGTAATTCTCTAGATACATCTTTTACCAATTCGAATAGGTTACCTCTGTTCTCATGGGATGCGTTTATATCAAGAAATACGATCTCATCTATACCTTCATCTTCATATCTTTTAGCCAGTTCTAATGGATCTCCAGCATCGGTTATATCCTTGAAATTGATTCCTTTGACCACTCTACCGTCTTTTATATCAAGAGCGGATATTATCCTTTTAGCTAACATCATTTCACCTCTATGATTTTACTCAGGTCGATCCTATTCTCGTACAGTGCTTTTCCTATGATACAACCTGAGTACCCTTTCTGCTCCAGCAACTTTATATCATCTTTTTCTGTGACACCACCAGCATATATCATCTCTATTTCGCTAGAAAACACATCTAAAGGTTGTATACCGTTCAAAATACCGTCCTTTTCCACTCGAGTGAATATCATCCTATCTATGTACCCAGAAAGATAATCAATAACATCGGATACATTTTTTTCAAGACAATCTCTCCATCCATCCACAGCGATCTTTCCATCTTTTATATCTAAGCTAACTGTAACTCCCTGAAATTCCTTTGTCACTTCCTTAAGAAATCCTTCGTCGAAAGCCATTGTACTTATTATCACATTATCTACACCGAGAGAAGATGCCTTTTTGATATCTTTGTAAGTTCTATAACCACCACCAACTTGAACAGATAAATCTGTCTCATCTACTATCTGATCTACAACATTCATATTGGCAGGTTTTCCCTTGAAAGCACCCTCAAGATCGATTATGTGGACCTTATCGACATACTTTTCAAACTCATACGCGAACTCAAGTGGATTCCCGTAAATTTTCATCTCTTCTTTTCTCCCTCTTTTTAGCCTGACGACCTTTCCATCAAACAGATCTATAGCTGGATATATATTCACGATCTCACAGCTCCTTGAAATTTTTGATCAACATAATACCTACTTCACTTGACTTCTCTGGGTGAAACTGGACTCCATAGATGTTGTCTTTGCATATCACGGAAGGAAATATCCTTCTAAATTCTCCATCTGAGTGCTCAGTAACAGCGACGCTATCATCTAGATCTAGATAAAACGAGTGTACAAAGTAGAAGTAACTCTCATCTTCAATACCTTTCATCAATTCACATTCTTCTTTCTGTATAACCGTGTTCCATCCTATGTGAGGACGAAGTTCATCTCTAAAGCTCACTACATCTCCATCTAATATCTGTAGACCTTTTGTACCGCTCTCTTCATTATCTCCAAACAAGATCTGCATCCCCAAACAAATACCTAGATATGGTTTTCCATCTTCTATCGAACTTATCAGAATGTCTTTTATTGGTTCTAGTTTATCCATGACAGAGGAGAAATTACCCACTCCCGGAACTATGATCTTATCCGATCTTTCGATCGTCTCTTTATCCCTGGTGATCCTTCCTCCAGTTATTTTCTTGACATTTGATAGATTACCTATACCAAGATCAATTATAGCGATCATATAGATCCCTTCGTGCTCTCTATTCTATCAGATACTCCTAAAGCTGATTTGAAAGACACTCCTAGTCCCTTGAAAGCGGCCTCTATTATGTGGTGCTTGTCTTCTCCATCTAACTTTTTAACGTGTATTGTGGCAGATAGACTCCTAACGATACCATTCAGCAGTTCTTTTACTAATGTTTTCTGAAAGCCTTCTTCATCATAAGTATGATCTAGGTCTATATTTAGATAACTTCTGGAGATATCCACTGAAACGAGAACAAGGGCATCATCCATAGGCATGATACTATTTCCAAATCTACCTATATTTTTACCTTCGATACTTTCTTCCATCGCTTTTCCTATTGTTATACCCATGTCTTCCCACAAGTGGTGTTTCAGGTCCCATTCAGCTTCTATGTAGACATCCTTCTCCATGTAGAAAAACATGGTTTTCAACATGTGATCTAGCACTTCATCTCCGGTTTCGATTTCCATTCCATCTGCATTCAGTTCTACTACCATTTCGACTTCTTCAGTCTTTCTTCTCATCATTTCTCACCTCTATGGATCTTCTATGATATTCCATATCTTCTATCTCGGCCATTCGCTCACCTAATTCAGAATCTTTAACGAAATCTCTATAACCGCTCTCAGCTACACTTATTTTCTTAGTAAAATCATCAACTGTCAAAACAGAACTGTATTTTGCAGCTCCATCTGTGGGAAGAACATGGTTGACTCCCAGGAAATAATCAGCCGCTGCACCAGGTGTATATCTTCCCAAATAAACCGCTCCTGCATTTTTTACAGATGGTAACAGCTCTCTCGGATTTCCAGTCAGTATCTCAAGGTGTTCTGGAGCTATTTCGTTTGCTTTTTCAACACATCCTTCTAGAGTAGGCAAAACAATTACACTCACTTGTCCCAGATCTATTTCATTCGCTAATTCTTCAGAGTTCGTCAGCAACCAGCTTTTCGCATCGTCGTCGTGTTCAGCTTGAGCCAACAGATCATATCGAACTGAATCGAAATCTGAAGTTTCGTCCGCTATAACAGCCACCTCTGAAGGACCTGCTAAGCAGTCGATACCTACATCACCATACACCTGGCGTTTTGCCTCATTTACAAATCTATTACCAGGCCCATATATCTTGTCTACTTTATTTATCATTATACCATAGGTTAAAGAACCGATGGCCTGTATCCCTCCGATCTTGTATATCCCGTCAATGCCTAGAGATCTTGCAACATACAATACGTAAGGATTCACCTCACCTTCTACTGGAGGTGTGGTAACCACTATCTCTTCGACTCCAGCTATAAGAGCCGGTACTCCGACCATGATCAATGTGGACGGCAGTGGTTTACCTCCAGGTACGTAGATACCTATCCTCTCTATGGGTCTTTTTATCAGACCGTAAATAGAATCTTCTTCTAAGATCAACCTGTCTTCTTGGGTTTGTTTCTCATGTACTTTCTTTACTCTTTCTATAATTCTGTCGATTACTTTCTTATCTTTTTCAGGTATTTCTTCTGCAGCTTTTAATTCTTCTTTAGAAACTTTGTAATCTCCCACATACCCATCAAATTTTTCTGAATAGTTATCTAAGGCTTCTTCTCTGTTCTCTTTTAGATCAGCTAATATTTCTCTTACATACTTTTCTAGATTCATATTTACACCAAATCTTCTTTGATCTTCTTTACTATCATATTTATCCTGTCAAACATCACCTTTTGAGATATCCTATTGACGATCAAAATAGCAGAAACATCCATGATCTTCTCTATTTCTTTCAAATTGTTAGCTTTCAATGTATTACCTGTTTCAACGATATCGACTATAGCGTCAGCTATTCCAATCCTCGGAGCGACCTCAATTGACCCATTTAATTTCATCACATCTACATTCATGTCCATACTACTGAAATAATCCTTAACAAGATTAGGATACTCTGTAGCGATCGAAAAACCTTCAAGATCTTCAACACCTACATCTCTTTCTTCTGGAACTGCAACACTCAGTCTACATTTTCCAAAGTCTAATTCTAAAGGAACAAACACATCACTCTTTCTTTCTTCCACAACATCCGTTGCAGAGATACCCATATCTATTCCGTGTTCGACGTACACAGGGACGTCTCTAGGTTTTGAAAGTATCAGTTGGAATTCGTCATCATCATAGATCAGATCTCTGTTTTGTTCTATTTCTATATTTATATCGGCTGACTTCAAAACATCTAATGATGGTTCTATCAACCTTCCTTTAGGTACTGCTATAGTAAAACTCATTTTATTTTCACCTCTACTTTTTCACCTTTGCTTACCATGTCTTGAGCGGTTCTATATGCACTCTTCAAATCGTTTCGTATTATCTTTCTTTCATTTTCATCTTTTAGTTCATAAATCTTTGAAATGTTGTCAAGAGTCAATGCAAATCCACATGAGGGTTTCTTGTTCACGAAATACTCCCCACCAGCACCTATAGGATAACCGATCTTTGGGGAATAGACTTCAAAGATTATATCGTAGTAATAAGAGAGTGGCCTCACAGTGCCTAAATCAGCGAACAATCTCTCATCATCTATGATATTCAAAAGCTCATCGATCTTCTTAAAACCACTTTTTTTCCCTCTTAAATTCAACAGTTCCCATAAATCCTGCTTTCTCTCTTCTTCGATATCGAGGTCATCGATAACGCTCAGGTTTCTTCTTTTCAACGCATTAAATATCTTATCTTCATAGCTTTCGAAACCGGAGATCAATTCTTTCCATACCTTTAGACTGCTTATATCGATGAAAAAATCGTCTATATCCAGCTTTTCTAGTATAGTTATCAATACGTTCAGGACCTCAACTTTTGTTTTTAACCTATCACTGCCTATATACTCCACACCGAGCTGTATCTCTCTTTCTAATCCATCTTGAATATCAGAGATATAAAAACACTTTAGGTCATTCTCTTTACTATAACTTTTAACTATCTGAGAAGTTACATCAGGATTCGTTAGATAGAACTCATTATTATAAGTCAACTTTATCCCTTTTCTTAATGATTCATCGTACTCTACTGTATTCGGTAAAAATAGTTCGCTGTAATTCCATAACTCTAAAACATCTCTAGTTTTTTTCGTAATATCAGCTAATTTTTTAGATTCACTAAAAACATCTTTCTTCATAGTTTAACCTCCAAAAACAGTATATACTCTGTTAAATCAAAATCATCTTTTAGATCAAATTCATCAAAAAATTTGGACAGTTCAATTATGAACATCACAAAGATGAACGTAATTACCTCTGACTTTGACCTTATCGAAGAGGATTCCGTTCATTTCATTTTTCAATCCGTTCATCTTTGTTCTCCGCTGCACATTAATGTACACTATTATAAATATTTTTTCAAATGCTTCAATCTAGATTGAAAAAAACTAAAAAATCTAACTAAGAGTTTGATTAGAAAAGAAAAAAGTTTCAGAGGTTTTCAAGCTCTGATTCATGCAGACCTAGATGATCGGTCTCAATCTCAACCAAGGCTTCAAAGAATTCCTGAACTCTAGGTTCTTCAGCCTCTTCTGCGAATTTTCGGTAATGTTTGATAGCACGGTCTTCTCTTTTATGTGCGTCTTCGATGTTCACTTTGTTATCTTCTGCACATTTTTCTATATGCTTATCGATTTCAGGTTCTTCTATATCAAGATACATACAGACGGCTTCTGCATGTTCTGCTTCTACCTTGGCTAACCTCTTAAACATCCCTTCATATTTCGGGTCGGCTGTGTTGTTATAAGCACAGTAGTAGTAAGTAGCATTATCTACTTCAAGTTCTAAAGCTTCTTCAAGATTCTTCTTTGAAGTTTCAGTAAGGTCAACTTCAGGATATTCATACTCACCTGCAGGCTTCAAAAATTGTTTATCAGCACCACAATAAGGACAATCAGTAGGTTTTTCTTCTCCCAGATAAGTTTCTCCACATATCCAACATCTATAGACTTTAAACATATTATCACTACATTTAAGGTATATGAAAGATGTATAAATAATTACTCAAAAGAATTCTATATTATCATTTTCA
>JBKHIX010000073.1:0-9719 GCA_046538435.1 Thermoplasmata archaeon | reverse complement strand
GTTCATAATAAAAGACGGGGTGCCCAGATGGGTATATTATCCGTCGAACATCCTGATATCGAGGAATTCATCACAGCTAAAGATGAAGAAGAGTCTCTAAATAATTTCAACATATCAGTCGGTTTGACAGAAGACTTCATGGAAGCTGTGAAAAGAGACGAGGAATATGATATAATCAACCCTAGAACCGACGAAGTAGTGGGTAAAAAGGACGCACTCGAGATATACAAAAAGATAGTTCATCAAGCTTGGAAAAATGGAGAACCCGGCATCATATTCCTTGACAGGATAAATGAGGATAATCCTTTCGATGTAGAGAAATATCCCAGCCATTATATCGACGCAACTAATCCATGTGTTACCGGAGATACTCTTATCAGTACAAAAGACGGCCTTTTCAAGGCTGAAGAATTATGTGAAAATGGAGCAGATCTAGATATAATAATCGATGGGAGATTGAGTGATAATAGGATAAAAGAGGCTTCAAATGTATTCAAAACAGGAGAAAAGGACGTTTATAGATTGAAAACTAAGGAAGGTTATGAGATCAGACTAACTAAAGATCACAAGATGATGACCGATGAAGGATGGAAGGAAGTTCAAGATATCGAATCTGAAGATGAAGTCCACATCGTTAACAACGAAATCGATTTCGGAGAAGATGGTTCTTTTGAAGAAGGTCTTGTTTTAGGATGGATAGTGGGGGATGGTCAGATAAAGAAATCTGAGGAAAGAGTTACTCTCCATTTCTATGATAAAGATACAGAGATATCTAAGAAATATGCAGGATATGTAAATCAAATAATCAGAGAAGCTGAAGGAAACGGTGATTATGAAGTCGGTGTTCAAGATATAAAAAGAGATGAAGAGTCTGTAAAAGAACAAGGGATTAGATCAGAGAGATTGTATGAGATCACAGAAAGATACGGACTAAATGAAAATAAATTACAGGTTCCTGATAAGTTATTATCGGCCAGTAAAGATACTGCAAAAGGATTTTTGAAAGGATTGTTTACAGCTGACGGGAGCGTTCAGGGAAGTAATGAAAAAGGTGTTTCTGTCAGATTATCCAACTCCGAACTGAATTTGTTGAAAGAAGTTCAGCAGTTGCTGCTTGGATTTGGTATAAGCAGTAAGATCTATGAAGAAAGAAGAGAGGAAGGTGAACATGAATTACCAGACAGTAATGGAGGGACAAAGAAATATAAAATAAGATCCCAGCATGAATTGGTTATCAGTAAAGAAAATCTTCACAAATTCAAAGAGGAAATAGGTTTTATAAGAGAAGATAAGAATGAAAAATTGGAAGAGTTATTGAATGGATATAGCAAAGGTCCTTATTCTGAAAAGTTCAAAGCCACTGTAGAATCGATAGAATACGACGGTCATGAGGATGTCTACGATCTGACCGAACCGGACACACATTCTTTCGTTGGTAACGGATTCGTGATCCACAACTGCGGCGAACAACCATTGGAGGACTACGAAGCATGTAATCTAGGTCATATCAACCTTTCACACTGTGTTGAAGACGGTGAAATAGATTGGGACAAATTAGAAAAGTTAACCGATATGGGTGTCAGATTCCTAGACAATGTTATAGATGCAAGTGAGTTCCCAGATGTAGAAGGTTACGAGGGTGAAGGAGACGCTATAAGAAGGAATGTAGAGGCCAACAGGAAGATCGGACTAGGTGTCATGGGATGGCACCACATGCTGATGAAACTCGGAATTCCATATGACAACAATAAGGCTATAGAGAAAGCTAAAGAAGTGATGAAATTTATTGACGAGAAGAGTAAAGAAACTAGTAGAAAAATAGCTGAAGAAAGAGGAAGATTTCCAAATTGGGATGAATCCACGTATGAAGAACCAATGAGGAACGCTACAACTACAACCATAGCTCCTACCGGCACAACGAGTATGATTGCCGATACCAGCGGAGGTATCGAGCCGATATTTGCTGTATCTTATGTGAAAAATGTTCTTGATGGAGAACAGCTGGTCATGCCGGATTCTGTTTTCGCAGAGATAGCAGAGGAAGGAGGTTTCTACTCAGAAGAACTAATGAAAAATATTGCTGACCAAGGGACCGTTACTGATATCGATGAGGTTCCGGATGATATCAAACCTCTATTCAAAACAGCATTGGAGATAAAACCAGAATGGCACATCAGGATGCAGGGAGCTTTCCAGGACTATGTAGATAACGCGATCTCCAAAACAGTCAATTTTCCGAACGACGCTTTAGAGGAAGATATCAGAGAGGTCTATAACTTGGCTTACGACTTAAAATGTAAGGGAGTTACAGTTTACAGAAGTGGTTCTAGACAGGAACAGGTGATGGAAGTAGAAGGAGAAAAGAAGAAAGATGAAGAGGAGACCAAGAAAAAACCAAGGAAGAGACCAACAACTGTTACAGGAACAACTAGAAAGATCAACACAGGTTATGGTGGTCTGTACGTAACTATAAACGAAGATGAGCACGGATTGTTCGAAGTGTTCGCTCAGATAGGAAGAGCAGGAGGTTTCACACAATCTTTCACTGAATCTCTCGCAAGATTGATTTCTTTAGGACTAAGGTCAGGTATAGAAGTTAATGATATAATAAATCAATTAGAAGGTATAAGATCACCAGAGATAGCGTTCGATCAAGGTACAAAAATATTGTCTATACCAGATGCCATGGCTAAAGCACTTAAATGGCACCTACAAGGAAGACCAAGAGGAGAGCAAGCTACATTACCCACTGATGAAGCAGAGAAAGTAGAAAATGGTTCAGCTGCGAGAGAACTGGTATCTAAAGGATTGAATCCAGCATGTCCTGAGTGTGGCGCGATGTTGACCATCCAGGAAGGATGCAGAAAATGTCCTAACTGTGGGTACAGTCAGTGTTAAGGAAAAATAATATAAAACAAATACCTTTCCTATTTTTAATAATTTAATTTACCCTTTCCGCCCATAAATTAGATATAGTAAATCCCTATAGGGAAAAACGGTGGCAGAATGGAGAAAAGGAAGAGAAAAGTAATTATTATGGGCGCAGCAGGCAGAGATTTTCATAATTTTAATACAGTGTTCAGAGATAATGAAAAATATGAAGTAGTAGCGTTTACCGCTGCACAGATACCAGATATTGAAGGGAGAAGATATCCTCCAGCATTATCTGGAGAATTATATCCTGATGGAATCCCGATAATTCCTGAGGATGATTTGGTAGATGTTATTGAAGAAGAGAATATTGATGAAGTTGTTTTTGCCTACAGCGATGTGACTCATGAACATGTTTTGCATGCTGGATCAAGAGCTATAGCAGCAGGAGCAGATTTTGTTCTTTTAGGTAATGATGAAACAATGATCAAAGCTCGTGTACCTTTGATATCAGTATGTGCGGCAAGAACTGGTTCAGGAAAAAGTCAAACTACGAGGAAGATATGTGAAATGCTCAATGAGGATGGTAACAAATTAGCAACGATCAGACATCCAATGCCGTATGGTGATCTAGAAAAACAGGCAGTTCAGAGATTTGCAAGTTATGAAGACTTAGAAAAACATGATTGTACCATAGAAGAGATGGAAGAATATGAGCCATATGTAGAAAAAGACATGGTTATTTATGCTGGTGTTGATTATGGAGCAATCCTAAGAGAAGCTGAAGAGGAAGCGGACGTTGTTGTTTGGGACGGAGGAAATAACGACACTCCTTTCTATAGATCAGACCTTCATTTTGTTGTTGTCGACCCTCACAGAGTTGGACATGAAACCAAGTATCATCCAGGGGAAGTCAACATGAATATGGCTGATGTCTTCATAATTAACAAATGTGACACAGCGGATGAAAAAGATATCAAACAGATGGAAGAGAACTGCAAAGAACTCAATCCAGATGCTGAAATATTGAGAGCTGATTCACCATTGACAGTAGAAAATTCGGAAAAAATAGAAGGAAAGAAAGTCCTTGTCATAGAGGATGGTCCAACAGTTACACACGGTGAGATGGCTTTCGGAGCAGGAAAGATAGCGGCAGAGAAATTTGGGGCTAAAGAATTTGTTGATCCAAGAAAATACGCGGTCGGTTCTATAAAAGAAACATTCGAAAAATACACACATCTAACTGATGTGCTACCCGCTATGGGATATGGTGACAAACAGAAGAAGGAATTAGAAGAAACTATCGAAAAATCAGATGCTGACATAGTAGTATCTGGAACTCCTATAGATCTACACAGAATACTGGATATTGACAAACCTATGCTCCATGTAACCTATGAACTAGATGTACAGGAAAAAGGTAGACTTAAAGAAATACTCGATGAGTTCATGGAGAGTACAAAAGAGCTTGTACAACAATAAAAAACCATTTCTTGTTTTTAATCAGAAAATGTTAAAAGGTAGAATAACCCTATTTTTATCAGGATGAGAATAGATCTGGCTGATGACAATAATTTCGTTCAAAAAAACAGTTTATGTGCTCGCTGCAGGGGTACTAAGAACTTATGTGGTCGAGAAAGATGTCCTGTCCTAGTAAAATATTACAGTAAGATGGAATCTGAACCTATGATAGATGGTACTTATCTCTCAGGTTCTTCTCCTCCTGGTGTATTTGTTGGGAGATATGGTTATCCAAAAGTGGATATTGGACCATTGGTGCCTCCTTTTCATGGGGATACCAGTGAGCTTGATATGCCTGAAAAGTGGATAGGTAAGGATATTGATGAAATCGTTAATACTCGAACACAACTGGTAAGAGGAAAATATCCAATAAGAGTTGATAAATTTAATGAGAGTGGAAGGGTAGTAGATTTCACCCAGCAGATGGCACTTTCTAAGAAATCAGCAGAGGTAGAAGCTTTCTTTACGAAAAAACCAGCAGGTAAAATTCAATTATCTGATTCTGTACAACCATATGGTCCTTCGGCGCCTTTAAAGAAACTTGATATTGGGACTATAAAATTTGATAGAAGGCTAGATAAAGCATATTTTGATACTGACCTAAAAGCAGTGAAAGCAGTGAAGAGATTGTACGAGAAGGATGTTTACATATCCAAGATCCAAAGAGCATTCAGCGTAGGTGCATTTGGGTTAGAAGAGAACAGGAAATTTGTTCCTACAAGGTGGAGTATAACTGCAGTTGATGACACTATCGGTAAGAATATTAGAGAGGAGGTCAAAGATTACAGACCTATTGATGAATATAGGGTTTATGAGACCTGGGAATTGGATAATCGCTGGGAGATACTGATGCTACCTAGGACATGGATATACGAATTAGTAGAGGCATGGTATCCAGAAACAGCCTGGAATCCTCACGGAGATAATATTGCTATAGTGTCAAGTCATGAAAAGTATGACGGAAGGAGTGATTACGCAGAGATAGGGGGTTGTTTCTACGCAGCTAGATTAGCTATCGCTGAAAAATTATCTAAAGAGAAAAGACAGGCTGGTGCTGTAATATTGAGAGAAACTCATCCTGGTTATATAATGCCAGTAGGTGTTTGGAATGTGCGTGAAAACGTAAGAAATGCGTTGAGAAATGAACCTAAAACTTTTGATGAATTGAAAGATGCTCTTTTTTATATATCCACTAGATTAGATATAAAAATAGATACTTGGAAGAAATACAGTGCAGTTCTAAGAGATTCTCTCTATCAAACAAGGTTAGATGACTTTGGTAGGAACGGTGATAGACATTGGAATTAGATTTTGGTAAAAAAGAAGGAATAGAGGGTTTAGAGGTTAAGATAAAAACTTGTAAAAGTGCCCTTTCAAAATCTGGTCTTGAATCAGACTATGCTCTCAATCCATATACAGGATGTTCACATGGCTGTAAATATTGTTATGCGCCTTTTGTATTGAAAGAGGTGAGGGAATGGGGCACATTCATCGACGTAAAGAGGAATATACCAAAAGTGTTAGCGAACGAGTTACAAAATAAAGCTGATTGTACAGTAAGAGTAGGGAGCGTGACTGATCCATATCAAAAGATCGAAGAGCAATACAAACTGACAAGGATGTGCTTACAGCAGTTGAAAAAGAAGGACATCCATACCATCATCCAGACAAAATCTGATCTTGTGACCCGGGACATCGATATTTTAAAAGAAATGGATGTGGATGTAGGATTCACAATAACCTCTCTTGATGATGAATTTAGAAAGAAATTTGAACCTAATGCACCTTCCGTTTCTAGAAGATTATCAGCTCTTAAAAGACTCAAAAATAACGATATTGATGTTTGGGTATTCATAGGACCGCTTCTACCGTATTTCAATGAGAGGGAGGAGGAGTTATTTAGATTATCTGAAACAATTGCTTCTTTAGGTGTTGAAGAAATATATTTAGACAAGCTAAACATGAGAGAAGGAATTTGGAAGAAATTAGAGGAATTGTTATCAGAAGATATGTATAGGGATTATAAGGAGATATTTTCAAAAAATAATGGTTATTTTGAAGGAAGAAAATCATTGTATGAAAAGATAGGAAAAACTGTTTTCTGAAAGTAAAGTCTAAATACTCTAAAAAAACATATAATATGTTGCAGCAGTAAACCATTGTTACGGGCTAGTTTTTTTGCCCTATTATAAGTTTGATTTACTCTAGTAAACCAAAGTATCGAAAAGAGGAGTGGAGGTTAAATGAATGATAATAGGATCGAAATAGTTGAAAATAGCCATCATGACAAACCAAATTTTTATGCACTATTTCCAATATTAGAAGCTACTATAGACCTCAAAAAATGGAGTAAAGTTCCATCAGATGAGGAAAAAGCAGATTTATTAAAAAGAGTTTTACCTGAATTAAAAAATCATACTTGCTCCAAAGGGTACAAAGGAGGATTCATAGAAAGATTAGAAGAAGGAACCTATCCTGAGCATATCATCGAGCACCTCACAATAGCTTTTCAGAATATGGTTGGCTTAGATGTTACATGTGGGAAAAGCAGAAAAATAGATAATAATCAGTTCAAGATTGCTGTAGAATACAAAAGTAAACGTACGGCTTCTGAGGCTTTAAAAGGATCCGTAGAATTTTTGAACTCATTATATATCGACGAAAAAAATGAAGATGATTTAAAGAGAATTGTTGATAAAATTAGAGAGAGAATTAAGAAGGCGTACAATGGAGAAAAAATTGGTCCTAGTACAAAGGCCATCTTGGATGCAGCTAGAAGAAAAGACATACCTATAGAAAGGCTGAATGATGATTATAGTCTATATGCACTCGGTCAAGGAAAATACAGACAAAATATATGGGGGCCAGTGACCTCTAAAACAACTATGATTGGAGGAGATATTTCTAAAGACAAGAAATTGTGTAAAGAAGTACTATATAAAAATGGTTTTCCAGTACCTAGAGGAGGACTTGCTTTGTCCAAAAAAGATGTTTTAAACATAGTTGAGAATATAGGATATCCTGTAATATTGAAACCAGTAAGGGGTCATCATGGTGAAGGTGTGATAGGTGATTTAAGGTCGGAGAAAGAAGTATTAGATGCTTATGATATCACTAGTAAATATTCTAATCATATTCTCGTTGAAGATTTTGTCAGAGGAGATGATTATAGATTTTTAGTCATAAATCATAGAGTAATAGCAGTTGCAAATAGAATACCTGCTCATGTGATAGGTGACGGGGTTTCTACTATTAGAGATCTTATAGAGGAAACGAATGAAGACCCAAGAAGAGGAGAGGGACATGAAACCTCCTTAACTAAGATAAAACTCGGGGAAGAGGAAAGGATTCATCTGAAATTGACCGATAAAGATCCTGATTATATACCAAAAATAGGTGAAAAGGTATCTCTCAGGATCGGTGGCAATCTAAGTACTGGAGGAACATCGATAGATGTAACTGAAGAAGTTCATCCATCCATCAAAGAAGAAGTAGAAAGGGCAAGCAAAGTAATAGGTATGGACATATTAGGGGTTGATGTAGTAGCTAAAGATATAGCTAAACATAGATATGAGACTGAATGGTACATAATCGAGACCAATGCGAGTCCAGGACTTAGAATGCATATACACCTGAATGAGGGTAGTTCAAGAAAAGTTGGGCAAAAAATAGTAGATATGCTGTCCCCGGAAAATAACGGTAGGATACCAATAATAAGTGTAACTGGAACCAATGGAAAGACCACAACATCACGCTTGATAGATTGGATAGCTAGACAGCAGGGATATACAACGGGACTAACAGTCACTGACGGTATTTGGATTGATGGTAAGAAGACAATTGATGGTGATACAACTGGCCCTTGGAGTGCAGAGTTAGTTCTGAATAATAGAGATGTCGATTTTGCTGTATTAGAAACTGCTAGAGGAGGTATTATAAGAAAAGGATTGGGATTCGATAAATGCGATGTAGGTGTAGTGACGAATATTCGGGAGGACCATATAGGTTTGGATGGAGTAAAAGATCTATATGATATATTTAGAATAAAATCGCTTGTCTTGGAAGTTACTAAAAAGGGCGGAGCTTGTGTCATCAATGCAAAAGATAGATTTTGTGATGAGTTAATAGATAGGAGTAGAGGGAAGCCCATTTTATTCTGTACATCTAAAACTGAAAAAATAAAGGATCATATTGAGAGAGGTGGTGAGGCATTCTTTATCGAAGATAATAAAATATTACATTTTAAAAATCAAGTAGTAGAAAAGGTTGATACTTTACAAAATATCCCTTTTCTGAGGAAAAATGTAAATTTCTTAATGGAAAATTTACTAGCAGCGATTTCAGCATCTTACTCAGCTGGCCTAAGAATAGAAAATATAAGGAAAGGGATAAGATCTTTTCAGTTGGATGAGAAGATGAATCCAGGCAGATTGAACACTTTTAGTTATAATGGAAATAGCATAGTTCTAGATTATGCACACAATCCTGATTGTTTTAGAGCGTTGGGTGAGTATGTGAATTCACTTGATGGAAATAAAAAGATTAGTGTCTTTACAGTTCCTGGAGATAGGAGTGAAAAGATGATGATTGATTCTACTAAAGAGATGCAGAAGTGGTCCGATTATCTGGTCCTCACAGAAAATCCGATAATGATGAGAGGTAGACAGAGAGGAGAAATTTGTAAGAAGATGGAAAAGGGGATTAGTTTTCCAAATGATAAATATACCTCCTTTAATGATTATAAAGAAGCTGTTAGACATGCATTCAGAATGGCTGATAAGGGTGATTTGATTGTATTAGCAGATCTAGATGTCACAAAAGGAGATATAATCGAAATAATGTCCAATGATGGAACTAATCATCCTTCGAGGGAAGGATTAACTCACTGGTCTCATAATTGAATGTTGATCTTTTCCCAACAACATGAACTCTCACATCACTAACCGACAGCTGTTCACCAAATTCTAGATCAGGTGTGTTACTGACCTTGATATGTTTACCATCAAGAACTATAACATTGTTTTTTCCGATAACTTCAAACTCGGATTTATCGAAATCCCATAAAGCACCAGTACTATCTCCTATTCCTATACCTAATATACCAGGGTTCTCACAGACAACATGGATCAATCTAGGAAATCTTTCTCTAGATGTAAAGTGAGTGTCTATTATCACATCCTCGATAAACCCTAGTCCTTGAGTCAATTCAACTTCACCATGAACAAAAGGTCTTTTTAACAGGTCCTGGGAGATCATTATCTCTGTCATACAAACCGATCCAGCACTAGTTCCTGCTAATAAAGTTCCATTTTCAAATTTTTCTTCGA
>JBKHIX010000175.1:0-2800 GCA_046538435.1 Thermoplasmata archaeon | reverse complement strand
ACGGCTCAAAAGCAAGCAAACCCAACTTTACCTCCGACTCGATAGCATACGATAAAAGAACACTATCAATATATCTAGATGAAGGAAAATGCACTATATCAACAGTAAACGGCAGGATAGATGCCAAATTCATACTACCAGAAGAAAAAAACGATTATTACAAAAAATACCTCGATGATAGCTGGGAGATAACTCAATCTACCATAGAAAAACACGAGTATGAAAAAGAAAATTCATTTTACTTACATTTGGGACTGGAAAAAGAAGATGATGAAATAGAGCACGAAGATCCGACCGTTATGGGAGTAGATCTTGGCATGAACAATTTAGCTGTTACATCGACCGGGAAGTTCTTCAAAGGCAAACAACTCGACCATAATAGAAAAAAATTCGAGGAGGTGCGTGGTAAGCTGCAGCAAAAAGGCACACGCTCCGCTCATCTAACCATACAAAGGATGAGTGAACGTGAAAACCGCTACGCCTGCGATACGCTACACTGCATCTCTAAAGAACTAGTCGAAGAAGCTGAAAGGAACGAAGTCGACATCATAGCCTTCGAAAACTTGAAGTATATACGCGAACGAATGCCAAAAGACAAATGGTACCACGTATGGGCATTCAACAAATTATACCAGTACGTTGAGTACAAGGCTAAAGAACGGAATATTCAAGTCAAACAAGTTAATCCAAGAAATACCAGTCGAAGATGCAGTAAATGCGGACATACTGAAAAAAATAACAGAAGTGGTAACAAATTCAAGTGCAACCAGTGTGGCTACGAACTCGATGCTGATTACAATGCAGCCAAAAATATAGGTATCAAACTTCTCCAGCGACGGCAAAAGTCCTCTGCTGGAGCGGGCAACGGTCAGCTTGCCCTTAAGTCAGGAACGTTGAAGTTGAACGGAGACTATTCTCCTACCTTCTTATCCGCAAGACTCTGTCTGAGGATGAAGGGACATAGTCCCGTACACAGGTCAGAAATGGAGTTCACTGACAATCTCTTCGAATTCCGAAGAAAAATTTTATTTTTCTTCTTACCACAGGAATTTGCAATTCCTGTTCGGTCCCTAGGAATTCGAGCGATATCAGAATTTTACTAGAAAATTCTGAAATAGCTCCCATCCTTCAGGTGGGAGAAGCTGACATCTCTAGAACCCATCTTTGGACCCACTAGTTCTCCAAAATACATTCCATCTTCAATTTGGTCTAAATCAAAATATCCTCTTTTGAGAGAATTGTGAATACCCTCTACAATACATAGATTCCATTTATTAGCATGTATAGGTTTGATCCTGTTTTGCCGGTTGAAAACATCTATTATCTCATTATCCTCAACAACTACACAGACATTACTACCGTTCAGTTTTTCGGTGGCTATGACATCATCATCCTCAAAAACCCATTCATACCCTTCTTGGATCTCAGGAGTTAAAACATACTTTTCTTCTCCATCTATGGTTTTATGATCCCTAACAAATGGGGATTCAAGTTTAGGAAAATCCTGTATCGAGATATTCACGTTAACTCCTCTTATCACTTTGTTTACAGTTTCTCCTGTTTTCATGTGTTCTTTCCAAGCTTCTTTAAGCGCTTCTACTATATTTTCATCCATAATGGTTTACTTTATTTTATTGAGTTTATATATAATTTATTCTGTTTTATTTAGCTTTTGGATGATATTTATTATGTAACTATGATCGATAGCATTCATTATTATCTATCGGATAGATTAATCAAATTAATCAAACTGCTCTGTCACTCGGACTTCAAAGCTCTTCTAGCTCTTTCGATCTCCTCTTCATCAGCAACCAATATTATCCCCATCTCAACTTCATGTTCTTTTTTCGGCTGACTCACCATATTTGGAACCAGGAACGCCATATTGATCTCTTCATTGCATATCACTGAGGAGAATGCGTTTGAACCTTCTACTCCAAATCCAGCTAAGGAGATGTCATCTTTTTTGAACATGAACCAGGGTCTTTCTATATTAGGTGGTGGACTGAACTGCTGTGTTTGGTACGACCTTTCCCAATCTTCGTACTTTCCTGGACATTTTACTATGGTGTTTTCTAACGATCCATTCAGGAGAACATCCATGAAGAATTCACCGAACCAGTTGACTTCTTTTGCCTTTGGGTTATCGTTGACTACTTCGATCTTGATGAGTTTAGTTCCTGGTAAAGTGAGATATCTTATCAAGAAATTTTGTCCCCTCAAACTGTCCAATTTTTCTATATCGAAATCAACCTGTACACCTTTCCATTTTCCTCTGCTGTACTCTTTAGAAGATACATCTTCTATCTCGTAGAACGAGTAGAAATCTTCAGGAGTCATAAACCTGGGTTGGAGCCCGCCTATGTGGTTCTCGAAGTAACTTTTTGGCTGTGGTTCTGGAAAAGTATCAGCCAGGTATGTATCTCCGGCTGAATTGACCAGCCTTATGAGATTTCCACCGAATCCATCCATCACATCGAACTGTATCTCTCCGTTATCGACATGTAGGACTTTTTCTCCTTTGATCGTTTGGTCTTTTACTTCGATTTTATGATCTTTAATGATGATAACTGGAACTTCAAAATCGAGTTCTCTTTCACCGCTGTAATGTACGATTAAGTTTCCTATATCACTTTCAGGTTCTTTGCTTGTTTTGATCTTAATCGGTAATTGTAATTCTTTTTCATCTTCTTTTTTGGATACTTCTATCGTTTCTCTATAATCTGTAAAAAAAACTTCTAGACTTTCAGAGGAACTGATTGAATACTCTCCGGGCATTGGATAATCCACAACTTTATCG
>JBKHIX010000072.1:0-9799 GCA_046538435.1 Thermoplasmata archaeon | reverse complement strand
GATACACTTTCCCAAAATGTGTAAGGAGTTCGTTCGGAGTGAGATATCCATACATACCTGGTACTTCGATGAGAGTACCCACCCTCCTCAATGCTTCCTGTGGATTCCTATTAACGTCGATCTCATCGATATAAAGGTTACCAGAAGTAGGCGATAGAAGGTTGGTTAGTAATTTTATCGTGGTGGTCTTACCGGCACCGTTGGGCCCTAGATAACCCACCACATCTCCCTTTTTGACTTTAAACGAAACTCCCTTTAAAGCCGTTAGGTCACCGAACTTTTTTACCACGTTTTCTGCTTTGATAGCGTATCCATCATCTGACATCTTTTTCATGTTCATCACCTTTCTTACATTTTATATGCATTTACCAAATTATATGCTTAATTAGGCCAAATTCAGACCCAAATTCTTTCTCCATCAATATTTCTCACCGCCCGTCTTATCTATAATCCATTCAATAACCAAACCCATCAATCCAACGAAGATTATTGTCAAAGATAACCGGGCAAGCATGAATTCGGGACCTAAAAACTGTAGTTCGATCATCTCCTGCGGTATCTTTATGCACGCCCAGGCCGAGAGAAATACTACTATGTTGCTGATCCTTGCACCCTTCTTGATCATGGTCGAGGCCATGGGGAATGCGACGTACAACGGTCCTGTGGGTAGAGTTCCGAAAAGTATCGCTAGGAAGAAGCCCTTGATCCCGGAGGTTTTACCGAAGTGTTTTACCACCGTATCTTCGGGTATATAGACCGAGAACAAGCCCATTAGAACCATGACCGCCGGAAGGATGAAGATCATCTCAGATAGATAATCTATAGAGGTGTTCACAACTGCTTCCTGTCTTCTAGGATAGATGGTGACCAATATCAGGCCGAGTATGAACGTCACTCCCAAAATCCCCCAACTCCGTAGCATCTTCTTTTTTTCTTCCTTCACAGTATCAACCCCATAAACAGTGCGATCATGATAGCTATGACAAAGCTGATTCCGTTTCTTAGCAAAGCGAATTTTTTCCCTAGGATTTTTATCTCCATAGGAAGAGTCACCATCCCTATCATCGTTAGAGTGGTGATGAATGCGGCAACAGCAGTGACGGTTGCACCGCTCTCAAGCATCGAAGCCGATAAGGGAAATGCGACCAAAACCGGGATATGCAGGATAGATCCCACGAGCCCTACAAGTAAAACACCGAATATACCTGACTGTTCTCCTACGAACCTCGATATCTCCGAAGGCGGTACGAAGCCGAGCATCAATCCGATGATGACTATTATTATCAGAACCGTCGGTAGTATCTTGAAGAAGGAAAAAACCGCCTTTTTCAACGACTCTACAGCCTTCCCTTTATCCCTATAAACTCCGTAGAGGAAGCAGACTAGAGCGAATAGATTGATGAAGATAGCTGTAATGCTCATCTATTCACCCTTTGATATCTGTATCCCGAGTATCTTAACGCCTTCTTTAGTTTCCATTGAAAGCGTTGCCGGTGCTGTGATAAGACCTTTTCCTTTTGACAAAGTGACCGATTTATCATCCACCGTGACTTCAGCTTCTCCTTCAAGTACGACGAAAATCACGTAGGTGGACATCTCACACGGCGGTATCTTCTCTCCTTCTGAAAGGATTATATGTCTTATCTTGAACTCTTCCTCTTTATATATCTCTTGTTTTTCTTCCATCTCTTTTAAGTCAAATATCTCCATAATTTCTCACCTCCTTTATCCCTCATCTCCAAACTCTTTTTCATAAAAACTTGTCATCTTCTCCATCATCTTTTTACGCTCTTTGATCATCTCCAACCATCTCTTCAGATGTTCTCTACCTTCTTCAGTTACACTATAAACTCTTTTATCAGGTCCTGATTCACTTTCTTCCCATTCCGATCTCAGGAGTCCTTTCTTCTCCATCCTTCTCAAAGTGGTGTACATAGTTCCGGATTTGATCTCATGTCTGCCTTCGCTTAACTCTTCGATTCTTTTCATTATGCCGTATCCGTGCAGCGGTTCTTCGCAGACCACTCTGAGAATCAGGAAATGAAGCCATCTACCTTCTGGAAAACCAGGATGTTTATGACACTTTTTTGTTGATTTTCTATCCATGATATCACTATATGACAATGTTATCTAGTACTATGTAACAATGTTATATATAGTTTTTACGCTGATAATTTTAAATAATCGATATGATTGAAGAATAGATGGATAAGAAAAAATGGCCGGATTTCAGGTTCAATCTCGAGGAAGTAGCGGGTGCAGTAGGCGATTATGGAACCCTGCTTCCTATCATCGTTGGAGTTGCTGTGGTTTCTGAATTGAACCTAGGATACATATTATTGTTTTTCAGCGTTTGGTATATCATTACGGGACTTTACTACAAAAAGCCCGTTCCGGTCGAGCCTATGAAAGCGATAGGAGCTATAGTCATAGGGGGTGAATTCACACAGGGTCAGATAACTGCTTCAGGTATTATTCTGGGTCTTCTCTTCTTGATTTTTGGTTTCGCTAAAGGCATGAAATATATTCAGGACAAGATACCTGAAAATGTCATCAGAGGAGTTCAGCTTGGACTGGGATTGATCCTGCTGAAAACTTCAATTGGATTCGTCACCCAAGACTATCTGCTTTCTTTGATCTGTATCCTCCTGATAATAACATTCTTCATACTGAGATATTTAAAGGATATTCCCAATATCTCTTCACTCCTAGTTCTCGGGTTAGGGATCGGTTTAGGGGTGATACATTTCGGATTCCCTTCGATGAGCTTGATACCATTTCCATCACTCGTTACTCCTTCATTGAATGATTTCATTAGCGGAGGATGGCTATTAGCAGTTCCTCAAGCACCTTTAACCATAACAAATGCCATATTAGCTACTTCACTGCTCATGAGCGATCTCTTCTCATGGA
Source organism: Thermoplasmata archaeon (assembly GCA_046538435.1). Taxonomy (GTDB): domain Archaea; phylum Thermoplasmatota; class Thermoplasmata; order Halarchaeoplasmatales; family Halarchaeoplasmataceae; genus CAYSTL01. The sequence goes on along the minus strand of JBKHIX010000072.1, from coordinate 6,886 downwards.
AAGCAGATCCTGATAAATTTTCCAAAACCATAGGTCTGATGAACCTGACCTCAGTGCCATTTGGTGGTTTCCCCATGTGCCATGGTTCAGGAGGATTGGCAGCGCAGTACAGGTACGGTGCTAGAACCGGAGGGTCGAATATAATCAGTGGACTGATCCTTTTACCGATAGCCTTGTTCTTTTCGTCCGCTCAAATAATCAATCTGATACCCTACAGTATATTCGGTGCACTGATAATATTCGTAGGATTGGAGATGGGAAAACATGGACTTAAAACGGATTCGTATCTCATCACTGGCGCAGTTGCATTGATCGCACTGTTCTCTAACATAACTATAGCTTTCATAGTAGGTTTAGTAGCTAATTATATCTTGAAAAAAGTGAAATAAAGAAAAAGGTTTTGAGAATTTACTTCGCTGTCCATCCTCCGTCCACTCTTATATCTTCACCGTTTATGAAATTCGATTCGTCGGATGCTAGGAAAACTGCTGCATGAGCTATATCTTCTGGTTCACCGAGTCTCTTGTAAGGAGTATTCTGTTCCATGAAGGCTTTCATGTCTGGATCACTTGTGAACTGATCGGTCATCTCGGTCTTTATCACTCCCGGTGAAATCGCGTTTATGTTGATACCCTCTCCAGCATAATCGACAGCAAGTTCCCTGGTGAGGTTTGTGAGTGCTCCTTTAGAAGCACAGTAAGCTGGAGATGAAGCATAACCAACTGATCCTGCGATGGAAGATACATTGATGATCTTACCATCGATATCATTCTTTAGCATGCGATCTATCACTTTCTTGGTACAGAGATAAGTTCCGTTGAGGTTAACGTCCATAAGATCTTTCCAGTTCTCTGTTTCAGATTCGTGGATCTTTTCCTGATGGAATATACCTGCATTGTTCACTAGGATATCTATCTGTCCGAACGCTTCTATCGTCCCATCGACCAATTTATCTACATCTTTTTCAGAAGAAACGTCAGTTTTTATGAATATCGCTTCGCCACCGTTCTCTTTTATCATTTCATGTGTCGGTTCCCCACCTTCTCTCGGTTCTTCCCTGATATCTGATACGACGACTTTAGCACCCTCATCACCGAATTCTTTTGCTATTGCTCTTCCTATCCCAGAGGCCGCACCAGTGACGACCGCAACTTTATTTTTCAATCTCATATTAACACAATAATCACAATAAAGTGTTTATATTATTTAAAGGTATTCGTTTTTTTCACTATATCCCCTAATAAAAAATTATTTAAGGATCTGTCTAAAGCTCGAACTCTTCTCTTATCTTATCCAATAAACTTTCAAGCTCTTTTTTACCAAAGATATCCGCGTAGACATTCAGAAAACCGAGGACCATGTTCTCAGAAGACTCTCCGATATCCTTCACACGTTCTTTTCTTTCTTCAAGTTCTTTTTCACCCTTTTCTGTAAGGTGATAATACTTTCTATCCTCGGGTTCTCTGTTTGCCCTTTCGATGAAGCCTTTCTTTTCCATCCTGTTCAGAGCACCATATATAGTGCCGTAGCTCGGATCCCAGTGTCCATTGGATTTCTCCTTCATAGTTTTCAGGAGTTCATAGCCGTATGTAGCTCCTTCATCTTTCATCTTCTTAAATATCAGATAGCTGATCAATTCGCTGGGCAATCTTTTCTGCATCTTTATTCCTCTTAGTTGATTAACCGAAAATTATTTGGTCTTTTTGGATAAGGTATATATACAACGTTACGTAATACTACGTTACGTAATAGATAAGTGATAATATGAGTATTGATGATCGAAGGTTCAACAAGGCAGCAAAAGTCATATCAGATCATTCGATGAAGATCATAGTAGTGATAGTTTTATTTACACTGGTGATGGGATATTTCGCTTCCAATATCGATATGGAAGCGGACCAGGAAGCTTTTTATCCAGATACTGAAAAGACAAGAAATTTAGACGATGTTGAAAACTATTTTGGAGCTACAGAAGGATTGGTTCAAGTCGTCTATACCTCTGATGAAGGCAATGTATTGACTAAAAAAGTTTTGAACGATATGCTAGATACAAAAGAGGGTCTGAAAAGCAACAGTTTAGTTAATGAGACTTTGACTTCGTCTGAAGAAGTTCCAGATGGAGCGACTGGGTTAGCAGACTTGATCCTCAAAGCAGATAGAGCATTGAAAGTAGAAGGAACTATCATAGGACTTTCCAATCAAACAGACGACGCAGTAAGTATCATTCAAAATCAAAAAGAGATGTATGCCAAGTTGAACAGATCTTTAAATCTTGGACAAAAACTTTTAGATTTCCCAGATGAACAGGTTGAAAGAAATATCATCGTTTCCTATAGAGGTATGTCTAATATTCTAGATGAACCTAAAAGATGGAGTGTATTCGAGAAATATAATCAGGAATTTTTCCAGTTTATACAGGTTATAACAGATGAAAACATAACTTTAGATAAGAAGATAGCACAAACAGAAAATCTTATTTCAAAACTTAATAAACAGCAGCCTTACGGATACTCTTCTTTTGTCGATATATTGAAAGGATTAAAGAGCAATTTAGAGATCTCAAAGAACCTACCACCTGCTCAAGGACAGAAACTTTCCCAAGCATCTATAGGAATGACTGCTAGATTTTTGACTATACCAGAAAATCTGGCAAAAATAAATCCGCTGAACTTTTCTTTCGATATACCATCTCTTTCGATGAACGAGACTGAAGAAAAAGAAAGATTGAATGAGATGGATGATTCAGAGATTAAAGAAACTGTCCATGAAGTCATCAATTATGATCCGAAAAATTTGAAGAGATCAGTTGATGAGACAAAATCAAATTTTAAAAATATCCAAAGATCGATGGGGGAATCACAGTATATTCTAAAAGATATGATTGAAGATCTAAAAGGTATCACCATAAAAAATCAGAGCCTCGCAAATTCTATCTCTAGATTTCAAAGTTCTTTTGAGAAGAACTCTACCTCACTTCAAGTAAAAAGTCAACAGATAAAAAATGAAAAAACTAAACTACAGTCTGCAGACCAGTTTGGTAAACAATTTCAGAAGCTTGAAAAGGGCATAACAAATATGCTCAGTTCTGATTTCGATAAAAAGGCAGATGAATCTGATCTTTCTGCTGAAAGTTCACTCTTGATCGTACAGATGGATACAAGTCTAGATAAAGAAACAAGGATGGATGCCCAATATGAACTGATAGATATTGCGGAAGAAAATAGTGAGCATTCTTCGATCAGAGTGTCGGCAAGTCAAGTGATGATGGACCAGGTCAATGACAGTGCAGCTAACAGCTTGTACTTCCTACTACCATTAGCTTTTATTTATGTTATAATTGTACTGATGTTAGTTTATCGATCTATAATAGAAAGTATCGTCAGCCTTTTATCTCTAGTGTTCGCTGTGATATGGACATTCGGTGCTGGAGTTTTACTTGGATACCAATTCAATCCGATGATCATCGCTGTACCTATCCTGATGACCGGTCTAGGTATAGATTACGGGATCCATCTGATAATGAGGTTTAGAGAGGAGAGAGGTAAAGGGAGAAGCATCAGAAAATCGATAAATACGTCGATATTGACAGTTGGTGGAGCTCTTTTATTAGTCACCGTCACAACTGCAGTGGGCTTTTCATCGACCACTTTCAGTGGTATAGAGGTGATGAAAAATTTTGGAGTGTTAGCAACCATAGGTATATTCTCCAGCTTCTTGCTGTTCGTTGTATTTCTACCTGCAGTTGTTAAAAAAGTAGAGGGGTGGAGGAGCAGCAACAATGATGATAGTGATAAGAAGAGAAAAAGTAAGAGAAAGTCAAAGAAATCGAAAGACAAAAAAGAAAACATGATCGCTCGGTTCCTTTCATCATCAGTGAAAGTATCAAACAATCATCCAAAGCTCGTTCTCTTCGTTGTTTTGCTCCTGACAGTCTCATCAGGGTATGGGGCTATGCAGGTAGATACTACTTTTGATCTACAGGATTTCTTACCTAAAGACAGAAGCCAATACCAAAATATCGAATACTTAGAATCAAATTTCAACCTCAACCAAACCGATGCCTATATAATTACCAACGGGGATCTAGCTGATAGTGAATACTTGTATGCCCTCGATGAAACTAGTGAAAACTTTAATGATGCAGAGATGGTACTGGCAGAAGAAGGATTATCCTCTCCACTGACTGTGATGCAAACGTATGGAACAGCGATGCCGATGAGCCCAGATTATAACGAAACGATCGTCAATATGTTCTCAAACAGCGACCTTGATGGCGATAATATACCAGATCAAAATATCACAGAACTGTATGATGTTCTTTTTGAAGCACCAGAATCTAGAGATTCTATAGAAAATGTTCTTGATAGGGGTCCTGAAAAAGGATACTCTTCCGCATCTGCGATAATCAAAGTAAGAGAGAACTCTGAAAAGATCAACGAAGATCTAGATAATGCAGAAGAATTGGAAGAAGAATTGAAGAAGTCAACTGGTCCATTGAGAGATGAAGGTTATAATACAGAGATCACCAGCAGGTCGATGATAGATCAAGAAACTGTTTCAGACTTAAGTACCACCCAGATTGAATCCCTGATAGCATCTATAATCATTGTAGCGTTCTTCTTAACTATAATATTTTATTATCTACACAGATCTCTAGCACTAGGTATCATCACAACATTCCCTGTATCAATAGTAACTCTTTGGCTTCTCGGACTGGTATATTTTATCGGTATACCTCTGAACTTCATGACCATCACAGTGACTGCTTTAACAGTTGGAATTGGGGTAGCTTACAGCATACATGTTACTCACAAGTTTGTTGAAGACAAACGTAACAGAAAAGATACCGGTAAAGCGATGAAAGACACTATACAGCATACGGGGGGTGCACTGCTGGGAGCCCTGTTCACGACTGTCGGAGCTTTGGGAATATTAGCTACATCTGAGATACTTCCGATATCCCAATTCGGTTACGTGACCGCTATCGCCATATCCCTAAGCTTCTTGGCCTCAGTGTTCGTCCTTCCTTCAGCTCTAGTGCTTTGGGCTAGAAGTGATAAAAGAACGAAAAAGAGAAAAAAAGATCTACCTACACTTAAAAAAAGATAGAAAGAAAACCTTTTCTTTTTTTAATCCTTCAGAAACATAAAGTATATTAAGTAAGTAAACGTTTACTAACTATGGCAGTAAAACGGTTGCCCTCCGAAGAGAGAAAAAAGACGATACTCGAAGCCACTTTGAAAATACTCCAGAATAAAGGTTATTCATCTCTTACGATCAGGAATATTTCTCTTGAAATAGGTATCTCTGAAGCAGCTATCTACAAGCATTTCGAAGACAAAGAAGATATACTCAATCAACTTGCAGCGTGGATATTTGATGAAAACGATATCACGATCGATCAGATACAAGAAAAAGATGAATTGAAAACCTTGGAACATATATTGAAAAGAAAATTCAGTACACTTGAGGATAATCCTGCTTTTACAGCAGTTCTTTTTCAGGATGAACTCTTCAGAGAATACGAGTCCGTTAAAAATCAGTTCGATGAGCATAGAAAGAAGAATGAAAAATCTCTGATGAAAATAGTTCAGAAAGGGATCGAAGATGGAACAATTCCAAGGGAAGTCGATCTAGAGATATTTTCAGAACTGTATATGGGTGCTATCAGGATGACTGTTCTAAAATGGAGGTACAGTGATTTTTCCTTTAAATTAACTAATAGAGCTGATGCCATAATAGAAAATCTCTTTAAGATATTGAAAAAAGAAGGTGATAGATGATGTCAAAAAAATATTTTAGGATAGTGAGCCAGATCGCATTCATAGGCTTATTAATCATATTGTTGTACATCAACAAACTTCAATTATGGATAGTCGTATTCATCGTAGGTGTTCTAGCATCTGTAGGATTGGGTAGATTTTACTGTGGATGGATCTGTCCGATGGACACTTTATCAAGACCTATGAGATGGTTAAAAGATAAATTTTCAGTGAATGATCTTGGAGTACCTGATATATTAAGATCGAGGAAACTACGATATTCGATAGTGTTGATCTTCATAGGTTCTATGATCGTCTTTAATCTTCTAGGCATACAATTACCAGTGATATTGATAATCGTAGTCATCGGCGTTGCTTTTATGACCGTTTTCGATGAAGAACTCTTCCACAGATATCTATGTCCATATGGAACTATACTCAGTCTAACATCAAAACCATCTAGATTTATAATGAGGATTGATGAGGAAGAATGTATCGGATGCGGAAGATGCCAGGAAGTCTGCCCAACCAAAACTATTGAGACTTTAGAGGATGGTAAAAGGCGAATCCACAACAAAGAATGTCTCAAATGCTTTGACTGTCAAGATGTTTGTCCGGTTGACTGCATATCGTACAAAAAAAGGGATTGAACTCCTCGTTAATAGATCTGATACAGGAGAACGATTAGAGTCGTAATTGTGAAAAGGTCTGGACTAGGATTAAATAAAAAATTAGAAATTACACCCGCGGGTAAGCGGGGAATAGATTTTTTAACTCAGTTCTTCGATACGTTCATTCACAGCCTGGAGTTCCTCTTCGAGTTCTTTTTTGTACTCTTCCAGTTTTTCGATCTTCTCTCTCTTGGATTCGAACCTTCTCCAACTCTTATGCTGTCCACAGCTGCACTGATGATGTCCACCTGAACATCCACCATGATGTCTACCGCAGCAGCACTGTCCTTTACAGCAGCATCCATGATGACCTCTACCATGGTGTCCACTTTTATGATGGCCTCCTTTATGATGGCCGTGATGTCCGCGTCCTTCTCTTCCATGTCCTGATTTACAACAATCTTCACTCATACTATCACTTCGATACTTGCTACAAATAATAAAGTATATAAG
>JBKHIX010000174.1:0-2853 GCA_046538435.1 Thermoplasmata archaeon | reverse complement strand
TTGGCATATGGTGCTTATTGGTTCTTTTCGTATTTCCAAACATACCTTTCTAACTATATTGGACACACGATAGTAGGGGACATACGCGAAGATCTCTACGATCATCTGCAAAATCTATCCATCCAATTCTACAGAAAACACAATACAGGAGATGTTATGTCCCGTGTAACTCACGACGTCAATGCGCTATCAGATCTGGTATCTACCGGTTTCGTACACCTGTTGAGCGACTTTTTCACGCTTGTAGGTATTATCGTAGTTATGCTCTATTTGGACTACAGACTAGCTCTGGTGAGTTTTATAACGATACCGTTCATATTTTTCGTAGTTTACTTTTTGGGCAAAAAGATGCGTTCAGCCTATAGAGATGTGAGAGAAAGGTTAGCTGAACTGAACGCAGATGTGGAAGAAAACCTATCCGGTATAAGGTTGATCCAGGCTTTGAACAGAGAGTCGAAAAATGAGGGAGAATTCAGCAAGCTCAGCTGGAAGAACCTGAAGGCTAACCTTAAAGCAGCTTCCTACTTCTCTTTGCTGTTCCCGATAATGACTTTGAGTAAAGTATTAGGAGAAGCTATCGTCCTGGGATACGGAGGATGGGGTGTAGTTCAGGGTACTGTAACATTAGGTGTATTGATCGCATTCATGGATTACGTGCGCCGATTCTTCGGGCCTCTTGCTGACATGAGTCAGGTGTTCAACACTTACCAATCTGCTGGTGCCTCACTGGATCGTATCTACGAGTACATGTCTATAGAACCGTCAATAAAAGAACCCGATGAACCCAGATCACTAGAAGATGAAATAAAAGGCGAGGTCGAGTTCGAAGATGTGAAATTCAGTTATGATGAGGAAGATATCATCAAGGATCTAAATCTACATATCGATGGAGGCGAGATCTTTGCTCTGGTTGGTACTACTGGTGCAGGAAAGACCACGATAGCGAACCTTTTGACAAGACTTTACGATGTAGATGAAGGAAAAATAACGATAGATGATATCGACCTTAGAGAATACTCCAACAGGGATCTGAGGAAGATCATATCTATCGTTCCACAGAACGTATTTTTGTTCGATACTTCGATCAAAGAAAATATACGATTCGGTAATCCTGAAGCGGATATGGAAGAGATAAAAAAGGTCACCAAAGAGGTACAGGCACATGATTTCATCAAAGATCTGCCCAAGGGGTATGACACTAGAGTTGGAGAAGGTGGTGTAAAACTCTCAGGTGGACAGAAACAGCTCGTATCCTTTGCAAGGGCCATGCTCGCTGATCCAAAGGTGCTGATACTCGACGAAGCCACATCGAGTGTCGATGCATACACTGAAGTTTTGATCCAGGAGGCAATGGACAAACTGCTCGAAGACCGAACAGTACTGATGATAGCACATCGTTTCGCGACCCTCGATAAGGCTGATAGGATAGGTGTACTGAAAGATGGTGAGCTGATAGATACAGGTACTCATGAAGACCTTATGCAAAGGAACGATACCTACAGGAAACTATACAGAGAGCAGAGTGGATGAGATTGTGTATGAAAAACTACATATAAGACCATAATATTAAAGTAAATTACTGTAATATTAGAGGAGATAACATGAGTGTTGAAGAAATAACAAAAAATAAAGAAGAAATAGTAGAAAAGGCGGTAGAGAACGACAAAAAATTCATGGAGATGACCGTTGATATAATAACTGAGTACTTTGAAAACAACCCAGAGGGATGCTCTTCAGGGAATATGTGTCCAGAAATGCTTGCTGCTGAATGTGAAGGTATGCCTTTGATAACCGAAGCAAGGATTAACCAGGTACTGGACACATTATATAATGAAGGATACCTGGACAGAAAGATACCTGAAGGTACAGGTGCTATACACTATTCCCTTAAATAAAACCCTTTTACTTTTCGTAGAATAGGAGTTAACACAGATGTGTGGTAGAAGAAAAGACTGTTGCGACAAGTCGAAGGAAAGAGCTGCAAAACGTATCAGTAGGCTTAAAGGTTTAGCCAAAGCTCTGCACTGTCCTACTAGATGGGATATAATAGATATCATAGGAACAGGGAGTGCAAAAACGAAAGAGATCAAGAAGGGATTGATAGACAAGGGATACGATATATCCCAATCAGGTCTGTATTACCATCTCTCAGAGTTGAGAGATTCTGGGATAATAGAGGTTGACAGATTCCTGGAAGAAGGTCAGGGTGCACCGGAAAAGGTTTGGAAACTTACCAAGAAGAAGATAGAGATAGATCTGGTAGTTGAGGAGGAAAATAGAGATGACAAAAGCTGTTGAGGCTAGCAACCTAAGTAAGACTTTTAGTGACGTAGAAGCAGTAAAAGACGTTAGCTTCACGGTCGAAAAAGGTGAATTTTTCGGCTTCTTAGGTCCTAACGGAGCGGGAAAAACCACAACCATCAGGATGCTCACGGGATTGATAACTCCTGATTCTGGAAAGGCACTGATAGATGGTATCGATCCCCATAAAGATCCTATACACGCGAAGATGAGGATGGGAGTGATACCGGAATTCGGTAACATCTATGTAGACTTGACTGCGAAGGAGAATCTGCACCTGGCAGGAAAATTCTACGGTATGTCGAAGAAGGAAAAAGAAGAAAGGGCCTCTGAGCTATTACGTATGTTGGAATTGGAGGGACGAGAAAACGACGCAGTAAGAAATTTTTCCAAGGGCATGAAACAGAGGGTCAATATAGGATGCGCTATCATACATGAGCCTCCCGTACTTTTTCTAGACGAGCCCACCTCCGGTCTAGATGTGCAGAGTAAAAGACTCGTGGTCGAGATCGTGACCAAGATGAAAGAGAAAGGCAGCACGATATTTTTGAC
>JBKHIX010000008.1:0-35081 GCA_046538435.1 Thermoplasmata archaeon | reverse complement strand
CTGAACATGTAGAGAAAAGAGTCAGTCCAGATGCAAAGATAATCTGGGGATGTAATGTTGACCAAACTTTGGAAAACAAAATAAAAGTCATGCTGGTAGCAACAGGTGTAAAATCAGATCAGATAATTGGTAAAGGTAAGGCAGAAACCAAAGAATTAGAATCGGTAGCTTAAAAAAACAATTTTACCCTTTCTTTTTAGAACCTATAAATTCATAAATCAGTCTTGCTGCTAGATTTGAAGTTATATCAGAGGTATCATATTTTGGATTAGTTTCCATAATATCTAAACCAACGATTTTATCCGATAACTGAGAGATCAATTTTTTTACATCTAATGAACTCAAACCAAATGGTTCAGGATTACCAACCCCTGGAGCATATGATGGATCCAGTCCATCCATATCGATCGAGAGGTATAAGGGATGATGTGGCTCTTCAACAATTTTTTCCAATATCGAAGAATCCTCTAATATTTCATAGGATGTGTAGTAATCAGGAATCTGTTCTTCCCCAGACTCCTCTATAGACATAGATCTAACACCAGCTACAGTAAGATTTTCTATTCCAACAACTTCAGATACTCTCCTTGAACACGTGGCATGACTTCTTTTCATACCTTCGTACGTATCCCTGTAATCTAGATGTGCATCGATTATCAATACATTTAATTCTGGATAAGTTTTTTTATAGGATTCGACCACGTATGGAGTTACAGAATGTTCTCCACCAATAACAATTAGTTTCTTTTTGTCTTCTGATATTCTTTTTGTATTTTTTGTTACTCTCTCACCCATCATTTCAGGTGAATCTATCTCTCCAATATCTAAGTCTCCAAAATCATGAATATTGATATCTTGTAAAGAAATAGCGAACTCCATGATATAAGGTTCAAAACAGTAAGATGATCTTCTAATTTCCTTCGGTCCATCGTTAGTACCAGCTCTAAAAGAAGAGGTTTTATCGAAGGGAACACCCATAATTACAAACTCTGATTCGCTGTAATCTGAGTGACTCCCTGCAAAACTTAAACCACTATTCATGTTCTAGTTATCTTCCTTTTCCCCATAGTCTCTAGATACATTATCTCTTGACCTTGTTCTAATTCATCTTGGATATCTTCATCCAATGATATCTGGAAGGTCTTATAATTATCCAAGTCCATTATATTAGCCTCACCGCTTGACAAACTTACAACTTGACCTTTACGTCTATCTATGAGGGGGACTCTAACTTTGTGAGTGACTGGATTGATCAAACTATGTTTTTTATTATCAAAGATACCTATCGCTTCTATTCTTGCTTTAGCTTCGCCATGTTTCCCTGGTTTTGAAGTATCTATACTTTTAATCTTACAGGGCTCGTCATCAATAACTACATATCGGTTTTCTTTAAGTTCTCTAATTTCGGATTGTTCCCATGCCATTTTATCTGAACTCCTAATACAACTTTTGTATTAAAAAGATTTTGTATGGGTGGTACTTTTTATACCATCCCGGTTTTTTCTGCTAACTTTTCTGCTTCCTCTACATGTTCTTCAATCACAGATAGTCCTCTATTCCAGAAATCAGGATCAGTCACATCGACTCCTATCCTTTCGAGTAAGTTCTTTGGATCATCTGATCCTCCTGCTTTAAGTAGATCAATGTATTTAGGAACGAATTCTTCTCCCTGTTCTTTGTACATATCGTATAATGCAAGTACTAATAGTTCTCCGAATGCATAAGCATAGCAGTAAAATGGATAGTGGACAAAGTGTAATACATAAGACCACCACCAGCCGTATTCATCTCTCAATTCAACAGTATCACCGAATTCTTTTTCATTAGCTTCAAGCCAAAGCTCATTAATCTCTTCTGCTTTCAGTTCTCCTCTTTCATTGTAAGCTTTGTGTAATTTTTGTTCGAACCTAGTCATTATCACCTGTCTGAATACTGTAGCAAAATCACCTTGTAATTTCTCAGATATCAACGCAAGCTTAGATTCAGGCTCTTCAACTTCTCCCATCAATTTATCGAATAGCAGCATTTCACCGAAAACACTGGCCATCTCAGCTGTTGTCAAGGGAGTACTTTGCTGTAATGCTCCCTGTTCTCCAGAAAGGTACTGGTGTACACCATGCCCCAATTCATGTGCCATCGTCATCGTATCACTTGTCTTATCGGTAAAGTTCATGAAAACATATGGATGCACAGAAGGAACCGTACTTGCACTGAACGCTCCTCCTCTTTTACCTTCTTTCAATTCAGCATCTATCCAACCATTTTCAAAGAATTTAGATGCTATATCTTTCATCTTAGGAGTGAACTTTTCATATGCATCTAACACTTTTTCTTTGCTCTCTTCAAAGGTTATCCCAGGAACAGAACCTGGTAATGGGTCGTATCTGTCGTAATCGTATAGTTCGTCATGACCCATTATCTTCATTTTTAGCTCATAATACCTGTGAACGATGTCTACATTATCAATCACTGCTTCCATCAAAGCATCTACTGTTTCTTTATCGACTCTATTATCAAGATTCCTAGGAGTCATCGGGTCAGGATAATCCCTGAATTCACTTATCGTTGAATGGTTTTGAACGATATTATTGAATATAAAATTGAGAACGTTATTCTTATCCTTTAATGTTTCAGTTACTGCGTCAGCTGCAGCCTTTCTTTTATCTCTATCTTTCTCATATAACACCGATAGAGCTTGATCGAAGACCATCTCATATTCTTCATCATCTACTGTAAAATCAACTTTCATCTCACCTATTGTCTGGTCGAACAATCTAACAAAGGCATCTTTTGCAGTGTTCTGCATAGATTCTATTATCTGTTCTTCGTTCTCCGAAAGCATGTATGGTGTGTATCGTCTCCAGTGTCTTAGATAGTTCTTATATTTTTCAAGTTCTTCACTTTCCATATATTTTTTCGCTTTCTCTTTACCTATATTCTGCCATTCTAATTCAAAAAATACTAAATTATTCTTTACCTCACTACCCTTTTTTTGTGCCTTCTGTAATAATGCCCCTCTATCAGGGTCCTGTGTATCCAATGAATAGTATAAATTAGCATAAGATCCCGCTTTACTTATACGCTCATAAATATCTTCGTATTCTTTCATGGCATCCCTGAACTCTGAAGGTGATAATTCACATTCTTCTATCTTTCCCCTATATCTATCTCTAAATTTCTCTGCCTCTTTCGGAGTGTTCTCTAAATCTTTTTTCAATTTTTCATCATCCGGTCCCTCATATAGATCATCTAAATTCCACTCAATACCATCAGCACTACTAGATTTATTATTAGACATATCTCTCACTATAGCGGGAAATTAGGGGTATAAAATAAATCTTTTTATGAATTTTCACCGCATCTATTTTAACGTAACACCCTTTTTGTGTTTGATGTATACCGGGAGAATTTCTTCTGAATGATCTGTTCCCCTTATTTTCAGTATCTGCAGAGTCCTTTTCGGTCCATTTCTCTCAGGGTTATAATGTAATAGGAAAACATTATCAGAAAGATACACTGGAACAAATATTTCATTACTCAGATGTTTATTTTCCGTAAGATTTCCGTCAACAGTGGCTAATAAAGTTCCTACCTCAGTCAATGGTTCAAAAACCTTGGTTATCAATTCTCTCTGGGCTAATTTTTCATCCTGATACCACATCAAAGGAGTGAGTGAATCAATCACTATCCTTAAATCCTTTTCAGATTTTACTCTAGCATTGATAAGCTGAGGTAACTGTTCTTCGATCAATTCAGTGTAATTTTGACCTACAAGATGTATGAAAAATAAAGTCTCATTACGATACTTCTTTAGATCCCATCCAAATAATTCAGCCTGTTTAATAATATGTTTTGGCTTCTCTTCTAAGCTTATGAATAGCGCTGCTTGATCATTACTTATCCCCTCCAATAAAAACTGTAATCCAATGGTAGTTTTTCCAGCACCAGAACAACCAACGACCGTAGTTACTGAGTTTCCTAAAACTCCTTTACCAATTAAACCATCTAATCCTTCGACTCCCGTTTTATATCTCTCAACCATTCATCGTCACCATAATATAATATATTTGATTACATTCTTAAATATCTTTCTGATAAAAAAGAGCTATTATCACGAGAGATAATTGGATATGAATTTTTATAGTGATAAACAAAGTTAATAATGATATATGATAGAGAACAAACTCGATAAAAAGAAGGAAATTATTGTACATAAACCATATGCTAGAAAGATCTTACTATAATGCTATAAAGCACCTAAATCCTTAGAAGAAATAAGTAATAAACATAATATACCTATCACTGAAACCTATCATATAGCCTCTAAATTGAAAAAATTTGGATGTATTACACTAACAGACGAAATTAAAAGAAATGGTCAACGAACTTCATCGTATAAAACAACCTCAAGTGAGATTCTCTTGGAAGAACGAAATACCGGACTAAAGATGAAGATGAGTTAAACTTTGAAGGTATGTACAACAGCTTTATACTAGAAGAGAAGATTGCACAGATACAGGGTTATGATGACACTCGAAAGATATATGATATTATGGAAGATAGGGCTGATGTATTAAGAGCTTTATCTGAAAAAGATATAACGGACTACTCAAAAGTTACACAGTTGATAGATGAATACAGAAAAGGTGGGAAAGAAAATATGTCCATTAAAATATGATCGACTAAGGTATAAAATCAACTTTTTGAAGCCTTTTTTAACTTTACTACGAATTTCACTCCACCCATATCTGAATCCTCTATACAAAAACTTCCCCCATATTTCTTCATTATTTTATCCGTGATAAATATCCCCAGCCCAGAACCCGTAGATTCTTCTCCTTTATATCCTCTTTCTATCACTTTACTCTTTATTTTATCAGGTATCCCTTTCCCGTCATCTTTTATCACGATGTTAATAAATTCATTTAATCCCTTGCTTTCTTCGTGATAATCTATAATTATTTTTGAACCTTCAGAATGTATAAGCGAATTTTCAATAAGATTTGTGAAGGCTTCTTTAATCACTTTGCTGGAGACGGCAACCAGCTCTTTATCTATTTTATTTATTATATCTATTTTTTTTTCTTCCTCAACCTTACTGTACTTATCTATAATTTTAGAGATTATGTGAGATATTTCTACATCTTCATTCTCTTCTTCTACCTCCAGTTTATTTAACATTCTTACATCTTTGATCAATTCTATTCCTTCCTCAATACTTTCTAGAGATGTATCAATATATTTTTTCTGAGATTGGTCTAGATCTGTATCCTGTACTAGTTCTAAAAATCCCATCGTAACCTGAAGCTTGTTACCCAGATCATGTCTTAACATCGAGTGTAAAAATTCAGCCTCCTTTTCTGCCTTTTTCCTTAATGTTATATCCCTAAATATCAAAACTCTACCGATCTCTTCATCTCTCTGGTTGAATATGGGTGATATTTTCATATCAAAAAATCTTCTTTCCCCATCCAACTGCAGTTCCATCTCAATCAAAGATGATTTATCTGAATTTTTCACCCCTTCGAGTTGTTCTCTATCTAATACTTCATCAATATTACTACCGATGATATCTATTCCAGTACCACTTCCATCATCATTTACTAACGATAGAACACTTTCGTTACAATCAACTATCATATTATCATTGTCTATAATAAATATATGATCATCTATATTTCTGAAGATCGTATCTCTAGCAACAGGTTTTATTTTTAAGAATTCTAATTTGATCACAGCCCATGTAAAAATTATACTTGTTACCAAAAAAGTGATAGGAGTAATATCATAAGCTTTGGGTACTACTCCCAATTCTAAGATGTAAATACTATTTCCAAACAAGGGTGTTGCTACACCTACAAAAAGAATCAGAGCTTCCTTGATATATATATCACCTATCTTTATAAGGAAATTAAGAATCAAAATTATACCTATGAAAACCAATCCATACGAATATATGGTGTGAATCCAAAACCAAGGCCCTGCTGTACCAAATAATACCTCGAACTCTCCTATAGATACAAGCTCTTCAGATCTCCAAAAAAGATTAAGATAATCGTTCAACCAAATCATAATCTGCGTAAATATGGGTAATACAGATAGGAACAATAATCTATTTCCTTTTAACCAATTCTCTCTACCTGTATAATATAAAGAAAAACCTAACCAAAATACTGGCAAAAAAGCTATACCAATAAACCTTAATCTAGTGAATATAGACATCCATATGTAACTATCAACAAATATCTCAAAAAGGTAAAGGATCGACCAAATGGATATACAGGCCATCATAACTGAAAAAATATATTGTTTCCTTCCTTTTTCCTTATGAAGCAATATTACAATCAGCAATATAGGTATAAAAGCAGATATTATCAATAATGCTAGATAGCTAACCAAATCAAAGCCCATTCCTAAGCACCTTCAATATTTTATTATTTTAAGACTTTCTGAAATTTATAGATAAGTTCCTGTTTTCTCGTTGTTTAAATCATATATCTTTACTCTTATCGCTGAATCTTTTTGTTCTTTTCTGATTGGATTTACAAATGAATACGATGTCATTCTTTGATTTCCTGAACATATCAACAGCTACTTTTCCATTTATAGTCTTTCCTATAAAACCTCATTAATCTTTCTCAGAAGTTTATTTCTTTTGAATAGCTTCACGATATAATCATCTGGTTCATATTTACTCTCAATCTCCTTGGAAGGATCTTTATCAACGCTGGTACAGAATATGACATTTTGATCCGGTTTAATATTTTTTATCTGAGTGAAGGCTTCGTAACCATCCATTTCCGGCATCTGAATATCCAACAATACAAGGTCTGGATCAAGTTCCTCAACCTTTTCCACTGCTTTTTCTCCATTTTCAGCTTCACCACAGATATCATACTTCATCCCTAAAACTTCTTTTAAAAAACGTCTCATTATCTCTTCGTCATCTACAACCAGTATTCTTTTTACCATTTGAATCGTTGTAACTCATTCACCGTATTTGTAAATTTGGAAATTTTATCAACATAGATCATCGTTTTTCCAGCTCCTTGATCTTATTAAGCTTTTCTTTAATCATCTCTTTGGAAAAGCCTATCAAAGGTCGGAAAACAAGCTTATCTGAGTCTATTTCTGATATGTTTTCCAACGTTTCTCCGAGAACTATTCCATCTATCTCTTTAGATAGGTCATCAGAGAATAAACGTTCCTTACCATCTATCTGAAAATTCCTAAGGTTTGGATCCCATCTTTTTAATCTATCGACCCATTTATTTTCATTACTGTAATAAACATAACACCTCACTCCTCTTTTCATCATCAGCCAGGCTGCTAGAAAACCTTTCTTACCTTCAACAAAAGCTGCTGCTTTACCCTGTGAACTAAGTGGCAAACCTCCAGGCCCTTCTCTTTTTTCAGTAAAAAGATATGCTTTATTGTTTCTTACCTCAATAAACAAAGTGTGATCTGGATTATCTAGATTTACATCAAGGGCCGGATTTTCTTCGAGGATTATTGACCCCACTGCTTCTTCAACATCCATACTCGAATAATCCTGGTCTCCAGTTCTTCTAGCCCTTACAGCAAAAGTACCTTCCTTTCCCTCAGCAAAACTCTTTGATTCTTCTTTTATCTTCTCTAAATCAGAGGATACCTCTGTTGCTGGACTGTATGAAACCAGTCCAAATATCCTTGAAAATATGTTAGAATCGTCTTTTCTTGTATATCCAAATATCCTTCCTCTACCTCTATTCTCGATGAATATCTCCTTCTTATCTTTGAGGAACATCCTTTCGATGTTCTGTATCAATATACTCTCGAAATTCTTCCTGACACTGGAACTCTTCGTTCCGATCTCACCGTACCTCAATAGATATAACTGCATATAACTTACCTTGATTATTCTTCAAATTCCAATCCGGATATATCATCAACAAATTCTGCCATCCATTCTCCAAAGAACCTGCACTGCTTCATCTCTCTTTCATCAGGGTCACCTATAACCACAGGCCCATAATGATCGCCTTTTGGCATACCTTTCACAATCATACCGTGTATCAGAAGTGATTCAATTAGAGCCATAAGAGTGGTCTCATTGCCTCCTGCAGGGTTAGCACTGGAAGAAAATACTCCTCCGACAATCCCATCTAAATTACCATGATGCTTTATGCTTTTATCAATATATTCTTTGATCGGTGCTGCTGGTAATCCATAATATGTTGGTGAACCAAGTATTATCCCATCATAATTAGGCATATCTTCAAAATCGGCATCCTCTACCTTCATCAGATCCAAGACCACTTCCCTATCGCTTTCGTTGATTCCTTCTGCTATCTTATCAGCCATCTTCTCTGTAGTGCCTGATTTCGAATAGTAACAAATCAAAATTCTAGTCATGTTATCAAATTAAGAATTTACTGTCCAACTATAAATCCTTTGCTCATCTCTTTATCTTGATAATTTCGAATCTTTAGAATATAATCAGAAACCTTTTTACTCACACGTCGATATTAAGTTAATGCCCTCCATAAATACACTAGTTCCACAACTAGGACACTTTCTGAAAGGTAGAAAAGCATATAAACAGTTAGTGAGCAAGGGCATTGAAAATCCTGAAGAAGTCGTACCCCAACTACTGAGTGTGATGGAAAATCAAGAGGGTAAAACAAAGGATAAAACTCAACAGGTACTAAACGATATTTCTGAGCAGGTCGATCTGATAGATATTTTGATAAAAATACTGTTCGTTAAAACTCTTTGGACCGCAACTGATCCAGATGACGCAGTTTATTGTGTCGATATCGGAAGTTTAAATGGGATCGATGTCGTTGCAGTGGGATCGCATTTTTCACACTGTATGAAGATAGTGCCCAAAGCACGGCTAATATATTACTTATGAGAGACCAGGATTATGATTTTGGTGATCTAGGTGAAGATGAATTAGATGCGCTAGGTGAAGTGGGGTACATTGTTCTTGGTACTTTTTTAAGTGAATTGGCTGATTTCTTCAGAACTGAAATATTATTTGATCCACCTAAAGCTATACCAGATGAAGAAAACGAAGGTTATAAGAAGATAATTGGGGATTCATTTGATCCTAACCAGGTATTCTTGATAGCAGATCTAAGATTTTATGCAATAGATGTACCAATAGACGGTCAATATGTGATCATACCTAGCGATGAACTGATGGATCACTTTATAGACTATATGTCATAAAAAATTTTTTTAAATCTCTATAAGTTCTTTTCTTTATTTTGCTAGTTTATAGTGGAAGTCGTAACTTCTTTAACTAATATACGACTTCCACAACTAGTCAAAGACCCTCCATTAATACAAAAAGTCACATCTTTGACTATAATATTGAGTAAAATTTAAGCTCATTATCAATAATTAAAAACACTGAAAGTTGTTAATCTTATATTCAGAGATTATAATTTTGGTATGTTGACTTACTTCAATATTTATTTTGAAAATCAATCATAAATACAAATATGATAAATGGGTGTAAAAATTATATAGGGTTTACTTTACTATTCAAAATACTATGAACTTAACCAACAATTCAAAAAAGGTATTTTACAGCCTTATGAAATACCCTGAAGCTACTAATAAAGAATTAGCCAATAAACTAAATTTACATGAATCAACCATCTCTAAAATTTGTAAAAATTTTAGGGAAAGTGATGTTTTAAGAAAAACTTATATAATTAATTTACCAGGTTTAAAAACTGGAGACCTGGTATTCTCAAATGGTAAATTCAAAACCAAGTTTGATGAAAATAAAAAAGATCGAATGCTGTCCGATATTTTAGGTTCTGGCATACCATTTTTAAGAGCATTCGATGATATATATTGGGTATTTATGGGTTTCAGTAATGATGGTTTCAATGAAGAAAAAAACGAAGAGATAGAGGATAACATATATGATCTTAATAAATACAAGTTTAAATGTAATGGCCTAAAAGCCCATCGATATTTTAACTATTTTCCAATAGTAAAAAAAACATTAGACGATGAGTTTGATTTTGAACCGATTGATGATGAATTAAAAAAGGAGTGGTCTATAGACGAACTCAGAGATGTAGAAATAAATGTTATTGAATCTTTGATAGAATACCCCTATGATTCTGATTTTAGACGGTCTAGAAGACTCAAAATTTCGAATCCTACCTTTACAAAAATCAGGAGGGATCTGATAAAAAGAGAGATAATTGTCCCAAGACACATACCAAACCTTATCCAATTCGATTTCAGCTTGATCGGTTCTTTCAGGATAAATCTTCCTGAATATATAGATGATACTTCGAATCTGGAAAACATTTGCAAACTTAAAAATCACATTATAAGTGTTAGTAATCAAGAACAGGTTATCATGATATCGATATTCAAAAATTTAGAGGACCTAACTAACCTTCTCTACCAGGGTACTGATTTACTTACAAAACTAGATATACCATACAACAACGTCGATTTCAATTATGTGATCTACGATTCTCCAAATTTTAATAAAGTATTCGAAGAAGAAAAATTGATGGGAATTTTTTAATCGGCTTCTAATTTATCCAAACTGTACTATCTGACTATGTCAGATTGACTAGATGCTAATCTGGAAAGCTGTTGTGCAGATTTAGACAATTCCTCAACTGAAGCAGTTTGCTCCTCAGCTGCTGAAGAATTCTCCGTTTCTCTTGAGTTTTGATCTGCTATTTCAGCAACAGACTGAACCTCTTGTGAAGACCTTTGTAAATCTCCTAACAACTCATCCGCTGCTAAAGATATATCTTGAATTGATGATGAAACAGTATCTATTGAATCATCAATATCTTCCAAAGTTTCTAAATTTTGCTTAGTGGCCTCGTCTACTTTTTGAGACATCTTATTTACTTCTATTACTCCATCAACAACATCTGAGGCATTTATCTGTGTCTCCTTGATAATATTTTTGATGTTCTCAGTTTCATTCTGTGTCTCTTCAGCCAACTCTCTAACTGAATCGGCAACTACAGCAAGTCCTTTCCCATGTTCACCTGCTCTAGCTGCTTCAATCGCTGCGTTCAAGGCAAGAAGATTGGTTTGCTCTGCTATACCTGATATCGTTTCGATCACCTCGTCTATCTCATCAGATTGTTCATCCAGTTCAAAGGCTTTATCTGCAGTATCCGTTAATCTATCCTAAAGATCTTCAACCATCTCAGATGCATCAGCAGCGTACTCTTTTCCTTGTTCTGTCTGTTCAGACACAGAGTTTGCAGATTGTGCTATATTCTCAGTCGAGGAAGATGTTTCCTCCATATTAGGTACTCCACTTTCTATCTTCTGACTCAGTTGTTCGGTCATCTTTGATTGTTCAGAATTACCTTTAGAAATATTTTGGATCGTTTCGGAGACATTTTCTGCACTTGCATTAACTTCCTCAGAAGTCGCTGCAATCGTTTCTGCTGCATTATCTACATCTACAGCTGCTTCTCTCATATTTTCGATATCATCTCTTAGATTTAAAACTGCTATATTCAAAGAATCACATATCGCAGCGTTTGAACCTTCTAACCCCATAGTATCGATCTCTTCGTCGAGATTGTACTGACTGAGGTTTTCACTAATCTTGGAAATTTTAGAAACAATATCCTCCATATATTGTGTAGTTTTATTGACTGATCTAGCCAATTCTTTATACTCTCCTTTCATTTTCTCCGTTTCTATCTTTACGTCTAGATTTCCTTTTTCCATGTTTTTCAGTATTGAGTGTATTTCACTTATCGAGTGTTCTATACTATTCATAGAATCATTTACAGCAAGTCCTATCTTCTCATATTCTCCTTCTAGACCTTCAACTTCAACAGTTGCATTCAATTCCCAATTAGAGAGTTTCTCCATCGCCAACGTTATATTATTCATTGATCTCTGAACCGCAGAAATACTTCTATTAACAGATTCTCCCATTTTCCTATAACTACCAGAAAGATTATCTGCATTCATGTTTGTATCAAAATTACCATCTGCCAATTTTTCCATTATTTATTTCCTCGCTAAAATCACCTTCTGCTACCTTTTTGGAACTATCAGATAACTCTACTAACGGTCCTGTAATGTAATTTTTAACGTAGTATGTCATCCCTAGAGCTATACCGATATTGATGATGAAAACGATACTCAACCGTAAAAACTGACTCAATTGAGATAAGACAGCACCAAGGTAGTAGAAACTACCTGCTTTTACGAATAGAATCGCTACAAATTTAAAAATTATACTTTTTCTAAATAAAAAATACTAAACCATTATGAATACCGTCATGTAAATTATATCTGCACCAAGTATTGCTAATTTTAAATCCATATGAATTACCTCTCAAAACATTTGATAATTTTGTAGTCATATTACATTATAAGTTTTTTTTTGATACTCTATCAAAAAACATCGAAATAGAAATGTATCAACATAAATAAGAAAGGGGTTTGAGTTCAAATATTTTTTTGCTGTGTTATCTCAATTTACTCTTAAGTTCACTGATAATCTCTTGATGCTTGGAGCTATCTGCTATGGCTGATTTTACTGATTCTTCAATCAACTTATCCAAATCACTACCGGATACGTCGTCTCCTGATAACCCCAGTTTTTTCATCTGCTTCTTAACTACGATTTTACCCATAGGTCCAGCCTTGGACATTATTTCTTTCTTTAACTGGGATACATTTCCTGCCATCTTTTCACACAGCCTTTATTACATTTCCTCTTCAAGAGCTTCCATAGCGACTTTTAGACTGTTTATCATCCTGTTGAACGATTCAGCAAGTTCGCCGATCTCATCCTTAGCTTCTACCTCAACTGCTAAATCCATCTCACCTTGACTAACTCTATCAGCAATATCTGTCAGTTCTTTGATTGGTGAAACGATCCTATCTGCAATCACATATGCAGAACCAGCTACCAGAGCCAATATCACCACAACTGATATTACTACAGTATTTTGAAGTTGACTTACGGACTCTCCTACACTATCTTCCTGGTCATCTACAGAATTACTGATATCCTGTTTTGTTTCTTCTTTCTTGTTCTCCATGTTATCCTGAATATTACCTTTAGAGGTCGTTATAGAACCTTCTAAATCACTTATTTCGTTTGAAAGTGTATTGTTCAAATCATCGATCTGTTGATTGGTTTTTTCTGTGGTTTCAGTTATACTCCTATCCATCGCATCGGATATCTCCTTCATGGGCTGTTCAAATTCAAATATCTGTGCATTACATACAATTGAAAGGTCCTGGAGATTCGAAGTTTTAGACGAAGTTACCTCGACTGGTGAATAAGCACCCCATGATTCACCAATGTCATATAAATCATAAACTAACATCCCATTATCTCCCCTATGCATTTCATTGCCTAAATAAACATGCTTGGGGCTTCCTTCAGGCACATAGGTTGTCATATCATAATCATTGATATATCCTGTTGCTTTGTGTGCAGCGATCACACCTAACTGAACATCATCCATAGTATCATTGTAATGAACCGTTCTTCCATCAGGTAATTCTGTATATGTTTCACTTTCAACCACTTCTCCGCCTTCTGTTACATATGAATCCCAATAACTACTCCCAGCTTTCAATGACATATCTTCAGTCATATCATTGGTCTGAGATAATATAGCATATCCAGATTCACCATATCTGAAGTCAAGATTTAACTTCATTATTTGAAGATGATTAATGTTTGCTACAGTTATACCGTTAAAATTGCCTCCTTCATTAAAAGTAGGTGTAGCTCCCATCCATACAGCATTAGCGAAATCATTTCTTGGCTCTACCATCAAAAGATTGCTGGTTCTATTTTCTCCAGTATTGCTTTCGACTGTGATATCAGGGAAATAAACTTTATCTCTGTATTCTTCAGGGTTGGATGATATCTCATCATAAGCCTTTCTTAGTGCATAATTTACATATTCCGTATCATCGTCAGGTTGAGTGTCGGGATAGACCGTTGAATTAGTTACACTTTCATCTACATCCATCACTGATATATCCTGCCAATCTTCCTCAGAAAAATCTTCATAGTCATAAGCTGAAGAAACATCATATCCTACTTTAAATGATATATTACCGTCCCCGTCGATTCTATAAATATCCCTGAACATCGGTACATCATTGAATATTTCATCTTCAGTATAGCTGGTTTGAGTTGGGTCGTAGATCTGTCCGACATTATTTTCAGAATAATATTCATATGCCTCTTTGGATTCAGTCATATACCTGAGTGTTAAAATATTACCGATTCTGTCCTGCATATAATTTTGTATATTATTTGCTGTATCATTTGCATCAGTTTGTAGGTTCTTTTTGACAATATTTGTCAAAATTTCAGTACTGTTCTCTATAGTCTGATTACCCATCTCGGTAAGGTCTTTTATTATCGATTTACCGGTATCATCCAACGAATCAATCGATTCATCGCCCATATTCCTTGCGGCTTGAAGCGCTGAATCTCCCATAGAGTCAGCATCGCTGATCGCTGAATTACCCATCTCGTCTATATTATTTACTGCCTCATCGCCCATTTCTTCAGTACTATCTACGGCCTGATCTCCCATCGATTGAGAGTTACTAATGGCCATAAAGCTCACTGCAGACAATGGGATTATAGATATCGCTAGCATAAACGCTAAAAGTTTATATTTTAAACCAATTCCTTCTTCTGCCATCTAACCACCATATTGTGTGACTAAGTTATACTTTGAAAATATAAATATCCTGCGGTTCTTTTTCAATTATTTATACTATTTCAATTAAAGAATTTACAATTAAATCCGGTAATTATTTATAAATCTAAAAAAATTATCTTAATAGGTACTAAAGAACCGCTTGGAAGGTAATTTAGCATAAAAAAATTTATAACTAAACAACATATTTTCTATTTGCAATTAATAATTATTCAAAGGTGTTTACATGTTTCGAGAGATGGTGGAGGAGTATAATTATAACAAAAATGAAGAAATCCAAGACTGGTGCATAGCTGTATTTAAAGGTAAAAAGGACAAGATAAACATAAATCTTGAAAAATTTGGAGGGTTGGTTTTAACTAATCAGAGAGTACTTCTTATTTCTGACGAAGAATTTGGATACGGATTCGATGATGAGATAATTATCCCTTTAGAAGATATAGAACAGGTAAATGTCAAGGAAAAACTTCTTAGAGAAGAATACGAAGATTTGTTGGTTGTATCCTGGGAGGACGGAGAATACGAAAAATCTCTAGTTGTTCTACCTTCTGTTAACAAAGATGTCAGTGGATTATTTGGATCTATATCTAGTAAAAAATTAGATTTTGATGATGCAACAGAGGAGCTTGTTGATAAAATCAAGAAATCTTATGTGAAGAATCTAAAATCCATGTACAACAAAGCCCAAACGATCAAAAAGAAAGGAAAGAAAAAAGCTGCTATTAATCAATTCGAAAAAATATTAGAATATATAGATGAAAAAGAAGATATATTTAGAAAAAGTCTAAACCTTCCTAAAATTTTAGCTAGGATAGGTCAGAATCTATACGAGTTAGACAGGAAAGAAAAATCATATGAACTGTTCAATAGATCACTTGATATGAATAATAAGGTTATAAACCAGTTATATAAATTTTCACTGAGAAACATCGATGATCCAGAGCTTTGGTTGTATATCGCCGATAAATTTACAAATGTTGATAATACAAAAAAGGCCGCTGATGCATATGGTAAAGCTATAATCAATGAAGGAAAAAGAAAAGAGGCCTACAATAAATTAAAAGAGCTTGATACGGATGGATCAGATTTAGCCTTTAGAGAAGCTAAAAAGCTGGAAGAAAGAGGATATGTCGATTCGGCAAACTTCTTATTCGATAAAATTTTAGAAGAACATCCAGAAAATTTAGAATTGATCAACAAGATTATATCAATCCAAGGGAAAAGTAATGACCTTTTAGAGATGAAGGCTGAATTATTGGAAAAAGAAGGAAAAGAAGAAGAAGCCTTGGAAGTACATAAAGAGATATCAGAAATCAAAGATGATGAATTAATATATCTTAATAAGTCACTAGATTTAAAACCAGAGGATAAAGACTTATTGTACAAGAAAGGGAGTTTATCCTATGAGGAAGGAGAGTATGAGGAAGCTCTAGAGACATATGATAAGCTACTTGACTTAGGAGAAGAAAATATCGATGTATTCTACAATAAAGGAGCCTGCCATTTCAACCGTGATGAATTCGATAAAGCTATAGACTCTTTTGATAGAGGGCTAGAAATCGATGAAGAAGAATTAGATCTTTGGTTTTACAAAGGAGTAGCTCTCTACAATAAAAGTGACTATCAGGGATCCATGGAAGCTTTAAATGAGGTAGTAAAAAGAGACCAAAATAGAGATAATGCTTGGTACTACAAAGCTAAAGTGGCAGGCAAACAGGGAGAAAATAAACTAGTAAAATCTTTCTTGAAACGAGCAGTAAAATTGGACGAGGAATATAAAGAAAAAGCTATCCAAGATGATGCTTTTGATGAATATAAAAATGAAGAGTTTTTTAAGGATATCGTAGGGTGAATTCCTTATACCCCTTCACCAAAATTTTTCGCTTTATCCAATTCTGTAGAAGATACACTGTCAACTAACTTCAACAGATCTGACAATAATACTAAATTTCCACCTTTTTTCAAAATCCCTTCTAGGTATTTTTCATTTACTGGAGTTTCCAAAGCCTTCGGAGGCTTTCTATCTTTTCAGTACCCACCGTTGGTATCTCAGTTACTTCCGATACCATAATTCCTATATCTTCATCCTCACTTTATAATATCATCAATTGAGAGTAATTCTCATTTAGATCAAGATCTATATTAAGGACCTTTGGTAGATCCAATATCGTGATTATAGTGCATCTCCTTTATTAACTGATTATATGGCTTGCTTTATTTGTTTCATTCAATATCTTTTTTAAAATATTATTCTTTTTCTTTAATCCCTGTTTCTCTGCCCTTTCTTTCTCCAATTGTTTACTGTACTTCTCAACCTTTCTCCTTAACTCCTCAATCTCTTCTTTATCAGGACCAAAAAGCCCGAACATCTTTAAAAACACCTTTGTTGCTATTTAAAATTCTTGACGTAGAATAAGAATATATAATTTTTCATCAAAAATCAACAAATGAAATCATCTTTTCATCTAAAAGCATTATACTTATATCTTATATTCTCATAGATAATACAGTATGGGCATATTAGAATGTAAATTTGTTTTAGAATATGAAGATGATAAAAAAGCAAAAATTATTAAGGATTCTTTAGACCCTGATAACGAAGATTATATAAAATTAAAAAGAGAGGGAAATAAACTAGAAGCTTTTTGTAAGGCAAAAAATCCTAATGAATTACTACATACTGTTGATGATTTTCTAGCATGCTTGACAATAGCGGAAGATTCTGTAGATAGGTTTTAGAAGTATTTCTAACTTAACTAGTAAAAATTTAAAAATCATTCATCTTTATTAAAAAATCAAAAATCAATAATACCAAAAATAAGTTTAATTACCTCTCTGGAGGTACCTCATGATATAACCTGCTATCTTGTTCCTCATCATTTTAGAATCTACATTGGTCAATTCTTCAACTTTCTTCTTATTCCCGTCATAATCTTCAGTGCTAAACTCTTCTGGATACTTTTTAGCAAGCTCGATCGCAACTCTTTTTATGTACGTTGGTCTTATATTTCCCATGTTTATTTCCTCGCAGGATTCATCCGAATGTAAATACTTCATAGATATAAAAGTTACCCTTCAAAATAGATCATTTTGAATTAAAAATAAAATAAAGAGATTTTATAATTTATCATTTAAAGCTTCTTTCATCCTTTCTATACCTTTGTCGATCATATCCAGGGATTGTGCATAAGATATCCTTAAGAACCCTTCACCCTGACTTCCAAAAGATGTTCCTGGAAGTAGAGCTACTCCCGCATCATTCAACATATATTTAGCAACTTCTTCACTGGTCATACCTGTTTCCTTAATATTGGGAAATGCATAAAATGCTCCCTTTGGATAGATACAGTTCATCCCAGGTACTTCTTCAATAATACCTTCGACCAAAGCATTTCGTCTCTTCGTGAATTCTTCCATCATCATTTTTGTGAAATCTTGAGGACCTCTTAATGCCTCTACAGCACCTTTCTGAGCGAATGATGTCGTACATGAAATCGCATCTGCTAACAGTAACTCCATCTCATGAATTATTTCTTCAGGAGCTACAGCATATCCTAAGCGCCATCCTGTCATGGAGTATGCTTTAGAGAATCCATCGATGATTATCGTTCGTTCGTTACACTCATCTAAATATGAAGGTGAGTGGTGCTCCAACCCATCATAATACATCTTACTGTATATCTCATCAGAAAGGATGTAGAGATCATTATCCTCAGCCATCTCCGCTATTTCTTTTATATCGTTCTCTGTTAAAACAGCACCAGTAGGATTTTGTGGGGAATTAATGATTATCATTTTTGTTTCATCAGTTATCCTCTCTTGTATCTCATCTGGAGTCATCCTAAATTCATTTTCCTCGTACAGAGGTACCTGAACCTTTTTAGCACCCATATATCCAACCATCGAGTCGAAAGTGAAGAAACATGGATTTTGATAGATGACTTCATCGCCCTGTTGGATAATGGATATCAATGAAAAATATAATCCGGGTTTAGCACCAGGTAATACTAATATCTGATCGAGTGATGGTTTAAATCCTCTAGACATCTCTATATCTTCCTGTATTGCCACTTTCAATTCTGGTATACCATCAGATGGGACGTAATGTGTAAAACCGTCTTTCAAAGCCTGTATCGCAGCATCTTTTACATGCTTAGGAGTGTCAAAATCGGGTTGTCCTATCTCAAATCTCACTATCTCTTTACCCTGACGTTCCAGTTCATTAGCTTTAGCTAGATATTCCAAAGGTGGCTCTCCTCTGAGCATAGAAGAATCAGCTAATATTCCTTTTCTCATATCGAATCCAACCTATGGTTTAGGTATACGCAATCCTTTAGCACCTTGTTTTGATAATTTCAATTGTGGATAATCTTTCTGGATTATATCATGTATAATTTCAGCGTACTTCACTTTCTCTCTAGCAAAACTTGCTAAGAACTCTGGATCTGTCCAAGGTTTGTATATCCCTCCACCAGCAGCTAGACCACTACCTGGTTCGATCTTGAAATAGCATGGTGAAGAAACTCTAGCCAGATCAGGACCTTCATAGAATCGATTGAATCCGCCCATAGACTCAGCGAGATAGATGTGTATATCGAGGGGTATGTCGATAGCTTGTCTTATAGAAGCAAACATAGGTGTACTCACATCCCCTAAAGGATTAAAGGTGCCAGCACCTAACCTTTCAAGTAATTTACCTCCAGCAGCATTTGCGTGTCCCGCATAAATAGATACTTTAAATGTGACATCTTCTGGTATCAAACCTTTTTTCTTAAGCTCGTTAGCTAACCAGAGAACACCTTCATCTGTTACTAAGAATCCTCTAAATCCAAAATCTATACACCGTTTTATATCTTTCAATAGATAGACTATATTATCAGATCCTCTAACTCTCAATCCAGATAATGCACCTTCTGGTGTAGCAATCTGTCTTCCTGTGTTCCAGCTAGCTCGAGGACCAGGTGTAATGATAACTTCCATATCTGCATCATGTGCGAGTTGTGCAAACTCTTCTAGCTCATCATCTGAGAGTAGAGTACTTCCCATGACCGTGCTTATCAACCTATGGATTGGTATATCTCTCTTCTCTTTTTCTTCAATCAAAGCTCTTAAAGTCGATGGCCTTTCCACACCCGATATCTCCATCCTATAATTACATCCATCTGGAAACGTTTTTTCAGAAGTTGGTAGATCCTTCGGGTCCTCTTTGGGTATACCTAACTCTTCCATCGCATCTAAAATTTCTTTCATATCACTCATTTTTTTATCTCCCGTTAAAGTTCATTTATGTAGAAAGGTATTAAATTAAAACTATATAAAATCTTTTAGATTTAATATATATAGATGTCTAAAGTGATACCCTTTGAATCATATAAATAGATAATTTTCTCTACGAATCTAAACTATCATTTTTAAAAATATATAGACTAAATATTTAGAATAAAGGGAAAAAATTAGAAAAGAAAATAGAATAAAAGGAAAAAGTTTTCTAGCCAACGAAAATAGGTCTATCGGTCAACATCTCCGGTACCGGTAAATCACGGAAAGGCATATCTCCCTGCTTTTCCTTTAATAACTCTTTGAGCTCATTGATACTCATATCTTTCTGCTTCTCTTCTCCCCTTATTCTGACTGATAATTTACCGCTCTCTATCTCTTTAGGTCCAATTACCGCAGTGAATGGTATCCAGTCTTTCTCAGCATCCCTGATCTTCTTACTTACTGTCCTATCGGTATCATCTATATCTACTCTCACATTTTGGAATTCTTCTGAAATATCTATTACATAATCCAGTTCATCGTCAGATATCGGAACGAATCTAAGCTGAGTTGGTGATAACCAGTACGGCAACCTAGGTTTCTCACCTGCTTTTTCCTGCATCGATGCCTGCTCAAGCAGAGTAAACATCACTCTTTCGATCGCACCACTTGGAGATAGGTGTAAGATATATGGATGCTTTTCTGAGCCTTCTTCATCCACATAAGTTATCCCGTATCTCTCTCCGTTTTCCACGTCGATCTGATCCGTTACCAGTGCACTTGCTCTACCCAATGGATCGATAAAGTTGAACTCATATTTCAATACGAAATAGAAGAACCTTTCTTCCCATATCTCGATCAATGCAGGTTTTTGATAGTTATCAACTAGATTTTCAAGGTGCTCTCTATTATTTTCAAAGAAATCCCTGGTACATCTTATTACAAATTCTAAATCTTGAGGCACGCCGATACCGATATTATTGAGTACAGATTTTGCCAAGTCCATCCTCACCATCATTTCATCTTTAGCCTGGTCCAAATCGCTGCACAGTGCGTGGGAATCTGGCATAGTAAATGATCTTAATCTCCTCAACCCAGTGAGTTCTCCCCTTTGTTCTACCCTGAAAGAATATCTAGTCAATTCATACAATCTAACAGGCAAATTCTTGTAAGATATGGTCATATCCTTACCCATCAAGAACTGTCCAAAACAGGCTGCAAATCTTAAAAACACGTCTTTGTCGGGAGTCTTAATATTATACTGTCTTGCTGGGAATCGATTTAAATAGCTTTTTAATGTAGGATGATTCATATCGTACATGATCGGTGATTCTATTTCCATAGCACCATAATCTCTTGTACTCTCGCTAACATAATCTTCTAGTAACCCTTTTATCATCCTACCTTTGGGATAATATCTTAGATTACCTGGATCGGATCCTTCTTCATAATCCACGAGCTCATGCTGCTGCATTATCTTGATGTGAGGAGATTCCATACCTCTCTTTTCTTTTTCTCCTGCTTCATAAACGGCAAATTCCTTTAACATTTCATTATCATCAAAATCATAGCCCTTAGCCTCACTACCTTCTATTTCAATCTCATGAAATTCCCCATCCACATCCATTATTCCCCAGGTTGATTCGACTTCCTCTTCAGCCTGAAGCGCTTTAGAAACCACTTCTTCTCCTTCTTCATCAGGTACTATCTCTTTAGATAACTCAGATAATGGATGTCCTTTACAGCTTAATTCGAAAGCTTTGTACCAGCCAAAGGGTGACCTGTGAACATCAAATTTATCTGATAATTTCTTTTCCAATCCTTTCAAAACTTCCACAGCAGTATCGGGATTAGAAAGGTCTGAACTTAGATGAGCATAAGGATAAATCATTATCTTTTCCACACCCAACTCTTTAGCTGTAGATATTAGTTCATCATAACCTTTATCGATTATATCATCCTCATTTCCTTCATCTTTTTTTTCTACAGCAGTAAACACTGAAAGGCATTCTTCCATACTGCCTTTTTTCATCTCTTCCTCTATCTCCTCAGCTACGGGTGTTTTCTTCTTAACTTCGTATCTCAGGTAATCTGAATGTATTAACAATATTTTCATGGTACCACCTTAAATTATTTCAGCCAGCTCAGGGACTAACATACCCATCACTAGAACTCCAATAATGAACCCTAATATGAAAGTTATCCATAAATCGAATCTTCTCTTCTCAGGAGCATAACGTTCTATACCTTCAACTTTGAGTAATCTATCACGCCATTCAAAATCCTTATAAGCCTTTTCCACATCATCAGTCATTTTTCCATCTCCTCCATATCTTTTTTGTTCTTATCAAAGTCATCACTATCTCTCGCTAATTTGATTATACCACTACAGCTTTCACAGGCATTAAATTCTTCGTTCCAACAGGAATTCTCACCTTTACATACCCACCTACCGCAGAATCCACACTGAGTTATCTCTTCTCTGTCCCTTATACCTTGACAGAGATCACATACATATTTGTCCATGGAGAATAAATCATCCTCTGGTTTTTCACCGGGATCCCGCACATCTTTTATCTCTTTCATCACCCTATCAAAGACGTTCTTAGATGACATATTAGATAATAATTTATCTTAAATAAAAGATTTTGGACTAATTTCTTTCAATATTAGATGGGTAACTTCTTGATCTAGTAGATACAATTGAAAACCAACAAAAATAGTTAAGTATCTCAAGGTTTGATGGAAAGTAGATGTGTGCTTACAAGAAAAAAGATGGATACTATCACAAAGCAAAGAAAGAAGGTTACCGATCTAGAGCAGTTTATAAAATTAAACAGATCGATAAAGAGTTCAACATATTCTCACAGGGAGATGTTGTAGTAGACCTAGGAGCTGCTCCCGGTAGCTGGAGTGAATATGCTGTTGAACAAGTTGGAGAAGGTAATGTATTAGCTATAGACCTTGAAAGGATGAGAGATATAGAAGGGGTCAGCACTTATGAAGGGGATATGAGAGACGAGGAAGTGATAAATCGCTTATCTATAATCGCTGATAAAGTTGATGTGGTTATATCAGATATGGCTCCCAATATTTCAGGTAATTACACAATGGACCACGCAAGGTCGATATACCTAGCCCAGCAGGCACTAGAATTTTGCCACAAAACTTTAGAGAAAGGAGGAGATTTTGTCGTTAAAGTATTTCAGGGAGAGGACTTTAAAGACTTTTTAGATGAAGTAAAAGAAAATTTTGAATTTGCTCAGGCGACTTCTCCAAAAGCATCTAGAGATTCTAGTTCCGAGATGTATATAATCGGCAAAAGATATTTGAGAAATAAAGAATGATAAAAAATTAATAATAAGAAACCGTATCGTATTTTTATGAAAACATATCTAAAACTGATATTTAACAGTGAAGGCGAAAGACCTTCAGAGATTATCGATATCCTATATGGTTTAGGGTTCGAACCTCAAAAAGGTGAATACGATATGGTGTATGATTGGGGTAATGATGCTACTGTCAAAGATGCTATTTGGTTCGCTGATAAAATACACTCAGCTTTAGATGGAACAGATGTTTCTTTTTCAATAGAAACGGTCACAGAGTAAATTTTAAACATATTTATATATCAAGATTACATACATTTTATTGGATAATCATGTGTGAAAATTTACCCGATGAATTGACAAACGTTATAGTTACTGGTAAAAGTGGAGCTGGTAAACAACCCAGGATAGATGTTCTATTAGACGAGTATGATATGGAGCAGCTATCTACAGGAGATATTTTCAGGTCATATCTTGGAAAATTTAATGAATTCGATTATGAAGGAGATCTCTCTAAATTTTGGGATGATGAAAACGAGCGGTTTGTTGAAGATTCCCATATCAAAAAAGAGATTGAAACTGAAGATGAAGACGTAATTCTTGGTTTAAAAGCGAAATACTTTGTTGATAGGGGTCTTTTCGTTCCAGATAGAATAACTAATGCACTTTTTGAATCATACTTTGGTAAGAAAGATTATGAAAATCAGGTCCTAGATGGATATCCAAGAACAGTAGACCAATCTAAATTTCTTCTAGACTTGATTGAGGATAAAACCACAGAAATCGATTTTGTTTTATGGGTAAAAAACACAGATGAAAAGATAATTGAAAGGACTACTAAACGTAGAATCTGTCCTGAGTGTGGCAAGGTATATCATCTTAAATACGACCCCCCAAAAGACGGAAAGTACTGTAAAGAATGTGGAACAGAAGTAATTCAGAGATCAGATGATACAGTAGAAAAGATAAGATCAAGATTGAATGAATTCAAAGAAAAGACTTTACCAGCATTGGAATATCTAGAAAAAAGAGGTATGAAAATTGCTGAGGTACCAGGTCATCTAGAAGAGTTCACGCTAGAAAATGTCAGAAAAAGTGTTCTTCAGGAGTTAGACAAACTGTACTCTTAAATTACTCATAATAGTAACTCCCACCCTCTATCTTTATTGTTTTTCCTTCTGTTAAAGCCCTTGCTATTTTTTCTCTAGCATTTTTTAAATCGTTCCAAAATGTTTTTCGAGATATTCCCATCTCTTGGGCTGCTTCCTCTTGAGTCAAATTTTCTAAATCTACAAGTCTAACCGCTTCTACTTCTTCAATCTTCAATACTATTTCAGAGGAGTCTTCATCTTTCTCAGGGTAGAAAGATTTTTTATCTGGGACCCAACCAACTCTTCTTTTTCCTCTTCTTCTACCTCTTCTTCTTCCTGGCATTATTCATATAAAGACCCTAAACCGTATAAATAAATTTGCAAAAAAGATGTATTAATACCCACTTGCCAAAATGGTTATGTATTTAATAATAAATCATAGAAAAAGGTTTTAAGATTACAGAAGAACTTATCTCGAATCTCTCAAAGATGGATGATCACAGTATATTCAAGAGATACAGCTTTATTCTTCTCAAAAATTATATTGAACATTGGTTAAAACTATATCTAAAAGAAATACAGCAGGGAAAAATCCTACCAACGATATCTTGTAATAACAGAAAGATTTTTATTTATGTATTATATTTGCAAAACCATGAGCTGGAATTATAAATCTTTAACTAAATGGACAGATGAGGAAGGAAAACACAGTGAAATGGAAATGGAAAGTGGATATTCTTGCAGTTTCCATAAACCTAAAGAATTCGGTGGAGTGAAAAACATGTTGAATCCAGAAGATGCTTTTGTGGGTTCACTGGCAATGTGTTTTTCTATAACATTTAAAGAGATGATCGATAAAATGAGACTAAATATCGATGATTTTGAGCTTGAAACTGAAGGTATATTGGAAGATGTTGATAAAGGTAAAAAATTCACCAAAATATACCTCAGACCAAATATAACCTCAGATGAACCTGAGAAAAAGATCAAAAAAGCGATCAAGCTAGCTAAAGATAATTGTCTTATAGCAAATAGTATGGATTGTGAGATAATTGTTGAATAATAAATAAAAGAAATATTCTAAAGGTTTTTCCGATAGAGATTTACTCTGAGATCTCATCAATCCTTTTTTCAACCTCTTCTAATTCTCTTTTAAGGTCCTCAGCATAGGCTTTTAGCTCTTTTATCTCGTCTTCTTTAGTATATTGAGAACTGTAAGTTGAAGTTCCTTCCTGCTGATATCCTTCTGAATAAACAGGTACTCTTCTTGGTGTATAAGGTACGACTGGTCTATCAACTGGAGGAGAAAATGCTCGTCCTCTTCCTCCACGGAAACCTCTTCCTAAACCTCGTCCGATTCCACGACCTCTGCCTCTCGCTAGTCCTCTTCCTAAACCTCTTCCAATTCCTTTAGTAAACCCTGGACTTGAATAGCCTGCACAATAACCTAATGCTCTCCCAGTCATAGGGCCTAATCCATCTGGACCTGTTCCATCTCCTCTTGGCATATTATCACATTTATTACTCATATGTGTTTTATTATATATAGTTTTTGCACATGTGGTAATAAATGCTTCCTTGAATCATTATTTATATAATCTCTTCTAAAGCTTCTTCATGTATCTCATAATCATTCTTATTGTACAAAACCACCCTAACCGAATCAGGTTCACCATTTTCTATCAAAAAGTCTTTAATTTCCTCGAAAGCTATGTAAGCAGCTTCTTTTGTTGGATAACCAAATGCACCTGTACTGATCGCTGGAAAAGATACGCTTTCTATTCCATTTTCTACAGCAATTTCTAAACTTTTTCTGTAACTTTTCCTCAAATTAAGCTCATCGGATTCCTTACCGCTGTAAACAGGTCCAACGGTGTGAATTACATGATCAGCTTTTAAATTATAACTTTTCGTGATCTTGGCATCTCCTGTTTCACAGCCATCTAATTTTCTACTCTCCTCCCAAAGTTCAGGTCCCGCTGCTTTATGGATTGCACCAGCAACACCTCCACCTGGAGCAAGTCTTTTATTTGCTGCGTTCACGATAGCCTCTGTTTCCTGGTTTGTGATGTCACCCTGTACGACCTCTACCTTACAACCTCCAATATTTTTCGATATCATACCATATAATTATGATTTTCTCAAATTATAAACTTTTCTTATCAAATCTGTAGGTTAAAGAACATATCAAGCATATAAATAAAAAACGGAATCGTAATAACAGTTAATAATATACTTGCCACAAAAAATTGATTCACCAACCTTTGATCACCACCAGCCTTTTTTGTTAATACAGGAACTGCAGTAACAGGGGGAGCTGCTGCTTGGATAAGAATTATCAACGCAATATACTTTCCTGGGCTAACTATTAGAAGTATTCCTAAAAATACTAGTGGAAATAATATATTTTTAATAGAAACAAACTTAACAACTTCTTTCAAATTGAACCTTCCTTTACCCTTATAATCTAAATACAGATTTGCGCCTATAACCAGCATTAACAGTGGAACAGCCATGCCCCCTAAAAGATTGAGAATTGACATGACAACTGAAGGTATCATATAATCAACACCAGCCAATTTTATAGAAACCGCGATCAAAGTTACAATAAACACAGGATGTAGGATCCGATCCCATTTTAGGACAAATTTCTTTTCTCCTAAAAAGAATAAGTATGTACTGAACAAGAACGCGGGATAAAACAGAGCGAAAATGAAAAGATATACTAGAACTTTAGAACTAGAGCCGAATATACCAGTAAGTATCGCTAGTGGAACGAAAATTGCATTTTGGTATAATAAAGAAATTCTGAATTCAGGTCTAGTGTTCTTTTTTGATATGAGAGAGCCAATCCATGAAAGCCCAATGGCTATGAACGTGAAAAATAACCACCATAAAGGTAACTGCCACCAATTTGACAAACTATCTGGTGAAAAATTAGAGATTATATTCACAAAAATAAGAGCTGGAAGAGCTATCTCCAAAGATAGAGGTGATAAAAGGTCTATTGCTTTCTCCGAAACGATATTTCTTTTTATTATCCAAAATCCAACGACGCCTATCCCTATGAGCACTGCGATCGATTCGAAAGCTGTTAGGAAGAGATTCATTATCGGACCTCAACTTCAATAAAGTATAGTTGTATATATCAAATTTTAGCCAAAAAAAATTTAAAATAAGAAAGATTGAGTTGGGAAGAAAAAGGTTTTATGATACTTTTGGTGCTTTATCTTCTCTTTTTCCCTTGAATTCCAACTCTATTTCAAGTTCTTTTTCACCGTATCCTTCGTATTCAATCTCTAGTTCTATCGGTTCTCTGAACTTGAAAGGTATCTCCCATTCATCAGTGGTCACAGTCACCTCATCTCCTTTTTTCATCTGCTCTCCCAGTGAAATAAGAAAGTCAGCTATTTGATCACTGTTCAAATAAACCTCATGTTCCATGTCACCGCTAGTTATCACTCTTTTCTCGGTTTTCTCCGATTCTGTTTTTGGTATTTCAGCCATATCTTACACCATTTTATGGAAAAAGTTTATCATATATAAAATTACTTTGGAAAAATATACTTAAAGGTGAGACAGATGGATCCAATGGAAATCTTAGGATCAAAAGCTAGATTGAAAATATTATACCAGCTATCAAAAAAGGACATGTACGTCTCTCAACTGATGGACCTAGTAGGTATGGATGGAAAAACAGCTAAACATCACTTGAGAAAATTAGAAAACGCAGGGTTAATCTCCTCTAGAGAAGAAGGAAGAAGAAAATACTACAGTTTAGAAAAAGAGATAATAGTAAGGATTTCACCATCACCAAACAGACGGTACGAGATACAGTTCCCAAAATTAAAAGAAAAATAAAAAAAATTGGTCATTCTTCTAAAGGTCTGAATTCTGCCATGAAGTGTCCTAAGAGTTCGGGCGCATACGTTCTTTCTAAACCCTTTATCTCCTCTCTGTTTTCATAAAGTTTGATTATAGACTCAGCCACATATTTCAGTTGATTCAATGTGTAAACCCTTCTTGGTATAGCAAGCCTCATATTTTCTACAGGGGCTGGAACTACATCTCCAGCCTCATCGGTTTCTCCAAAAGCTGATGTTCCCAGTTCAACACCTCTTATACCTGATTCTATGTAAAGCTGAGCTGTTAGCGCCTGAGCGGGAAATTCAGTTTGGGGAACATGTGGAAGAAATCTTTTTGCATCAACGAATACAGCATGACCGCCGACAGGCTCGATTATGGGAACCCCTGCTTCCTTTAACTGATCAGCAAGATATTGAACCTGTTGATGTCTATATTTTTGATATTCATTTGAGGTAGATTCATAAAGTCCCTCAGCCATGGCTGCCAATTCTCTACATGCAAGTCCACCATATGTTGGGAACCCTTCAATGATTATACCCAAATTCTGACATCTTTCATGCAGATCTTTATCTTTTACTCCTATGAGACCTCCTATATTTACCATGCCTTCTTTTTTAGCACTGAATGTAAAGCCGTCAGCATACGAGAAAATTTCTTTGGTTATGTCTTGAATAGATTTATCTGGATAACCTTCCTCTCTTTTCTTGATAAAGTATGCATTCTCTGCAAACCTACAGGCATCTAAAAAGAAGGGGATATCATATTTAGAGGCAACCTCTGAGACTTTCTTTATATTTTTCATAGAAACCGGTTGTCCTCCACCAGTGTTATTGGTGATCGTTAACATTATAAGAGGTATATTTTCAGTCCCTTTTTCTTTTATGAACTCTTCTAGTTTTGAGATATCCATGTTTCCTTTAAAATCATCTCTTTTATCAGGATCATATGCTTTCTCTTCAACTAAATCTACTGGAGTTCCTCCTTTATGTTTAACATTAGCTTTGGTAGTATCAAAATGCATATTATTGGGTACAAAGTCACCTTCATCGATCAATACTGAAAATAAAATATTCTCCGCAGCTCTACCCTGATGCACCACAACAAAATCATCAAAGCCAAAAATCCCTCTAACAGCATTCTGAAGATCATAATACGAATCGCTGCCTGCATAAGCCTGCTCGGTTTTTATCATCTCTGACCACTGTTCATCGCTCATTGCCGATGTGCCGGAATCCGTGAGTAAGTCAATAAAAACATCTTCAGACCTGAGTTTAAAAACGTTGTATCCCGTTTCTTCTATTTTTTCCTTTCTTTCTTCCTTGGTCAACTGCTTTAAAGGTTCGACCATCTTTATCTTGAACGGCTCGGGGTCCCTCATCTTTTCACAGAATAGGAACTATAACTTAGTTAAATATTTTTAGGCTTAAAGGTATCGTATATTATAATAAACGATACATTTTTTGGTAATTTTTTTGTATCTAAAATTAGTTGTGGATTATAAAAAGGGATTATAAAGAGATTTTTTTTTATTATCATTCACAAAAACTTAAATTATTGGAAGGATTATGTAAGATTGATTACATGAAAAGGAGGACGAAGATCGACAGAATACGAGAAGTAGTCAATATACTCTTAGAGCATGGTCTAGTTGATTTTATCAGAGAATTGGGCCTGACAAGCTTTGTTTCTCGAGATAAAATGGAATCTCAACTTGAGAAAAGTATGAAGGAAGTTAAAGCAGAAGATATAAGATACCTCTTTGAAGACCTAGGACCCGCATTTATAAAACTGGGTCAATTCTTAGGAATGCGTCCAGATCTGATCCCTCCTGAATTTGCCGAAGAGCTCCAAAAATTATACGACGAAGCAACCCCATTCTCTCCAGATGCGGCTAAAAAGATAATCGAGGATGAACTGGGTGATGACCTAGAAAATATATTCGATGAATTCTACAATGAAGCTCTAGCCGCCGGGTCTATAGGTCAGGTACATGAAGCAGTACTGAAAAATGGTGAAGAGGTTGTTGTCAAAGTTCAAAGACCGAATATACAGGAGAAAGTACAGGCCGATATGGAACTGATAGAAAGATTTGCTCAAGTTATAGAAAATCTCTATCCAGAAAGTGAAATATATAATCCCAAAGACACTATTATTGAATTTAAAAATATGTTGAAAGCTGAGATGGACTACACTGTTGAAGCTAGAAACGCTCAAAGATTCTATGACGTTTTTGAAGATGATCCTCAAACAATTATACCTAAAGTAGAATGGGATTATTTAACCCAAAAAGTACTCGTTCTAGAAAATATAGACAGCAAAAGTATCAGATTAGCCATGGATAAAGATTATCCAATGGATTTCAAAAATAAGATGGCTGAAAAATTAGCTCAAAGCATGATGAAGCAGTTTTTTATAAATGGTATTTTCCATGCTGATCCCTCACCTGGGAACGTACATTTCACGAAAGATGGTAAAATAGTATTCCTTGATTTCGGAGCGATCGGAAGACTGAGAGATGATATCCGAGATGAATTGATCGAGATGTTCATAGCGATGTTTAGAGAGAATACAGAAAAAGTAACAGAACATTTCCTTAACATCGGTGAGATAAGAGGAGAATATGACGAAGATGACCTCATGTGGGATATAGAAAATGTTGTTGAACTATATAAAAGAAAGCCAGACATGATGATTAAGGAAGGACTGAACGATGAGATAATGAATATCGCAAAAGATCATAATATCTCACTTCCTGCAGACTTTCTACTCATGGAAAGGGCTTTATTAGAAACAGAAGGCATATGTAAAACATTAAATCCTGATTTTGATTTCTTTAAAGCCTCTGAACCGGTGATAGAGAAAGTATTATTAAATAAATACAGCCCAAAATCCCAGATAATGGATGTTTTCGGGTCAATTAAAGATTACAAGGATTTGTTTATGAACTTCCCGAAAAGAGCTGACAATATGATGGAAAGTATAGAGAAAGGTGAAGTGAAAATTGCAATCGATATTAAGGGTCTAACAGAATTGGAACATCAGTTAGATGTGGTTTCTAACAGATTGAGTTTTACTATCATTGCAGCATCAATAATTATCGGATCAGCTTTATTGGTTTTATCCAGCGGGGAGAACTTATTTGCACCCTATATCTTCTTAGTATCAGTTCTCATAGGGATATGGTTGTTAATTATAATTATAAGAAGAGGGAAGTATTAACAAGTATCTAAAGAAAGTCAAGCTTCCTCGATTTCTTTTATTATCTTATCAATTATCTTCATGTAGAGTTCTCTTTTTAATTTCATTGTTATCACGTTGATATTGAGTGGTCAGATTGAGGGTGCTTATAAAAATTTTGGTTTATTACTTTGGCTAAACCCACAATATCAGTGATTTATAAATAAAATAAACTTCTAAACCCTCTAAAACAATAGACTAAATGTTAATGTAGATTTTTATTTATACTTCATCTG
This sequence comes from Thermoplasmata archaeon, assembly GCA_046538435.1. Taxonomy (GTDB): domain Archaea; phylum Thermoplasmatota; class Thermoplasmata; order Halarchaeoplasmatales; family Halarchaeoplasmataceae; genus CAYSTL01. The sequence continues at coordinate 3,351 of JBKHIX010000008.1, read as the reverse complement.
ACATCTATATCTTTGAAAAGTTTTATTATCAACCAATGTTAGTAAGTTAATAGATGAAAATTATTAATGCAACAGAAAAAACTAGGAAGTGATAATATGTCGAAATTCCATATGGCTAGTGAGGAAGATATACTAGAAGGAAAAACAACAGACGTTTATTTCAAAAATACGATGAAAATATTTGAAGAGAAGGGAAAAGGAGATGAAAACGTTGTAACAGAATTTACAGCATCTTCACTTCCTGATGAGTGGAAATGGGGTGTTTTTGTAGGTTTAGACGAAGTTTTAGCATTATTGGAAGGAAAAGATGTTGACGTGTATTCAATACCTGAAGGAACGATATTTAGACCTGAAGGTCTAAACGGTGTTCTCACACCTATTATGATCATCGAAGGGGCGTATAAAGAATTCTGTATATTTGAAACACCATTATTAGGATTTATATGCCATCCCTCTGGTGTAGGTACAAAAGCTGCAAGGGTGAGAAAAGCAGCAGGAGATAGTACGATAATGTCATTTGGGATAAGAAGGATGCACCCAGGATTGGCACCTGTTATAGATAGAGCTGCCTATATAGGTGGATGTGATGCGATCTCTTGTATAGCGGGAGCTGAAGAAGTTGGAGTAGAACCACAGGGTACAATGCCTCATGCGTTAACCATTATTTTCGACGATCCAAAGGAAGCTTTTGAAGTGTTTGATGATGTACTTTCTGAAGATATACCTAGAATAGCACTAGTTGATACATATTTTGACGAAAAATTGGAAGCAAAACTCGCTGTAGAAGCCATGGAAGATAGATTATTTGGTATACGACTTGATACGCCCTCCAGCAGAAGAGGTAATTTAAAGGCAATAGCCCAGGAAGTCGATTGGGAATTAAAAGAAAGAGGTGTAGAAACTAACATAATATGTTCAGGTGGTATGGACGAATACTCTATACCTGAATTAAAGGATGCAGGAATAGATTCATTTGGTGTAGGAACCAGTATATCTAATGCGAGGACAATTAACTTTGCAATGGACATCGTTGAAAAGGAAGGTAAATTAGTAGCTAAAAGAGGTAAATTCAGCGGAAAAAAAAGAGTATACAGATGTCCAAAATGTTTTCAATATAAGATGGCAAGTTGGGAGAACGAAGAGAAACCGATATGTAATTGTGGCGAGAAGATGGAACCTATGCTTGAGAAGTATATGGAAAAAGGTAAAATAATTAAAGACTATCCATCTCCTAAAGAGATCCAAAAAAGATTACTTAATGAACTTGAAAGTATAGATTTAGAGTCAATCTAAAGGGGAAGATTTTAATAGTGAATGATGATATGGAGCGGAATACCATGAAGAAACCACGTAAAATTAAGGATTACTGTCCTAACTGCGATACGCACACTGAAATGGAGATAACCAAAGGTAAAAATAGACCAGGTAGTGAACTAAGAAAGGGCCAGAGAAGATTTAGAAGAGTGACTTCTGGATATGGAGGATTTCCATGGTCAAAACCTGAAGGAGCAGGTAAACCAGTAAAAAGAGTATATTTGAAATATACATGTACAGAATGTGGTAAGACCTGGCAGAAGAAAGGAAAAAGAGCTAGAAGATTCCAATTTAAAGAATAGGTGTTTATTATGGCTAAACCATTCGTAAAAGTAAAATGTGAAGACTGTGGAAATGAACAGATAACATTCAAATGTGTTTCATCTTACGTAAACTGTCAGATTTGTGGTGCCCGACTAGCGGAACCTACTGGAGGATATTCAAACTTCAAAGGTGAAGTTTTAGAAGAACTTACTGATGAAGAAGAAAAGGAAGAGGGCGAATAATGGCAGAAGAAGAAGACTATGATTGGCCAAGCGAAGGTGAATTAGTAATCTGTGATGTTAAAACAGTTAAAAACTTTGGATCGTTTCTTGAGCTTGAAGAATATGGAAACAAAGAAGGATTCATACACATATCTGAAATATCTTCGGGATGGGTTAAGAGAATTCAAGATCACATAAATGAAGGGGAAAAAAGAGTCTGTAAAGTTTTAAATGTGGACAGAAAAAAGGGTCATATTGATCTTTCTTTAAAACAGGTCAACGAACATCAAAAAAGAGAAAAAATCCAAGCCTGGAAGAACCAGAAGAAAGCAGATAAACTTCTTCAAATCGTTGCTGAAAGATTAGGCACGACGATTGATGAATGTTATGATGAATTTGCTTTTGAACTAAGTGATCATTTTGGAAGTCTTTATCAAGCCTTTGAAGAATGTACATTCAACCCTGACGTATTGGAAGAAGAAGGTTTTGAAGGAGAATGGGTTGATGAATTAATAAATGTTTCTCAAGAGAATATATCACCACCTTATGTGAGTATCACAGGATATGTAGAATTGTCTTCTACAAATCCAAATGGCGTAGAAGATATTAAGTATGCTCTCTCTGTTTTCAATGATACAGAAGCCACAAAAGTAGATGTCAGTTATGTAGCAGCCCCAAAATATAGAGTTGAAATACAGGCCCAAGATTACAAAACTGCAGAAGAGGTATTTGAGGAGCAGGCTAAAGATTCAATAAAACACATAGAAAAACGCGGTGGATCTGGAGAATTTTATAGGAAGGAATAGCTAGCCCTAATTATTCTATCAATTTTTTATAATATCTATCTTTTTCACTAAATATACAACCACAGTAACCTTGTTTATACAAACCCATTTCATCAGCCATTTCATGACTTTCATAAAATCCATCTGTTAGATCTTTGTATATGAATTTTATATCGTTATTCTTTCCTTCTTCTCCCCCTATTTTTTTTATCATATCATGATCCTGATATGGAGAAAGCATCAAAGTCGTAGAAAATACATCAAAATTCTCTTCAGATGCTTTTCTTGCAGTTTCACTTAACCTCCATCTGTAACAAAACTCACATCTAGGGTCATTCCGTAATACCCCTTCTAAAAACGACCTCAACTCATATCGATCATCGTAGATAACATCTACATCCTTTTCTTCAACAAATTTTTGTATTGCATCTAACCTTCTTCCATATTCCTTAAAAGGATGTATGTTTGGATTGAACCAATAAACTGTCACATCAAAATCTTTACTGAATTTCTTCAATGTATAAGTCAAACAAGGTGCACAACAAGCATGTAGAAGCATTTTCATATTCAACACCTAAATACCTAAAGAAACCCTTCGGGATACTTCTTTCTCTTTTTCAACATCCTCTACTTCTTCAAGATCAGTGCCACAATTAGGACAGACTTTTTCCTTTAAAGCACATTCATTATGTATCATATTCCCACAGCTGCATAAAACTATCTCTTCACCCTTCTCTATCTTTTCTCCGCATATATCACAGGTATCC
>JBKHIX010000071.1:0-10024 GCA_046538435.1 Thermoplasmata archaeon | reverse complement strand
TATCACAGCTTTCCGTTAGAATGTGATTTTTATCAATGATAATTAAAAAGAAGAAGTGAGTGCTCCCCAAGGCTGAAGCCTTGGGGCATCCTCTATAGTTATCTAGTATAGTCATTCAGGGTCTTTTGAGGAGTCCCTGAACCAACGTTTGATTCTTTTTGTATAGCGAATGAATCATCAGGAATATCAGTGTAGTGTCCAGATTGTGATTCATTTATATAATGTTCCACCTTTTTAGGTGTAACTTCTCCAATTGGTCTAAAGAATTTTCCACCTGACCATAGGCGGTTTTCATGAAATCCTTTCAATTCAGGGAAGACCTTTCTTAATTCTCTTGAGCTAGCACCCTTCAGATATTGTATTATCTGTGAAATAGATTGGGAAGGGCGATTTTCTATAAAGATATGAACATGGTCTTCCTCTACACTCAAGGCATGGATCTGAAAATCATGCCTATCTGCTATAGAATTCAAAATCATTTCCAATTGTTCTCGGATATCAGACCTTTTGAACATCCGAAAACGTTTATAGGGAACAAGTACTACATGATACAAGCTGCGTCCAAAACCGTGGCTATATGAATAAAATTGCGACATTATTCTCGACTCCTGGCGGTTCTTAAAGCGCCCCTCCGGGGCGCGCCGCCAAAATCGAGAATGAACTGATTCACTAAAAAACTTGCTAGATCAAATTTAAGCGCCCTGTATCCCCAACCTCAAAGGATGGGGAATTAGGGCTTAAACGTGACTATTAATTAAGCTTAACTTGTCATATTGTAGTTTGAGGAAAGGTACATAGATAAAATGTGGAATTCAGTAAAAACCTCTTCCACAACCTATTTTTTATTTTCATTTATGAAATATGGAAAGTGCGTAGAAATCAGAGATTCCTATTCCCATTATATTCATTCGCTACGCTCCTGAATAAAAATAGCGCCGAGAGAGGGATTTGAACCCCCGAGGTGCAAAGCACCACGAGATATCTGGTCCCGTGATGAGAACTCCAATCTCGCGCCTTACCAGACTGAGCTATCTCGGCTTTTTTGTTTAAAAATTCAGCAATTATGTTGGCATCAGAGCTATGATACCAATGACATTTGTGAGTATTAATAACTCATATTTAACTTATTTCCATCCTCTCGGATACTCACCAGATGGGTGGAAAACCCTATCAGTATCTACGACCAGTCCCTCATCCATCTCCATTATTTTTTCAGCTCTAAACACAGCTTCACCAACGGCTAGACCTTCTCCTTTTTGAGAAATCAGACCGACTATCTCGCCTTGCTCAAATTCATCCATCTCCATTATACCAGGAACAGCAAGGTCAGCCCCATTCAGTAAAGCTCCTGCAGCGGTATCTTTAACTCTTATCTTAGGAAATATATCAAAAGCCCTCTCGTAAGGAAGTAAGATTTCTTTCAATGACTTGGGATCACCGTCTTTATAGAATTCTAAAGCATCTCTCAAATCTTGTAAAATATGACACTGCTCCTCTTTAAAACCTCCAGAAATCGTTCTTCTCAATTCCATCATATGTCCACCAACTCCTAGACTCTTCCCTAAATCCTTACACAGTGTTCTGATATAAGTCCCTGACTCACATTTAACTCTAAACAAAAATTCCTGACCAAAATAATCCAATAAATCTAATTCGTATATCTCCCTAACACGTCTTTCCCGTTTTACACCTGACCTTACCGGAGGCATCTGATATATCTCACCTATATACTCTTTAAAAACCTCTTTCACATCTCTTACACTCACATTTCCATGGAATCTAACTGCTGCTACGTACTCCTTCGGTACCGTGTGTAAAAGGTCCATTAACCTCACCGAATATCCTATCCCCATTGGCAGTACTCCGGTGACATTCGGGTCTAACGTTCCACTATGTCCCGCCTTCTCGTTGAACATCTTTTGTATCCAGGAAGAAACCTGATGACTCGTTGGACCGGAAGGTTTATCCAATATGACGATTGACCTCGGAATAAGGTCTTCTATTGACCTTTTGTGGGGATACTCACCCCACTTAGAAACATTACTCACATTCTCTTTCACATATTTCATCTTTAACACCCTCCATTATTGCTTCAACGATCTCTTCTGGATTATTATCCTCTGAACTAATCACAAGATCATAAAATGAAGTATCATTTATATCAATATCGTAATATTTTTTGTACCGTTTTCTTTCACTAGCCTCTCTTTTCTTAACTTTTCCTTTCAGTTCTTCTATTTCATCTTCAGTGTACCCTTCTCTATCAGCTATCCTCCTCACCCGAGTATCTAAACTCGCTTCGATCCAAACTTTAAACGCCTTTTTCTCCGATCTATTCATCAAATGACCAGTCAACCTAGCTTCGAGGACCATACCTGGTTCTGCAGTATTTATCATTCTGTCATCGACTTTCTTATCAATCTCTATATTGTTCTCAGCGAGCTCACCAAACTTTTCCAGAGACATATCTCTTTCTTTAGCCATCTCTCTAAAAAATTCACCTGAAGAATGCATTTCCATATCTGTTTTCTCAGCAAGAAGTTTAGAAGCAGTAGTTGTTCCACTACCTGGAAGACCACTAATAGTTATTATAATATCCTGAAATATGTTTTCTGAGTCTAAAGTTTTCCCTCCTCCTCTTCTTCTAATTTGCTTTTGAAATCATACCATTTTAGGAGCACCATAAATACTTGACCCAATGGTATTGATATCAACATATAAACACCTATCCACTGTGGAAACGGTACAAAACATGCTTCAATTAAGGGTTGATTAAAATTAGCATTTAATGCCCAAGGTACCGAAAACGTAGTGTTTGAAAGGTCAGAAGTAAACATCCATATCCATCCGAATATGGAAATTACTACTACCATGGTAAATACCATAGATTTCAGTTGATCTTTCATCTGACCCATAGACAGTTTGTTTATTTCTGGTTGTTGGTCCTGTAATTTCTTAAGTTTTGTCTGTTTATTCGCTTTCCTAGCTTCCATCATCTCCTTTCTGAAAGCACTGCTTATCTTCTGGTTTTTAGCCATCTCAACCCAGTCCATGAAGAACTCTCTGACTGTCGTAGAGAAAGCTATCATTATCGTACCGGCTAGGATCAAAGTAAGAACCGGATAATTACTATTGAATCCGATAAGAGGATAAAGGACTTTTCCAAGATATCCTCCAAATTCATATCTCAAATCTGGGTCGATAAACATCATCAAAACTATCATGCCAAGGAAGATGTAAACAAATCTCCTAAAATCAAAAAATTTATTTTTCGATTGGGAAGATTCGTCTTCCCCTTTTTCCTCATTCTCTTCTTCTGCCACTCAATACACCTCAATGTTATTGATTTCCGAAGAAATCTCTCAGTACTGGATGCATCTCCATCATCTGTTCTTTGCCCATTTGTTCATACAATTGAGTCAGAATACTGACTGCTAAGAATAAACTCGTACCACTAGCATTGCCTACAGAACCTAACATGTTTGCTCCTGCAGCAAGTGCGCCAATAAAGAAACCACTAAAGTTAGTTATGGTGGGTATATACCTCTCCAGTACTTTCCTTAGCACACGCGGATCTCTTCTGAATCCTGGTATCTGCATGCCACTATCTTGAATCTGGTCTGCAACCGATTCAGCATCCATGTTAGTGGTTTTGACCCAGAAATTAGCGAACAGTATGGCGAAAACTGTCATAAATGTGAAGTGACCAATAACTTTCATTACCACCTGGAATTTTGTATGAGTCACACCCTCTTGAGTCAATAAATAGGAATATTTATCAGATATCAACGGGAGCAGCCACTCCTGTATACCGTTCACCCTGGAGATATACCATGCACCACCGCCTACTGCTTCAGTACTACCAGTGTTGTACATGCCAATCCACCATTTTCCACCGATCAATGGAATATCGACTAAAGCATCGTTGGTGTAGAAAAGCATAGCAAACAAATTGATATTAGCTAATAGTGCTGATACAAGGATAACAGGCAGTACAGATGCATAGATTAATTTTAGAGGATACCTACCTCTTGCACCTCTAGCCCTTCCATGTGAAAGCGGAAGTTCTACTCTAGTAGACTGCACATATGCAACTATCAAGAAAATAGCTAATGTAGAAACCAAAGCTAATACTGGGTTTGGATTTTGAATTAATATAGTCTCTAAACCACCTCCAGCAAGCTCGCCTGCTGAACTCTGCTGAACTAGGTGTATAGTTTTTGGTATTGTTCCTGCAGGGATTCCATTTTCATATGGTTCCCAATTGAAAGTTCCTGTAAATATACCTTGAGCTACTCCAGCAACGATGAAAAGACTTATACCACTGCCTATTCCCCACTTGGAAACAACCTCATCCATCAAAAAGAGGACATAACAACCGACAGCTATTTGTGCTACAATCAATATTCTAGCCATCAATAAGCCCTGACCAGATATCACACTTCCTAGACCAGATATGAATCCTGGATCAGGCTCAAGATATCCGAAAACCTGTGGGACAGCCTGTACAAATATCATTATTATAACTAAGAATTTTTGTGTACTTTGATATACAGCTTTATCTTCTGAATCTTTCATATCCAGGTTTATTATATCTGCTCCATTGAAAAGCTGCATCATAATAGAAGCGTTCACAATAGGAGATATTCCAAGATGAACAATAGAACCACTTTCACCAGCAAAAATTGCTCTGAACTGTTCGAACATATCCATCGATGTTGTCAAACCATAAACAGTTACATTTGTCATCGAAAAATACACTACAAGGATCAAAATCAGCCATAGCATCTTTCTCCTGAAGTGAACGTGACCTTCAGGTTTCTTAACTGCTGGCATCCTTGTAGTTATCGGTTTTAGTTTATACAGTAGGCTCTCTTTGTCCTCTTTAGCCATCTCCTATTCACTCCTATTCACTAATTATTTCTCCACCAGCGTCTTCAATTTTTTTCTGAGCGTTATCACTAAATGAAGAAACTTTAATTTTCATCTCTTTAGTTGCTCTACCTTTACTTAGAAGTTTATCAAAACCAGCTTCTTCAAGATCGATCTCATAAGAATCTCCATCTTTACTAGCCATACCTGATTCTATTAATTGATCTAAATTCTCTTCAATCTGGTATATGTTGATTACTTCTTTTTCTTCAGACAAACCTTGTGGTCTTGTAAATCCTTTAGGTCCAAAATAATCTGGATCATCTTTAACCATAGATTTGACTTTATGCTTATTTAGTCCTGCTTTGCCTCTGCCGCCACGTTCACCTGCGCCTCTACCAGCTTTAGTGCCGCGACCGTGAGACCTTGAACCTCTATATTTCTTCGTTTTCTTCTTACCCATGTATATCACTCTTCTTGTACATATTCTGGGCCTAACATTCTCTGAAGAAGCTCATTAATATCTTGGCTTCGATACCCCAAAGAGCCACCCGTCTTATAAGGTTTTTTCACGCTTTTATAACCACCTTTGGGTGGATGTAATCTGAACAAATTTTTCAAGCCCTCAATCTCGTCTATCTCAATCTCGCCTGAGAGGACACCTTCGGCAAAATCTTCAATATCTTCATAGGAGGTTTGATCTTTAATCCTTTTTTCAACATCTTCATTTAAGGTAGACCTGTACTCTATCAGTTTTGAAAGTGTCTCTTTATCTACTTCACCCCAGGTTATTATATCTTTTATCTTCATAAGCATCCCTTTGTGTGCGTCATCCTCTGGAACTATTGTACAATGGTTTACTTTGTTAATCCTTAATTTATCCAATGTATCTTCAATCCTATATGATTTTGACCTTGGACTCCTTATCCTCAAAACTGCAAACATCAGTTACCACCTTGTTCTTGAGATGCTTCCTTCGCGATTCCCTCTATAATACCTAATTCTTCTGCCTGGTCTTCTCTCACTCGCATCTTTGATGTGTTCTTCATCGCATCGAATACAGCTAATGCATAATTTACTGTTGTCTTTGTGTGTCCTTTTGAGAATCCCCAAATATCTTTAATCCCTGCTCTCTCCAGTATAGATTTTGCTGTATCACCTACAGCTAACCCTACACCGCTAGGTGCTGGTTTAAATTCAATATTGACTGATCCTGTTTTACCCTGAATCTCAAATGGAATCGTATGTGGTTCTCCACAGCCACATTTAAAGGAACCACAGCCTCGTCTTATTCTTACGATATTCAACTTAGCATTATCCATACATTTTCTAATAGTTGGACCTACCTCTTTACCTTTGGCGGTTCCTACTCCAACGTATCCATTTTTATTTCCAACAACGGTAGTTACGGTAAATCTAACTCTTCTGCCGGAATCAGTCATCCTCTGGACCATGTTTACATCCAAAACATCATCATCCAGATTAGGTAATAAAGCATCAACAATTTCAGGTTCTCTTAATGGTAACCTGCTTGCTACGGCTTCTTCCATAGATTGGATTTCGCCACGTTTAACTTTCCTTCCCAATCTTGTCTTGGGTTCCCAATGATTCATTATAATTCCTCCAGTTTAGATTTAACATCATTAAAGTTCTCAACAGTCTCCTCGCTGATATGTTCTCCCTCGAGCCTATCTTCTTCAGGCAAGATACTGGGATCGTGAGGTATATCTATACCTGCATCTAACATTCCATTAAGGGCAGAAAATATCTTACCACCCTTTTCAGGATGATTTAATCCAATATCAAGTACTGCTTCATCTATGCCCTTTTTCAATGCCTTTTTACCCGCTAGATATCCTACTAGATACGAAGCTGGGATATTATTACCATATCCTTCCCAACCATAATCTTTTAAATGTTGACTGTTAGCTACAGACTCAACTTTATCTCCTTCTGGGTAATAATCAATAAATTGAACTTGAATATTTTTATTTGAAAGCCTAACTACAGCTCTTATTTTCCCTGATTTTAGCAATCTAAGACGTTGTCTGTAGTCTGTTATCCCTTCGTTTCTTCTTTTTAATTTCATCTTGTATCTTGGTCCTTCAGCCATTTTATTCACTCTCTTTAATTGATTCATAATCTTCATCGATGTATCCTTCCATCTTAAGGTGAAGGATTAAATCTGACCTATCTTCAAAGGTTCCACCTTTTGCTTTATTGTAAAATTTTCTGTAAATAGTTTTATCAATGTGACCTTCGTCTCTCAAATGTCTTAACTCTTCTCTTATCCCTCTTATCCTTGTTTTCCAGCTTTCTTTAGATGATTTTCTCGCTGTTTTCTTCCCTTTACGTTTTCCATGTCCTTTTCTTCTCCCTTTCTTTTTCTGTTCCTTAACGTGCCTAGTTCTTCCTCTTGAATTTCCTTTTTTAGGTTTCTTTTTAATCACATCTCTATTTATGAGTTTGACTATTTCTTCTCTAGTGATAGCTTCAACGACTTCATCAAGCATGGTGTCGTCAATCCATACTCTATCTTTTCCACACTTCATGATGTCTGCAGCTAATCTTTTTTGATATTTAACATCCATGGTGAACACCTTATGATCTATTTAATACACGAATATCCATTTCATCTGCTTTATCTTCAATGGATATTCTTTTTCTCATTCCGACTGAATGTGCAATCCTTATCGCTTGAGTTTCTGGATCGATTTCGTCAAGATCATCGGAATTATGAACTAATACCCCCTTAAAACCAGAAGGATGTAGCCCTCTGACTTTCTTGGGTGAACGATACCCGATCGAAACTGTATTAGGTCTGTACTTTAAATTTTGCCTTGCTTTAGAGTGAGTACCTCTTGGTTTCCTCCAAGTACCTTTATCTATTTTCTTATATCTGAACCACTCTTGACGAGCAAAGCCAGGTCTTTTACTCTTCTCTTCTTCTCTTTTCTCGAGTAATCGTCTCTTCTCTTCATCAAGAGTTGGTTTCTTTTTAACTTCGTAATCATTTTCTTCTTTATCTGTCATCTATGACACCTCGTAATTATCTAATTGGTTTTCCCGCTTTTTCAACAATATAAATACCGTCCTGGAATACTCTTGGATCTGTACCTTTGATTCTAGTGGTAAGTTCAATATTTGCAGCTGTTTGAGCAACTTCTTCCTTGTTTGGACCATTCAATATAACCTGATCTCCTTTGATCTGAGCTTTGGTATCTCCCAGTATTTCAGCCTTTCTAGGTTTAGACTCACCGATGAAGTTCTCTATTACAACCTCATTTCCTTCGACTCTTACTTTTACTGGAAAGTGAGAGTAAATAATCTTCAATTTGTATTCGTAATCTTTTTGAGCACCTTCAACCATATTTCTTAAATGAGATGTGTACGTACCTAACAGAGCCTTCTCTCTCTTTGTTGGCTCTTCAGCTTCAAATGTAATCTTATCATTATTTATATTGATCTTTATCATAGGATTATCAAATGTTCTGATCGACTCACCGTTTTCACCTGAAACTTTAATCTCATCATTACTTCTTGAAACGGTTACGTTTTCTGGTATCTCAACTTCTTTTTCTAATTTTGCTGCTAATGGCATAATAATCCCTCAATAAACGTATGCTAACAACTTGCCTCCGATACCCTTATCTTTAGCCTCAGAATGGGACATGACTCCCTGATTAGTAGTCATGATTAAAGCCCCAAAGTCCTGAGCTGGTAGGTATCTAGACTCGTAATCATCGATATCCGCTAATCCAATAGACCACCTTGGTTTGATTACCTTACATTTGTTGATATTACCATTAAGTACTACCTTATATTTTCCTCCCTTTCCATCTTCTACAAATTCAAACCTTTCTAAATATCCTTTTTTCTGCATAACTCTCAATACTCTACCTATCAACTTGGAGGCTGGACTAACAACACACTCTAATTTGCCGCCTTGCTCTGCGTTATTTATCTTTGATAACGCGTCATTTAATGGATCGTACTTCATTTGTATCACCTCATGAATATTTCTCAAAACCTAGGTCTTCTGCTATTTCACGGAAACATTGTCTACAAATATGAAGACCATATCTCCTGATTATTCCTCTTTTTCGTCCGCATCTTCTGCAACCTTCTTTCCTACCAAAATCTTTATCAGGCTTCATTATTCAAGCACCTCCACATCAAATCTATCTTCGATATACTCGATTGATTCTTCTATCGATAACTGATGATGCTCCGGTATGTGTTTTGGTCGTTTCTTTCTCTTCTTAACTCTAACCCCTTTCCTTGCTAATTCAACTGATATATCCATACCAAATATACCTATGTTAGGATTGTAACTCATCCCTTCAAAGTTAGTGTAATCAGATATTCCAAATGAAAAATTACCGTGGTCATCAAAATTCTCTTTGTATAATGTATTTTCTTTTACCCAAAAAGCTTCTTTTAGGAATTCTTCTGCCTTATCTCCTCTTAGAGTTACCTTACAGGCTATTGGTTCATTTTTTCTTATTCCAAAATCTGCATTTGTAGTGCTAGCTTCACTTTCTACTGGTTCTTGACCTGTTAACATCTCAATAACTCTAAATCCCTTTCTCAATTGTTCTCCACCTTGGCCGACACCTATATTGACTACACTTTTTACTATCTGAGGTTCTCTCATAGGGTTATCATAATTCATATTATACCCACCTCAGGTATCTTTATGACCGGCTTATCTGTTCCAACAATGAAAACATATTCTTCTACCGTCGATTTATCTGATTCAAAATGCACAAGATTGGGCTGAGGACCTTTTACAACTTCATATTCTTTTATAGTTCCTATTTCACCTATGTGTCTACCACCAGTGATCATAGCCATACTTCCTTCTGTGAATTCATAATGAACCATCACTTTCTGTTCTGGAATTGATATTTTTAAAACGTCTTTAGTACTGTATTTACCAGAATCTTGGTCCTGAAAATTTCTGCCATCGTGCAAGTTATATTGAGTTACACCATTTTTCAAGGTGGTTTTACCGATTATCTTACACAATTTCCAGTGCTGTTCGTCTTCTTCCACCGGTAAACGCTTAATTTTACCTTTCTGGTCAAAAAGAACACGGTAGTGTTCATCTAAATCAACTAAAGATACAATATCCATCAAACCAACAGGT
>JBKHIX010000070.1:0-10256 GCA_046538435.1 Thermoplasmata archaeon | reverse complement strand
CCTATTTTGTTCCCGGGATTTCTTTCCTTTTCTTTAAGGCTACTTCTCTTTCTACTAATTGGTCAGCACAAAAAGTTGCTAGAGATATCCTTATCAAGTCCTTAATTAAAGAGGGAGTTTCTTCTAGAATAAAAAGTTCATCTAATATTTGTTTTTCATATTTTATTTTGTAATTTTCATTATCTTGAAAGTTATAACCTTCATATGTATCGATTTCTATAATTTTATCAAATGAGAAATCGCTCGGATAAGTTCCATGCACTCTCACCCCAAAATTTTGCTCACCTTTCATCTTCTTTCTCCCATCTTCTAAATAACTCATGCATTTTTTCTTTCATTGTTTCATCATAAAATTTTTCATCTAACTTTCCAAAATCACCCTCCAGCATGTTTGTTAAATTTGTGTCCTGTTTGAGATCTTTAACTATTTCTTCTGCCTTTTTACCACATTCAGTTTTGATTTCATTAGAATATTTATTTAATTCTGATCGATTTCTTATTCTCTTACCTCTGTATCTAAGAATCCCATAATCATTAGAGATCTTATCTCCTTTCGAAGCAATTTCATTCTCTATTAAATTGTAAAGATACTCTGTCAATAAGCGTGCCCGCACCACCAGTCACCGTTCGCTCACGCTCACTATAGACTGGTAGCATGCTCGGATAACTTCCGTTATCCTCGGCGGACACGCTCTTGGTTGGTCAGGTAGATAAGAAGGATTGGAGGCTTTGTTGTCCTCCTATTATTTTCGGTACTTTGTTACCCTGGTTTTTGATATATTCATCTATCTCCTCTTTTGTCCTATCACCCATGCTATCAAAATAGTATGATGAACTCCATAATCCACTGCCCCAAAAATATTTCTTCTTCAGATATGGAAACTCTTTCAGTAGTTTCCTACCAGATGTACCTTTGAACAGTTTTGCAATATCCTTAGGTGCATAGTTTGGACCACCATCTACATCGATGTGTACATGATCCCTATCAAAACCTATCTCATGTAAGACAATACCCTTTCTTTCGCTCACCTGATGGAATATCTCAGCACAACGTTTTTCTACTTGTTCGTCATCGAATATGGGATGACAATACTTCACCTTGAAACCCATATGCAGCGTGTTTTTTCCTATGCTAGAGCTATAGCTCAAGCTATTTTGACCTGTTTTCATCTGATCACCTATCAGTAGCGCGCGCGATTTCTACCCTTGGTCACCCGAGGGTAGCGCCGCTACTACCAACCAAAACCATCAGGAAGAAATATAGATTATGATTTTACCAGTATCTCAACCACCAGTCACCGTTCGCTCTGCTCACTATAGACTGGTGGAATTCTCTCTTTAAAAAGAAAAAGAGCCACTGGCGAGAATTGAACCCGCGACCTATTCCTATTTGTGTGGTTTCCCACTTACCAAGGAATCGCTATACCCCTAAGCCACAGTGGCAACACGAGATTTTTAATCGAGTGTGATAAGGAATCTATCCGATTCCTTAGATTTTTGCTCTGCAAAATCCTACTTGCTCATATACTGAGCAAACAGGACCAATATTACCTATCAGTCAGGTTTATCGAGATTAGATATTAATGTTTTTCGTCTTTCAACCCATCATAATTCCATTTCTTCTTTGTCTCTTCAATCTTCTTCTTGTATACTCTTTCACTTATTTCCCCCTCAGCAAGCTTGATATCATAATTCTCTATCTCATTCTCCGCTCTCCTGATCATGCTTTCTCTATATCTCTCAGCTATCTTGTCCAGTGTAGCAGTCAATTTTCTACATTCCTTAGTCAGTTCATACATTATCTTCGGCCTACCGTCCGGTGGGAAGATCGCATTCCTCTCAACCAATCCCCAATCGTGAAGTTCTAAAAGATGTTTATCTACAGCCTGTCGAGTTATATCTAATTCCTCTGCCAGATCTTCGGGATGATCATATCCCTCTCTTAGCATATCGATTATTCTACATCTAGTTTCGGAAGAGAACAATGACAGTAAATTTTCAGTATAATCTTTCATCATTTTAGTATATGGATACGTATATTTTAACTTTTTCAACTTTTAAGTTGAAGATATTCAGATTGAATTTGTGTTTATCTAATTTTATATTCAAAATAAATATAAATAGTTACTCCTCTTTATTACTATTAACAAAAAGGTGTTCGAAATGGATAAAGAAATATTGAAAAAATTGGACGAAAGACTCGCTAAAGGTGAGATATCAGAAGAATTATACAATGAGATCAAGGCTAGATACGAAGGGAAAGATGAAGAAGTCGAGGACGAAGAGATCGAAGGACTCGAAGAGGAAGTTGAACTTGAGATTGAAGAAGAAAAGAAAGAGGGAAAGTCAAAAGAAAAAAAGCAGAAAAGAGTAAGTATATCAGGTGTATCTAGAATAGAAGGGTGCAACTGTGAGATATTCCGTGCAGCTGGAGCTTCCAAAGTAGAGGGAGATTTAAGAGCTGATGACGCTGATATATCAGGAGCTACAAAGGTTTCAGGTAATGCATATCTAGGAACTCTCGATTCGAGTGGTAGGTTTAAAATAGATGGTGATACAGAAGCCAAGTCTTTGGATTTAAGTGGCGCTACCAAATTTGGTGGAAAAGTTAAAGCGGATAAAATAGATTCCAGTGGCTCAACAAAATTCCAAGGTGATGTTGAAGCTAAAGACTTTGACGTTTCTGGTTCATTCAAAGCAGAATCCAATATAACTTCAGACACTTTCAAAGCAAGTGGTTCTTTCAAAATAAACGGTATTCTTAAAGGTGAAGAAATACAACTAAATCCCGCTGGTAGTTGTAAAATATCAAAAATCGAAGGTGGAGATATAATCGTTGAAGCGGGCTCATCAGGTATATTCTCTTTTAGCTTTGGAGGGAGCGGGTCATTGACATGTGATGAGATGACTGGTAATGATATTTATCTAGAAAATACGAAATGTGAACTAATAGAAGGAAACAAAGTGAAGATAGGCCCAGGTTGCAAAGTTGATACTGTAAGAGCTAAAAAACTAAAAGTACACGAGTCTGCTAGTGTAAAAAATAAAGAAAAAATAGAGTGATCATATACCTCTAGTGCTCTCATACCATTTACGGGCATTGCAATCCAAAATCCAACCCTCTGTTCTCTTTTTTCCTTATATTTACTGCTATAGGTAAATTCATACAAGGATAAAAAGATAATCTTCCTTAGGAAAATACACTAAAGTTCTCAAACATCGACTTAACTTCTTCCTTATAAATCACTTTCCGTAATCCCAGATTATTTCCACGATACACATCGCTACTGTATTTCTCGTATAATTTTCTATCTTTTGAGGTACGATCAATCCTTATCTTTTTGCTTATCATTTTAAATACTTGTTGTATTAACTGATGAATGAGAATTTTTTACTCTGATAAGTTGTTATTGGCTTCAATCCCCATCCAATACCGATCTTCACTAAAAATTTGAGATTGCCTAGGCCTAAACAAAAAAAATAAAATAAGATAAATTGACTTATAATAGGGTGTGATTAAAATTAGCAAAACCAAAATGAATAGGAAAGCAGGAATGATTGCTGTAGTAGGTGGGGTATTGATGTTAATCGCAGGAGTCACAGGTGCTTCTACATGGAGAGAAATTGGGGATATAGCTATCGATATTACAGGTGTACAATCCTTGGGAATAGTTTTTCAGGTGCTTGTACTAATAGGTTCACTAGGGGGTCTTGTAGTTATAGTAGGTGGACTGATTCTTCAAAAATCAGTCACATCTGGTAAGATCTTGATAACCATTGGAGCAGGTTTTGGAATTATTGGTCTGATTATTTTCCTGGTTGTCACGTTTATGGGTGATAACCCTGCAGCGAATTTCATCTCTGCGATCGGACTTGGATTTATAGGGTTAATCCTTACAATTGTGGCTCGGCAGAAAGCTGTAAAATAAAAAAAATTTAATTATCATATACCTCTAGTACTTTCATACCACTTACGTATCTCGTAATCCGATACTCTCTTCTTTTTATTTTTCTTATTTATCCTCACACCCATATTGTGATCGTATGCCCATTCACGTATTATTTTCTTATACCGTTTTGGCCCTTCAAATTTCTTCACATTCACTAACCCATCCGAGATCTTAGCTGTGAATGCTGCTGCCATCTCTGGACCCTGAAAGATCAAATGACATGTTCCCAGATCGAACTTATCTTTTATCTCATCTCTAAAATAGAGATTCAGTCTATCTTTCGTACTTAAAACAAAACTATCATCGAAATTGATCTCTTCTATTTTATCTAGTCCATCATTTAACATCCAATAAACAGTTTCATCATTTCGTTTTAAGAAACCTTTCACCAGGAGATCTTCCTCCACAAGTTCAGAAAGAATCTTTCTCAACTCAGCCATGGGAAAATCAATACCTAAATATCCAGATAATCTCTCCGCAGAGAACACCCCAAAGTTCTCAAAGGCCCATTTCACAACTTCCTTTTTAGCATTCCATGGGTTGATTTCAGCAGGTGGGGTCAAAACGTATCTATTTTCATGGTCCCTAACAATAACTAATCCTTCATAAAGATCATCGATAGCTTCTTTTGTTCTTGTAGTACTGTAAGGAGATTGATGGTAGATAGTTCTCTTCGGCACTGGCTGGTTTTCATTTATAATCTTCAAAACAGTATCCATCACTGAGTCCATACCTACATCTTTTGCTGTTTTATAGATCGAGGTCTCTCTTGGTAATGCATACAGATAATAAGGTGGGATCATCTTTCCGGCATATACTTCTCCTCTCCTAAATAACCAGTCTACTGAATAAAACTCATCAACTCTAGGTCTCAACTCAAAATCAGATCTCAATCCTTTCATTCCATTCAACGCAGCTTTAGGATCAGAATATTTACCATCAAATACTTTCTGTCTGTAAAGAACATAGTTGATTAAATTCTCTTCCTCAAATACATCTTTGATGATATTACCTTTGACCAGCATACCCTGAATAATATCATAACCGTGGTCAAAGAATACTGATAATTTTTCCTCAGTCAATGTTGAAACATTCTTATTTTGATAGTTTTTGATCCTCACTATGTCGTATCCTTCAAGATTATGATATTCCATCATCTCGTCAATAGCTTCCAAAGCCTCATCTAAGCAAGACTCATCATCGAGATCAAGGTGTCTGATTTCTATGCATCCGCTCATCTTCCAACGTTCTATACCTCCTTTCACTTCACCGCCCTTCACTATAGGGAATACCCAATCATCACCGTATCTTGAGTATATTTCAGCCCACATTGGTCTTGTGTAGGGGTCTCGTTTGGAAAGAATTCTTACTTTTTTATGCTCATTCCCCAAAACTTCCTTCAAAATATCGGCTTCATCCTGCAGTAAATATAATTCCCTACTAGATGAACCAACCTGTATCTTTGTAACCTCGCCTTCATGTATCATCTGTGATAAGACAGATTCGACCTCTCTACCGTTAAATCCGGTTTGATACCGTAAATCAGAAAATGATATCGGACCGTTACCTTTTATGAATCTCCTAATCATCCTTTTCTTGGCTTCTTTTTTATCCACTGGTTCGATATCTATAGCTCTGTACTTATTTTTCGCAGACCATCCTTCTTTTCCAGTATACTCTCTTATGATGTAGAGATTTTTATCTAATTGTTTAACTATCTCTTTGACCCTATCATTTTTCAAGTCACTTTTCTTTTTTATTTGTCTAAGGGTTCTTGCCTCTCCACTCTGAATCAAATGTAGTATATTCCTTTCTTCTTCATTAAGGTCAGTTTCTTCTCTGTAAGCCCCAACGAACAAAGGAATATCGTTCTTGAATGCATACCTTACCTTTCCTTTTATGAATCTTCCTTCTACAATTTTTCCGTCATCTCTCATCTCTTTCCATTTATCTAGAGAGAAGTTTTCGACTCTATGGAACACATCATACGGCATGCTCGCTTCCGTAAATAATTCAAAATACTCTTCTATAGAACCTACCTTACCGAACTGCTTCTCAGCCTTATATTCAGCTATCTTTTCTTCAGAAACATGTTCTCCTTCCGGAAATCTGAGTGATTGGTAATCCTCATGGGGCATGTACTGCTCTCCTTCACCCATCACCAATCTTCCTGAGACCATTTTGTTCTGTTCCACTAAGTTATTGAGGGCTTTTTGGGTAACATCTTCTCCCAGATTTAATGCATAAGCGATCTCCTCTAGACTCCTCGGTGCCTCGTATTCGAGATAGCTAGATATTATTCTTTCAACAGATTCTAAATCAGTATCTTTCTTTTCCAATAATGCATACCTATATTTTCCATCATCTGTTATCCCTTTTCTGGTAACTAATCGTTTTCTTTCCATATCTCTGATTATATTATCTATATCCTTTAACCGAAGGTCTGTTTCTTCATAAATTTGCTTCTTCGTTTTGGTTCCTTCTTTCAAGGATTCGATAACTGGAGTGCTTCCATGCGGTTGTTCACCCTGATCCAACGAATGAAGGTATAAATCCAAATCCTGAGTTAGAACATACTTTACATCACCAACCCAGATCGACTGGATTTTACCCTCATTTAACAGTCCCTTTGACCATTTTCTGACGGTCTCAAAAGGCTTATCTGTATATGTAAATATATTGTTTCCTCTTTCATTTAATACATGTAGAGGCTGTAATTTTTTAATTACCTTGGGCATCTCTTCTTTGCTGCTGAACTCAGGTTTTTTATCAAAATAATATTCTTCCACAACCTCACTTTCAAATTTGAATTTCTCTATCTCTTCCTTAGGAATTACCTGCTCAAGGACCTTTTGATGGAACTGCCTTAGTAGGGCACTCTTGTCCTCCATCATAATTACGTCTGAGACTCCCACCATTATCACATTGTGAGCAAACGGTGATGGCGTATTATCATAATCCTCTATATGGACGTCCATCTCCGCTTCATCTATCCATTTTAATACTTCTTTAGCATGTTTAAGGTCCAAAACTTGGTACAGTATTTCATTGTAAGTTTCTTTTACTATGGGGAAATCCTCTACACTGTGAAGCCTGTCTAGTATTTTTCTTGATCTCAATTTTTGTTTAGAAACTGATATATCCCTTCCTTTATAATTCCTCAATATCATCAGTGCTCTGCTCGCACAGTGTCTAAATCTCTGTTTGAACAGTTCAGTATTTTTGACACAGCTTTTCAGCGTCTCTTCAACATTTTCGTAATTTACGAGGTCAACAACCTCATCGATAGCTATCTTTTTAGGAACCGTGATCATGAAATTATCATCTGTTACTGAGACGTTAGTGTTGCAGTTATACTTCTTCGATATCTTGTAAGCAAAAGCTCTAGAAAGAGCATCATTTGTTCTTCTTCCAAAACATGCGTGGAATATCAAATTATACTTACCATCTTGATCGATATGACCTTCTACCAACAATCTTCTATCCGTTGGTAATTCTTCTATTACACCCATCTGTTCTTTAATATAGCTCACTATCGTTTGTGCTGAACCTTTATCTATGTGATAATCTTCCATCAACCAATCAAGAACATCGTCATCATTAATCCGCTCAGCAAGTTTTCTCCTAAATCTTCCTATTCCAACAGACAGATCAAAACTTCTAGGGAGCATCTCACCTGACCAGCTGGGTACCGTTGGTTTCTTTCCCGAGGCGTCTTTAACAAAAACCTTTGTTCCTCTGGTGTGTAGGAATTCATAGGAGTGGCTTCCCAGGACAAAAACATCCCCCTTAGCCAATCTTTCTACAAACTTTTCTGATAAAGTACCTAAAGGAACACCCTTATCTGAATAGACTCGATAACTGGAATCTGATGGGATGGTCCCTATATTCATGTAATAAAGCATCTGGGAACCGCCCTTCTTACCGATCACCCCTTCATCTTCATTGTACCATATCTTTGGATACACTTTTTCTAATTTTGTACCTCCTAGGTAATCCAATACATTTAAGAAATCTTTTTTTGGTAAATCCTGATAACAATAAGCCTTCTTCACCAGTTCATAGGCTTCGTCAACATCCCACCGATGCTCGATGCTCATACCGATAATAGCTTGGGCTAAAACATCTAGGTTATTAGTGGGTATGTTAACCCTGTCTATCTCATGCTGATAAGCTTGATATGTTAGCACAGTACACTCAACTAAATCATCCTTTTCGAAAACTATCATCCTCCCCTTGGATGTTTCTCCGATGGAGTGACCTGCTCTACCAACCCTCTGAAGCCCTTTAGCTACATTTTTAGGTGATCCAACCTGAACGACTAAATCGATATAACCCACATCGATACCTAATTCTAATGAAGTTGAAGAGACTGCTGCTTCTAACTCACCATATTTTAAAGAATCCTCAACATCTAACCTCGTATCCTTACTCAAACTGCCGTGGTGCGCAGCTATATCTTCTATACCTCTGTCTTTAAGTTTATAAGCTACATTTTCTGCACCACTACGTGTATTCGTAAATATCAGAGTGGTCCTATGATCCAATACCATCTCTTTTAACTTATCGTACATCCTAGAATTGACTATCTCATAAGGTAACAATGTCATATCTTCTACTGGTGAAATCACCGAGAGATCCAATCTCTTCTCCCCCATCACCTCTATGATGTTCACTGGTCTAGGTTTTCCATTTTCATATCCTCCCAAGTATTTGGCTATCTCCTCAATTGGGGCTTGGGTGGCGGATAAACCTATCCTGGTCATCTCATTTTGTACGTGGTCTTCTAAACGTTCGGTATTTAGTGATAAGAAAACCCCTCTTTTTGAAGAAGATATCTCATGTATTTCATCATTGATAAAATACTGAACTTCATCAAATTTTTCTCTAAATTTAGGTGAGGACAGAACTAATCCTAAACTTTCCGGAGTTGTTATAAAAATGTGTGGAGGATTCTTAGCCATCTTCCTTCTTTCTTTTTGTGACGTATCACCTGATCTGGTAGCTGTCCTTATATCAGGTATCTTCATATCTTTTTCTTCTGCAAGTTCTTTTATCTCATCTAAAGGTTCTTCGAGATTTTTATGGATGTCATTAGCTAGAGCTTTCAAAGGTGA
Organism: Thermoplasmata archaeon; assembly: GCA_046538435.1. Classification (GTDB taxonomy): domain Archaea; phylum Thermoplasmatota; class Thermoplasmata; order Halarchaeoplasmatales; family Halarchaeoplasmataceae; genus CAYSTL01. The sequence goes on along the minus strand of JBKHIX010000070.1, from coordinate 1,189 downwards.
TACGTACACGCAGTATATCTTGTCCTCTAACTCATCTTGCTTATCCAGTTTATACAGTTCGTTTATTATAGATAAAAATGCAGTGAGTGTTTTACCTGAACCCGTCGGGGATGAAACCAAAACATTCTTTCCTTCATGGATAAGAGGGATCGCATAACCTTGAGGTTCAGTAAGTGCATCAAACTTGTTGTCAAACCATTCTGCTATCAATGGTTCCATTAAATCAAGGATTTCTTCCTTGTCCTTTTCTTCTGTGACCCGTGTTATCATGGTCTCGATACCTATCGATAGTGTCGAATTCATGTCTACGATGAAGGTGTTTAATAATCTTTTCCTTGAATATCTATATTTGTTTCATATCAAGATTTAGTTATTAAGAAAGATTGAAAAAATAAAGTATCTTAGTAAAAATTAAAAAAAGAATAGGTTTATTAATTAACTATCATCTTTTCTTCATCTTCACTTGGTATTGTTGGTTCTTCCGGTTCCATTATTTCCTCGTAACTTTCCATATGTTCTTTAACGAGTTCTGGTTCATCCTCAGGCGTATACAGGTAAACAACTACCATAGAACCAGCTGTAACCACAGCAGCTATTATCGCGATAAACCATGAAGTCGTTCCTCCCCAGTTCGTTTCCATCTTCATGCCTTCAACGTTCTCATTTTCAGATCCAAAGAAATTGTTACTCATTTTCTCCATAGTATCTCCGTAAAATACATCGCCAGGAACTACTTTATCTTCTCCTATTGCTGTTGGAAGAGAAGTCATCATATATACAGGGGCAATCAACGCGAATGCAAATCCTATTGCCAATACAATCACTGCAATCTTCGGATTGAATTTACCTTTCATCACCATGTATATCATGCCGATCCCTGCACCTATCACGATCATAGCAATTATTACGAAAATTCTAGTGTTAGAGTACACAGACGTTATCTTCAATTCCTTATCATGGTCCTCTTCCATCGTGTCTTTTTCAGTAGTTCCATAATATGTGAATTCTGTTTTAGTTATGCTATGTGTATAGTATCCATTGTAATTTGATTTGCTTTTATATTCGTATTCTTCATAGTACTCTTCACTGTAATCGTAAGAGCTTTCGGATGTAGCTTGTACGTTGTACCAAGGAAAAAAGAAAGTCAATATTAGCATTATAACAGCTATTCCCGATAGCGTTAAAGCTA
>JBKHIX010000173.1:0-2888 GCA_046538435.1 Thermoplasmata archaeon | reverse complement strand
TCGTACCCTGAATCAGTGATGAGGACCATATCTTCTAAACGTGCACCACCAATACCTTCTTTGTAGATTCCAGGTTCGATTGTAGTTATCATGCCGGGTTTTAGTTCAGTTTCATGTCCCTTGTCTATGATCGGTTTTTCATGTATGTCGCATCCTACACCGTGACCGGTTAGGTGTGGAAAATACTCTTCATAACCATATTCTTTGAATACGTTAACAGCTGCTTTATGTACCTCTTCTGCTATTACTCCAGGTCCTAAAGCTTTAATCGCTGCCTTTTGGGCTTCCGAGGCTGCTTCGAACATATCTTCCTGTTCTTCGGATGGTTTACCTACCATGAATGTTCTAGTCATATCTGTGGAATAACCATCCCACATCATCCCCATATCTAAAAGAGCGAGGTCTCCATCGTTCAGTTTTTTATCAGTTGATGATCTATGAGGCATCCAAGAATGATTACCAGACATCGCAAACGGTTCAAAAGATTGTCCTTCCGCACCCAAAGATTCCATAAGATATTTTGCCCTCGCTGAGATATCTCTTTCCTTCATACCAACTTCTAATTCATCTATTATTGTGTTCATCACTTCACTTGTTTTCTCTGCTGCCTCTCGGTAGAGTTTGGTCTCTTCTTTAGATTTAATAATTCTCAATTCACTGATCAGTTCATTCACATATTTCACGCTATCTGTTATTTCAGATCTGATCTTCTTTTCTCTCATGGATAATATGCTATCTTTTTCTATCCCGACTGAATCTAGACTGCTAGTATCGACCATTTCATCCAATCTATCAACAGGGTCTTCTCCGAATTTGCATATATCTCCAGAATTTATCCAACATTCGGTTTGAACCGCTTTATAATCCAATTCAGGAACTAGATATTTCAAATCATCATTGGAGATATAAAGAAGAGAAAAAGAGGAAGGGTTTTGGTGCCAACCTGTAAAGTACCTAACATTCCCTCGTTCGAAAAGTAACGCTGAATCTATATCTTCGCTATTCATAGAGTTCCTCAATCCTTCGATTCTTTTTCGATGATCAAGAGAGTACTTAGACATGATCTATTCACCTAGATCCAGTTCAGATTCCTTTTCCGGGTTGATCATGTATACAGTAGTAGGAACTCTAGATTCCATAGAAGAACTAGATTGTCTTGTCATCTTTACCAATAGATTTTTATCGACAAGTTCATCGATAGCTTTTTCGAAGACATCCTCATCGAGTCCTGATTCTTCCTGGAGTTCCTTTTTCTCTATATAGGGGTTGGAAGACACGATCTTAAGCAATTTTCCCATTTCTCTAGACTCGTATTCTTCTAATTCAGACATTTTCAATCCTCCTTCATCAGCTCTTCGATCGGGGTATAATCAACATCGTACCCGAAATACTTGGGACCGAAGGTCTCTATTCCTTTTGGTGTTCTCATATGTTCATGAGCAGGCATACCAATAAGTGTTGCTCTGTATCCGTATCTTACAGTATCTGTTCTGATTGGTTCACCTGTCTCAGGATCCAGAAGTACCGCAAGATCTGGTCGTAAAGACTTGATTTCACCGTTTACCCTGGTAACCAACCATTCATTCTGGAATTCCAATTCAGCTTCAGATCCTTTGTAATCCTCTATACCTTCTAGTGTAACTTTCCCGATAGAGAACCCTTTGGAAGTTTCCGATCCAAATTCTCTGTTTATATCGACTACCTTACCTTTGAATATCTTACCACCTGATATTCCTCTGTCCTCACGAACCATATTCAGTACTCTTTCAACGGGATCCGCATGTTCTTTTCTTGCTTTTTTAACAGCCTTTCCTATCTCCCATGCTAATGTCTGTGAGTGAAGTACTCCAGCTTCCTTCAGTTCTTTTCCAGTCATCGGATAACAGACTATCCATGATATACCACCGTACTCCATTGCTATATTTCTCACTATATTTTCAGCTCTCTTGTTCTTATCACCCATATCGACCACACAGCAGTGGTGATGATCATCTACCGAAACCACAGGAGTTGCTGGGATGTCGTGAGTAGCGAAGGTTGTCATCTGAAGTTCTGGGAAGGCTCTGTTCATCCCATCTACATCCACAACCGGAAGTCCTAATTCTCCTCCACCTGCGTAACCTATGGGCGAATTGACTCCTCCACATTCTATTGGGAAAACAGCTTCTACGTCTTTATCAAGGTACTTTTTGAGTCTATCGAATGCTAAGTGTAAATTTTCTTTGTTTGGAGGTTTTTCAGTCAGTACAGTTGGTGCTCCTAGTGTTGCTGGACAGGCGAGTAGGGCGTCATCTGGAACCACTTCTGGAGGGACCATCACTATTTCATTTCCCTCTTCCAATACATTCTGTGCCCATTTCAATCCTATCTCGGGATCTCCTCCACCACCAGTTGCCAATATATTTGCACCGAGCGTGATCTCTTCTATTGCTTGCTTATCTATCGTTTGATAATCTGATTCTGATAAACCCCATTTATCTATAATTCTGTAAGGATCCATTTTATACACCTCCATATTTACCTTTTACTTTAACACGGATCTTTTCTCTTTCTCCAGGCATGTAAGTGAAAGGTATTTCTTCAACATCTAAAACTTCAGCACTCTCTCTATCAGCTCCGTTTCTTACAAGGTTATCTTTTGCCATCTCAATAGTCTGGTCTATACCGTCTTCACGATCAATGTTGTTTAAGTCGATTACATTCTCTGCATATGCCGATATCTCAGCTATCGTGGCACCTAATGCACCAGCTACCTCAAAATGTTCTGGGTGTATCGTCTCTGAAGTTCCTTCATATTTTTCTGGGACTACAGTTGAACCTCCACCTACCATAACTGCAGGTATATCTTCAGGACTTGTTTTCATTTCATCTATCGTTTTTTCAACTCT
>JBKHIX010000069.1:0-10332 GCA_046538435.1 Thermoplasmata archaeon | reverse complement strand
GGATTTTAGATAAATTGATTTGATTTATTTTTCTAATTACATTTGTACAATTATGCAAAGGTTTTTAAAACTGATAGTCATCACATTATTGATAAGATGTCTATGAAGATAAAAGAGATTTACGATATTGCAGTAAAGAAAGGAATGGAAGTAGATGTGAGGGGGAAGGAAAAACTAGAAGAACTATTAGAAAAAGAGAAAGAAAAATACGAAGAACTTGAAGGAAAGGATAAAGAGGTCTTCGATGAGCAGAGATTAGAGAATCCTTTTCAAGATTCAAGATTACTGTACGGTGATCCTGAAACAGAAGTAGATAAAGTCATGGCCGGGATCAATATAGATACTGGAGAAGTTGTTCTTGCTGACAGACTCAACGAGAAAGGTGAAAATATAGACCTTATCATTGGACATCATCCTAGAGGTCTTGGTTTAGCTACCTTACACGAAGTCATGGATCTTCAGGTAGATATGCTAAACGAATGGGGAGTCCCGATCAATGTTGCAGAAGGGCTTATGGAGAGTAGGATTAAGGAAGTCGAAAGAAAGGTAAGGGGTGCTAACCATAACCAAAGCCTTGATGCCGCTAAACTACTTGATTTCCCGATGATGTGTATGCACACACCAGCTGACAATCTTGTTGAAAATTATCTGAGCGAAGAGATCGAAAATAGAGACTTGGAGACAGTTGGAGATGTTTTGGAGTTCCTCAACGATGTTCCTGAATACCATGAAGCAAGAAAACACAATGACGGACCGACTATCTTGTTAGGTAGCGAAGATAACAGAGCAGGTAAAGTTGTCGTTGAGATGACAGGTGGCACAGAAGGGAACAAAAAATCTTATGAAAAGATGGCAGAAGCAGGAGTAGGTACAGTTATCGGCATGCATCTCAGTGAAGAACACAGAAAAGCTGCCAAAGAAAATCACATCAACTATATCATAGCAGGACACATGGCTAGTGACTCTATAGGTATGAATCTATTCCTAGATGATTTAGAAAAGAACGGGGTCGAGATAATCCCAACTAGTGGATTTATTAGGCACTCCCGTAATTAGACATATTAGATGATAGAAGTAAGAGATCTAGGAAAGTATTACGGAGACTTCGAAGCTATAAAAAACATTACCTTCACCATAAATGAAGGTGAAGTCTTTTCTTTATTAGGTTCTAATGGAGCAGGTAAAACTACTATAATCAAAGCTATAGCCGGACTTTTAGAACCCACTAGAGGATTTATAAGGATAAACCAGTCTGACATAAACAACGGTTATCAAGTGAAGAAATTATACGGTTATATGCCTGAACAGCCTCATTTATACGACAGACTGACCGGAAGAGAATTTTTAGAGATGATGGGATCTTTGAGAGGTATCGATGAGAACATACTATCTAATAAAATAGACGATTTTGCTGTTGAGATGGAGATAGATCACATGCTTAACTCTGAGATGGGTGCATATTCCAAAGGCATGAAACAGAAGATACTCTTCGCTAATGCCATCATACACGATCCTCCCAATCTTATTTTGGACGAACCTACAACTGGTCTCGATCCGAGATTTACAAAATATCTTAAAAGAAAGATCAGAGAACAGGCAGATATGGGAAAAGGAGTTCTTATGAGCACTCATATCACTTCAGTAGCAGAAGAGATATCCGACAGAATAGCTATAATAGACTGTGGAAAATTTGTTGCTCAGGGAACACTGGAAGAACTTCTATCACTTACGAATTCAGAGACACTGGAAGATGTCTTTGTAGAAGTGATCCACAATGAGCGGAAAGGTAATTGAATTATTTTCCTGGGAAGTAGTCAAGTCGTACCGTTCTACCTTGGAGAGGATCAAAAAACATCCAATAATGACTGCCTGGTTCCTGATACTACTTATCGGTGGATTTTGGATGGTTTTGAATCTTATTGAGTTCGCCACAAATTTGGAAGACCCGTTCATCAGTCCTTCAAGAGGAGATGTTCTTTTTGGTTTGTTTTTCTTCATAATGGCGAAGGCCTCCGCCGAGACTGTTGAGAATACTTTTCAGAATAAAAATCTGAAACATCTTTTTTCGACATCTATAAAAACTAGAAATATTCAGTTTTCTAGATTATTGAAGGTAGAATGGTATAACCTACTTCTAGTCGCTTTATCCATGGCTGTAGCTTCAGCGATAATAATACCGTTCGGGATCGATCTACCGATAGATAACTACTTTTTCCCACATCTATACGTATTGATGATAATTGCACCTATGATAGGATTCAATCTTGCAACGCTTACCTATATCAGAAAACTACCTCTAAAACTATTGGCTATATTCATCTATGGTCAGAACATCACTTTGATATGGCAATCATTGCATGGCAACTACGATCCAGTTTATCTATTGTTCTTCTTTATTTCCATTGGAGTACTCTCTTTTTTAGTTGCACTCTCATCTAAAGCACAGTTCTTCGACTCCTGGAAATATGGGACTGTCTCATCAACCAACAATCTGCTTAGATTTCACGAGGTTGGGGATTTCGTTCCAAATATATTTCCTATTAATATTAGAAGGATCGCTGAGAAAGAGATTCTCATAAGGTGGAGAAGAAGAGAAATACCTGCTTCCATTGGTGTGACAATCTTGATAGGTATAGGTTTGTTGTTTTTCTACTTCTCTTACGGTCCAACACCTAATTTTGACCTTGGTATCGGTGATTTCTTCTACCCTATGCTGATCAGTATTTCCCTGTACTTAGCGGCTGCACTTCAGGTGGTCATACCTTCTTTATCTCTGTTTGGACGTGAAGGTAGAAGGTTGTGGACACTAAAATCCAGTCCAGTACCTACAAAAGATGTAGTTTGGGGTAAAGTCATCAGCATGCTGTTTTTCACACCCATCATCCTTATGGTTATCGCTCTACCGATACCGATACTGTTGGGTTATGAGCTCACTTATATCCTTTTTATATTGTTCGCTTCGGTTGCTATGATTTTTATTTTTACAGGTATAGGTATCTGGGCTTCATCTAGATTTCCAAACTTCAACGAAAGTGTTGAAGGATCACCGGATATAATCACTATGTATACAGTACTTGTTGTTGACCTGATAGCCGCTTTAATCTTTATAGCGTTTCCAGCTTCATTGTTTATGTTTGATAACTTTCTAGGACTACTTGGAATGATATTTTTTGCAGACATGTCAGCCTTGATACTCGTTTTCTTTGTGAGTAGATCTTCTAAGCTGTATGATAAAATTGAGGTTACCATGTAGATATATCAAAATAAACTTATACGAACAATACGATGAATAAATATGAAAATACTATTATCGATCTCAGGAGCATCTGGAGTTATTTACGGTAAAAGACTGCTTGAGTATCTTTCTGAGCGTGATGATATAGACGTTGACCTTATCATTTCAGATTCTGCTCGAAAGCTTATTGAAGATGAATTGGAAGTAGGAGTGAAAGATCTTTCCAAACTTGCTGATGATGAATTCCAGCCGGATGATCTTGAGTCTCCTCCAGCCTCTGGGAGTGTAAAGTACGACGCTATGGCGATAGTACCGTGTTCCATGTCATCACTTTCCAAGATTTCAGCAGGGATATCCGATAACCTGATCACCCGTGCTGCAGTAGTTTCCATAAAAGAAGGTAGGAAACTACTGTTGGTTCCAAGAGAAACACCTCTCACTACCACCTGGTTGGAAAATATGAGAGAATTATCAGGAGAAGGTGTCACTATTCTTCCATCCATGCCAGGTTTCTACACGAATCCTGAATCTATAGATGATCTTGTAGATTTTATAGCAGGTAAAATACTAGATAATCTAGGGATAGAGAACTCAATATACGATAGGTGGAAGTAGTACCCTCTTGACTATAAACAATTTATATATTTTCGATTTGAAGGATATATTTTATATATTGGCACCGTGTTAAACTATATCACCTTATAAATGACGTGCGATTTTAAGGGTTGAAGATTTAGAATTGGAGGAGTAGAAAATGGACGGAAGTTCCCTAACTGAGAATCTTGAAAAAGAAATAGAGCTTATGGAAAGGACTTTAGAGATATTCGCAATAGTTCGAGAAAACCAACCGATAGGTATAAGTAAAATTGCGAACAAGATGGATATACCCGAACATAAAGTCAGATATTCTCTCAGGATGTTACAGAAAGAAAGATTGATCGAACCATCTGGTAAAGGGGCAATCTTGACAGAAAAACACGAAAAATTCGAAAAAGATATAATCGAACTGCTAGATTCTATTGATGAAACAGTCCAAAAATTAGAAAAGAAATTAGAAAGATAAAAAAAAGTTTTATATGACATCCTTTTACACCATAATACAGTAAATTGGAACGCTGTAAACTCAGCAGTATATTGCTGTCGTAGGAGCAAAACTTGCTTTGGCGACTAGATAGGATCTCTCCGATATGCTGTCGTACGAGCTAATTTCACATTAGCGAGTAGACGCAATTAACTTAGTTAATTGCTGTCGTAGCTCAGTTGGTAGAGCACTCGGCTGTTAACCGAGCGGTCGTCGGTTCGAGTCCGACCGACAGCGCTTTTCTATCCTTCTCAAAACGGTGCTTATCAATGCAGGATATAGAGATAAAATACACGAATCACGTTTCTGAAAATGTTATTAATGAATTAGATAATAAACTCAAAGAAGTCCTTCAGTATTTTCCTGAATTATGGGATAATACCATAAAAGTTGGTTACACCTCTACAGAGATAGGTAAATATATCTCATCAAGAGAAAGTTCTCAGATTTCATACGTCAGATTATATGAAGGAGTATCGCTACATACGATAGCCCATGAATTGATGCACAGTGTTCAATATATAGAAGACAATATACCCATGGGAGAACGACCATGTGAACTCTGGACTATAGCTAGAGACACTTCGATACTGGACAAACCACCGATGTCTTACTTATCCACTCCATCCAAAATAAAAAATAACTGGCATGATTGGAAAGATGAAGTACATAGATTGGCAAAACAGGCGATAGAAGAAAGAAAAAACGGAAGAAGATGCTACATCAAATGGTTCAAAGATCAGATGAAAGACCTATGATTCATTTTTTATTACTAAGTTAGATATAATTAGTATATATAAGTAAAGTTTTTATTCTAATATATATTAATAATGTAATGTCTGAGATGCTGTATCTGTCTGACGGACTTCTTAGGTATCTTAAATCCGCCATCTGCATGTCCATCAACAAAACAAAGGTGATCCATTTATGAGTTTTAAACAAGAAGATTTGAGCGGTAAAGACCTGTTCCTTCTCAAAGAGGATAGATTGGTATGCTGTATTGAAGGGTGTGACTGGTCCGTTGATTGTGACTCTGAAGATCCTTTAAATGATTTTATCAATCATGTAGAAATAGAACACATAGGTCTCACTATAGATGGAATAGAAGATTAAAAGCTAAACAATTATTTTTCAGCCGATCCAGGTATGATTATTACTTCCTCTTTTCCATACACTCTATAGTTACCCTCATAATAATTTTTAGCAACTAATGCACACAAGTAGGCATCATATTCATGCTGATTTTCGAAATAAATATCCAATTCATCAATATCTATCTCTAAACTCTTCTCCACACCTCTAGGGAACGTTTCTATCACCTCTCCATTTAATTTATTCTTAATCTCTAGACCTCTCTGAGATAGTTTTCTCATACCTATCATATTGATCGGCATTATAGGACCATAATCTTTCATCAATTCTCTTTCTGCATCTCTAAAAGCTACTTTTTTCTCAGTAAGAGGGGCATCTATCGCTGTTACTTTAAGATCAGAAAGAAGCTTTAAGATCATATCGTCATCATATACGGTGTAAAGTTCTATAGATTCATTTATTATACAAAGTCCAGTGATATTCGTTTCCTTAGCCGCTAGATCCAATCCACCAAACATATCCTCAACCTATTTATTTATATAGAGAATATTCTCAACTTCAAGTATGATAATCCCGTACGGATTATCTTTTAATATATTTCGAACTAATTCATCACTTACATCATCGATTTCTATCAACCCTCGTAAGGATAAGATGGTTAATAATCATAATATAATTTTCGAGAAATCTTAAAATAGTATATTTATCTATGAGAATGATCCAAAATTAAATCACTCTGACTCAATATTTCCAGTAATATCATTTATTTTCTATAACTACCTAAGATTAAAATAAATCTAACACCTTTTTAATTGGTATGTACGGGTTTCACGGGGCGGATTATGAAAAGAGTATCGACGATCTTTTTCTATCGATCAAGCAAGAAGATGGTAAATTAAAATATCATAGAGAGATCGGTGATGACTCTATAGATAAAAAATTGTTGAATTCTGATTCAAAACTCATCATTAACCCAATCGAGCCCCTTAATCTACCCAAAAACATCACTTCTAATCTGCTCATCGAATTTGATAACCCTATAATAATACCACCTAAAAAAAAGGATAAAATATATTCCACTTTTCCTATCGAGATAGGTGTCTTTATCAAAGGTAGTAAAGATAATTCTCCTTTAGATATTTTTTCTCTATCAAAATCTAAATACACATTGTATGGAGACATCAAGACCGGATCGATATGTAAATACTGGAAAAGTTCCTCATATGATGATATCCCTGACGTCGACCCTATAAGAGAAGGTATACTGTCACTAAATCTTTACAATTCTTACAGTGATCATGTTGAGATCCATAAAGTAGTTTTCAGTGCCTATGGGATGAAAATTTATTATGATGAGAATGCAGTATCGATGGTATCAAAAATGATTATCAAGTCTGAAAATATTTCTGAAACGAATTTCATTAATTCGGGCATCTATAAGAATATGAACAAATCATTAGAAATTTATGAACAAAGACTTTCTCCTCAGATCAAAGGTGAAAGATTCATAATGGAGGGAGGACTATGATCCTTGACAAGATTCTGTACAGTGATGTAACGTTATTAGATTTGATCATCAGTTTGATTATAATTTTAGTTACAGTAATTATTGGTAAGATAATTTCACTCAATATCAAAAAATCTTTGCGAGATAAGATTTCCAAAGACAGATTGAACTCGATTACAAAGATTATTAATTATGTGATTTTCATAGCTGGAATATTCGTTGTTCTTCCTATTCTAAACGTGAATCTATCAGGTCTACTGGTTGCTGGAGGAATCATGGCTATCGTGATCGGTTTCGCTAGTCAGAGTATAGTTACGAACCTGATCTCTGGAATCTTTCTTGTATTCGAAAGACCTTTCAAGATAGATGATGTGGTAAGTATAGGTGGAAGCGATGGTTCTGTCGGTATCATTGAAGATATTAGGATAATCTCAACTACGATTAGGACCTTCGATGGAGTATACGTTAGGATTCCCAATGAGAAAGTTTTCACCAATAATATAACAAATTTTCTAGAAAATGTAGCTCGCAGATTTGAATACACCATCGGTATAAGATACAGAGACGATGCAGAAAAAGCTATCGAGATCATCAGGGGGTTGATCGAGGATCATCCGTTGGCTCTCGTAAATCCTCCTCTCAAGTTTTCGTGAGTAATTTGGGTAATAGTTCTGTGGACTTACAGGTTAGGATCTGGGCCCCATCTACAGACTGGTACCAGGTTAGGATGGAACTATTATGGAAGATCAAGAAAACCTTGGAAGAAAATGAAATACAGGTACCGTTCACTCAACAGGAGGTATGGTTTAAAAACGATCTTACTACTGAGAGTAAAAACTAACACCCACAAAATATAATAATGAATCTGATGATATTAACATAGGGATAAAATGAATGAGAAGAGTGAGTTGAGAGAGTCTGCCAAGGGGAAAAAGGAGAGAGCAAAGAAACTTAACGAAGAGGCAAAGTACGAATCAAAAGCTGCAAAGATGGAGAATAAGATCGAAAAGTATCAGCAGAAGATCAAAAAACATCAGGATGATATACAAAAACTTAAAAAGAAAATCCAGGAAGCTAAGCAGAAAAGACAAGAGTATATCAATAAATCTCAAAACGATTGAAAAATATTATTTTCCAGTTCATTTCTTTTTTATTATTAATTATAAGTCCACTTTTACCATTTTCACTCACCCCTCTACCATTCACCCTTTTTTATATCCTACCCATATTTAGTAATGTGATGTACATGAAAAAAGAAGACGCTCACTATAGTTGGAAAGAAGTTTACCGTAAATATGGATGCGATACAAGATATGATGAATAAATCTAACATCCTATCCTCCGAAAATAGGACTCAATGATAATTGAGGTGAGAGCGACATAGGTAAAGAGGGATAGATAGGTTTGGGGTACCTATCACCCTAACCACCTCCTCATCTCCATCCAAAACCATAAATAAAAATATTTTTTGTACTTTTTTACAAAAAATTTATGTACTATACCATAAAACTTAATTGGATGAATCTAAATTAGCCGTGAAAATTCAGAGGTGGAACAAATGAGTGTCGACGAGGAAAAATTGGAAAAAATTTGTAATTTAATGGACCAAATAAAGGAAGATGATTCAATACCAAGAAACATAAGAGAAGGTTCAAAAGAATGTAAAGAACTGTTATTAGAGTCAGACGATGACTTCGATGTCAGAATAGCCTCTTCAATATTTAAATTAGAGGATTTGGCTGACGACCCAAATATACCTTTACATGGAAGAACGTTAATATGGAATGTTATAAGTCAGTTAGAATCTCTGAAGGAAAACAATTCCTGAAAAAATTAGGTTTTCATTCTTTGATAAAAAATACTTGGGAGAGGTCGTGTTAGGTTAAACTCTCTCCAAAATCTAGCTAATCCATATAGTTTTCAAACTCTTTTTTACCCTCTATGAAGTTTCTTAAAACATCCTTCAATTCGTCAATATGTACTCTTATCTGTTCTTTAGTTTCGATATCTCTGATGGTCAGAGTATCATCTTCCATCGTATCATAATCGATAGTCAGACAATATGCGGTCCCGATCTCATCGTTCCTCGCATAACGTTTACCAATAGACCCACTCTTCTCCCACTTAGCTCTAAAATCATCACGGAGTAGATCAAATACTTCTCTTGATTTCTCGGGTAAACCGTCCTTTCTTACTAGTGGGAAAACAGCTACCTGATATGGTGCTAGTTTATCTGGTACCTCAAACCAATCCTTATCGTCTAAATGATATCCACGATCCAATAGAGCCCATATATTTCGATCAAGCCCAAAACTGAGTTCCAGCACATGAGGTATTTTACGACCGTCATCAGTTGGTATACTCATCTTCTGACCCGATTTCTTCTCATGTTTAGAAAGATCGTAATCACTTCTATAATGTAGACCAGAAACTTCTTTCCATCCGCCTAATGAAGCAAAATTGACCTCAATATCAAAATGTATCTTATTGTAGAAAGCTTTCTCATCTTCAGACAGTTCTCTTAATCTAACATCTTCTTTATCAAGACCCATAACCGATGTATAGTATTCATACATCTTGACAAGATGCAGTAAATAGAATGTTTCCAAATCTTCTAATTCATTCACATCTATTTTTTTAGTTTCATTCCAATCTGCTCTTTTTACGTTGAGTATCATTTCATCCAATTTTTGATACTCTTCTTCAAAAACATCGTCATGTAGACCAGGAACAAAAAATATCTGCAGTTCAGCCTGTATGAACTCTCTCAGCCGGTAAACACCCTGTCTTGGAGATATTTCGTTCCTGAAAGCAGTACCAATTGTTGCTAGGCCCAAAGGCATCCTCTTCCTGTTAGCTCTATACTCACGTTTAAAATTGATATAAGTCCCTTGAGCTGTTTCAGGTCTTAAAAAACCAGTTCTATCTCCTTTTGGTCCAATGTCTACTGAGAACATCATGTTGAAATCTTCTGGTTCACCGAACTCTCCACCACAATCAGGACATCTTATATCCAATTCTACTATCTTCTTTTTAACGTCCTCTTTACCCATCCATTCAGCGTTTTCACCGATCTCCTCTTCTATGATATGATCTCCTCTGAAAGAAGAACTACACCGATTACATTTTACCAATACATCAGAAAAGTGATCTACATGGCCAGATGCATCTAATACTCTGTGAGGAAGTATATTAGGAGTGTATATCATGTGATAATTTTCATGTAAACCTAAGAAGTAATTCTTCCATTCTCTCTCCCAATTATCTTTCAGCTTAGCTCCAAGATGACCGTAATCGTAAAAACCAGCTTCGCCTCCATATATTTCAGAAGACTGCCAAATAAAACCTCTTCTACGACACAGCGATTCTAACTTGTCCTTATCAACCATCGTTAGACCTCACACAATAGTTGAAACT
>JBKHIX010000068.1:0-10381 GCA_046538435.1 Thermoplasmata archaeon | reverse complement strand
AAAATATTTGGGTAAAACTGCCATCCTTTGCGAAGATTTTCGGAAGAGGTGTCGGTGAGGCGTCTTTGGTGCGATGATGGCTTGATATGATCACTGGATGGTTAGATAACTGCCGGATCTTGCACGCGAAAGGTGGTTGGTAACTGCCGTCCTTTGCGAGATTGGAATGAGGGATGGGACCCTAAAGGGGTGGGGGGTTGTGGAAAGTCAAAGAGTTTTGGAAGATTTGAAGAGTGTTAAAAGAGTGGTAGATTGTCTAAGGACGAGGAGAACTGGCGTAAGTACATGCCCCATCCAAAAGATAATTCGAAATCAAAGATTCCAAACACCATTTCAATATAAAATTGAAATATAAGGATGATTTCGATAGGGAGACTCCCTGGAACTCGATAAAGTGATATATGACGCAACTTCCCAAAAATTTAATTATAGTAGGACTCATATAGAGATAGTGGAAAAATGTCAAAAGTAATGGAAACAGATAAGAAGGGAAGGTTATATCTTTCCAAAGAAACAAGGGAGACATATGGAGAAAGATTCCTTGAAGTCGAATTAGATGACGGGATAAAACTCATCCCGACCCCAGATGATCCTGTGGAAGATTTTAGAAAAGTGACGGAAAAGTTGAAAGGAAGATCGATAGAGGAACTCAAAAAAGGGATAAAAGAAGAGGCACTAGAGTCTTTGGGTTGAGATGATAAGATGGCCTATGCTGATACTGATTTCTTTTTAGCTCTTATAAAAGAAGAAGACTGGTTGAAGAGCGATGCTAAGAAAGTTTTGGATGAATATGAGGGCGATATTTGGACTTCGATAGTGACGGTTTTAGAGATATCACTCCTCTGTAAGCGAGAAGATATCGACATCGAAAGGGCGATGGTCGATCTGGTTCAGATCGCTGAGCTGAAAGGTGTTGAGACCGACCTGGTCTTTCAGGCCGTAGAGTATATGGAGAAGGATGGGCTCAACGTTTTCGATGCGTTTCATGCCTCCTTCTGTGACGATGAACCGATGATTTCTTCGGACAAAGCGTTCGATAAGGTGCTTTCAGAAAGAGTAGATCTGTAATCGCTGGTCGGATAATCCATAAATAATTGGAGTTTGTGTGATCGGTGGAGTCGGGATTATATCTCTGTATAGACAACCAGCTTGGATCGAGCCTTTGGCGATGAGAATAGGGCTGGTTGGATGAGAGTGTAGTATGTGATTATTTGTTAATTATTGACTTCATAGATAAATTGATGATTCCGACCCGCCCGCCCTCGAGCAGAACTTGCTTCTGCGATGTGGAGTAACAGTAGTTACTCCTTCCCCCACTTCAAAGAAGTTGGCGAGTGAGGGGGACCTGTTCCCCGCGACCTCCGTTCCCCTAGGATTGTGGAGATATCTAGTTATCATTTGTTGTGATTAATCCTTTTTACCTGCGTAGGAATTAAAAATTCGTTGGAATTGAAAATTCCATCTTTCGACAACTTCGTAAAGTTAGCGATTCCTTCTTTTTGACAAAACTTGCTTTTGTCGGGAGTTAGAAGCTTGGCTTCCCACGTTTTGACAAAACTCGTTTTGTCTATAATTGGAAACTTTGTTTCCTAGTTTCTACGCCTTCGTTCGAAGACGATAGATGACGGCGTTCGTACACGAACAGCGTTTGATAACAGACGGCGATCGTGTACGTGTCACCTGACACTGTTCGTAATTTTTGTCATGATAACAGACGTAGATTGTAGAGGAATATAGGATGACTTGTGATGGGATTTTGTCTTTCTGGACAGGGTTATTAGCTGACGTTGATCGTAATCTGATTGGCGTCAGGTGGGGTGGTTTGAGGAGTGATTTAAATAGTTTTGGAAGATTTGAAGAGTTATAGGGTATTAAAGGATGTAGAAGATAGAATAAGCATAAATTACTAATACACGTATATACATGTATATACGGTTGATGTTAAAATGCCTACTATGACTGTAAGAGTTCCTGAAGATCTAAAATCAGAGATAGATAAGCACGATGAGATTAATTGGAGTGAAGTCATCAGAAAATCTATGTGGAAATATATCCATAAGTTAAAATTGGCTGACCAAATAGCATCAAAAAGTGAATTGACTGAGGACGATTTTGAAGAGATGAGTGAAGAGCTTAAAAAGAGAATATCAGAACACTACAAATGACTGATTGATGAATTTTTGTTTATAGAGATCGTGATCCAAATGAAGTTAGTTATAGATACAAATGGTTTTCAAGAGAGGTTTTGAAGTTGATTTAAAGCGTATTTAGGTTTTTAACCTTTATTAAGGGAAAAATTGGATTGAAGAGAGTTAAGATAGATTTGAGCGATAACACAAATGAAATTTATAAACTAATATTAATTGTAATTACACTGAGGAGTTATGATGGATCAGAGTGAACTATCAGAGCTGATAAAAACACAGGAGGGATACAATTTAGAGTTTAAAGAAACCCTTAGTAAATCGATCGCAAAAGAGATATGTGCTTTTGCAAATGCCTCTGGTGGTAAAATAATTTTAGGAATAAAAGATGATTTTACACCTATTGGATATGATATATCGAACAGTGATAAGTCCCGAATTCAAGATATCGCTAGGAATATGGAACCTTCATTGTCAGTTAAAACAGAACAAGTAGATGATATGGGTGTGATACATGTTCCTGAAGGAAATGATAAACCATATTTTTCAAAAGGAAAAGTATACTTGAGAATTGGGCCAAATTCTCAACGATTGAATAGAAATGAGATACGAGAATTCTTTGAAAGAGAAGGGGCAATAGTTTTTGATGAGAAGTATATAGATTATGATTTTGATGATTTTTCAAATAAGGCATATGATAGATTCTTGGAAAGAGCGAATATATCTGATAACCTTGATGTAAAACAGACTCTTACAAATTTAAATTTCTTGGATCAAGGTAAAATGAACTATTCAGGAGCGTTATTATTCTCAAAAGATATCACGAAATATATTAGAAATGCCACAATCCAATGCGTACTATATCAAGGAACTGGGAGTACAATACTTGATAAGAAAGAGTTCTCTCAAGATCTAGTTAGTAATTTTGAAGGGACAATAGATTATTTAAAAAGTAAATTAAATACAGAATATGTGATCGGTGATAAATACAGAGATGAATACCTTGAACTACCAGAAGAAGCATTAAGGGAGGCCCTTATAAATTCTATAGCACATAGAGATTATTTTTCCAACGCACCTATTTTTGTGAATATACATATAGATCGAGTTGATTTCCTTAACCCTGTGGTTATGGACTCTTCATTAACACTTGAAGATCTGATGAATGGTAGTTATCCTAGAAATCTATTCTTATTCAGTAATCTTGAGAGGATTAATCTAGTCGAAAAAGCAGGTTCGGGTTTTTTGAGGATCAAAGAATCTATGGATCGATACAGATTACCGATGCCGGAAATAAAATTCTCAAAAAGATTGTTCACTACTTCATTTATAAGGCCAGACCTTGATAAGAATAGTTATCAGAAAAGGGTTATTGATGATAAGGGTTATGTAGAATCGGAAGAAAGGTTGGTAGAAGGGTTGGCAGAAGAGTTGGTAGAAGGGTTGGTAGAAAACCAGGTTAAGATACTTGAACTTGTGGATGAGAACCCCTACATATCGAAAAGAGAGATGTCTGAGAAGATCGGAATAAGTACGACGGCTATTGATAAAAATATATCCACTCTTAAGAAGAAAGGTTTGCTAAAAAGGGTTGGACCTGCAAGAGGTGGACATTGGGAAATAACAAAGTGAATGATGAGAGAAACGGGTTTATAGTCCGACCCGCCCACCTCCGTTCCCCTAAAATATTGAAGAAACGGGTCAATGAGATATCACTTAGAGATTTATTTTTGATGATTATAGAAAATCACCTGCCGAGTTTCGCACGCGAAGGATAGCAGGTAGCTGCCGAGTTTTGCGTGCGATCTTTCGGAAAATCTGCGATTTTCCAAACGATATCAGGAACACAGTTCCTGAAATAAGTACCTGCCGCCTTTTGCAAAATATTTGGGTAAAACTGCCATCCTTTGCGAAGATTTTCGGAAGAGGTGTCGGAGAGGCGTCTTCGGTGCGATGATGGTTTGATATGATCACTGGATGGTTAGATAACTGCCGGATATATTTCGGGAACTTGTTCCCGATATCTTTCGGAAACTCAGTTTCCGATAAATTGCACGCGAAGGATAGCAGGTAACTGCCGAGTTTTGCGAGATTGGGATGAGGGGTTGGACCCTAAAGGGGTGGAGGGGTTGTGGAAAGTCAAAGAGTTTTGGAAGATTTGAAGAGTTTTTGAGCAGTTTTTGAAAATTCAAAGGAGAGCTGATTGTAATATGGATAAAGTAAGATCAGTCAATGATGTCCCTATCCGACTGACAAAAGAAAGATGGTTTCACATAACAGAAGGTCATCCAGAAATGGCTGGATACTACCATGAGATATTGGGTACTGTGGAAGAACCGGAAAGCGTATATGCGGGACATGAGGATGAGTTACTAGCGATAAGGGAGATGGAAAAAGGTAAATACAGAGGAAGACGAATTAAAAATAAAGTCTTCCTCAACTAGTGAAAGACCCTAATTGATCAGAAGAAACGGGTCATTCACTATACATAGTGGTAGTATATAAAGAAGTGAACGAAGAGGATGGATTTGTCATAACTTCTTTCTTTACCACAAAAGACGATTCGATTAAAAGGAGAGAAAAATTATGGCCATAGGACCGGATGTAAAAAAGTATCTGAATCTTGCTTCGGACGTCATGAATATCAATAAAAATAACGTCTGGATAAGTCATGACAAAGAGGCTGATGTGATCTATATAAATTTCAAGAAACCTAGTAATCCGGACGATTCTGAGTTGACCGATGACAATATCATAATTCGATATGAAGAAGGAGAGGTCGTTGGATTAACGATATTACATGCGAGTAAAAGAAAAAATTGAGTTGGTTTTGGGATTTGATTATTGAATTCCAACCCGCCCGCCCATCCTCCTCCCCGAAGATGGTTGGAAGGGAAAAGATCGATTATGAAGGATGGCAGTTGGAGATTATCAAAGACAGCAGGGATTCCATCCCTTGGTCTTTCAAACAAGTTATCAAAGACAGCAGTTACCTGCCATCGTTGATATATGATTCACCTGCCGTTGTTGATAGCGAAATGGGTTAAAACTGCTATTGTTGATATATCAAGGATGGCAGACGGGATCGGGAAATGCGATCTCTGGATGAGATTATAACTGCTGTTGTTGATAATTGGGTGGAGGGGTGGTGGAGGTCAAAGAGTTTTGGAAGATTTGAAGAGTTTTAAAGAGTGTTAAAAGAGTGGATTTAGGTAGTTTCAAGAGAAGAGGGGAATAAGATGAAGATAAGTGTAGATAAAGAAAACGACAGACTGTATTTCAAAGTGTCCGAAGAGGAGTTGTGGAGACTGAGATCACTTCTTCTGGAGTCATCTTAGATTATGATAAGGATGGAAAACTAGCTGGAATAGAAATAAACGACGTCAAAAACCAATTCTCAGAAGAAGAGCTTTCCAATATCGAACTTGAAATTTCAGAAGTACAAATTGAATGAGATTTGTTATCGTGATTTAAGCAGTTTTGAATTTAAAGAGTCTTGAAGAGTGGTAGAGTGAATTTAAAAAGGATGTTTGAAGGGGAAAAAATATGAACGACAAATTTGAAGAGGAAAAAAGAAAGAGATATGAAGCTTATATTAAAGAATTAGAGGAAAATTTAGGCGAAGATTATAGGGAAAAATTAGATGAATTATTTAAACAAAGACTAAATAATTATCTAGGAAGTAAAGAGAATCAAATGGAAAATGTAAAAGAAGAAACTTTAGATAATTACAAAAACGAAATTGATAAATTAATTCAAATTATAAATAAATTAAATAATAGGATACAACATATACCTTTAGATGAAGCTCATTTTTTAGAAAATATTTTCTATTTGACTTCATACATAACTAATATATTGACATCCTCGGTTGTTTTAGCAGTTTCAGGTCAATATGTCGCGGCAAATTTTATTTTAAGACAGTATTTTGAAATATATTTAAGATCATTATATTTTGATGAAAAATCAAAAATTGGATATTCAAGAGATTTAGAAAAAGAAATGAAGAATTGGAAAAACGGAGAATTGAGAGAATCGGTTACAGGCAATTATGGTCTAACTGAAAATATTGTTGATTTAATTAAGCCAAAATATGAGGAAAATATTTTAAAGTTCATTTCTGACGATGAAACTAATACTTATTCAGAGGCATATGATTATGATTGTTTGAAGGATTTATTAGATGAAATCTACCATGATTTGTCCAAGACAGTACATACTGGGATAATAGAAACGGAAAATAGTGAAGATCAATTGGGTGAAAATGATCCACTTAAGATTTTTGAATATGATGAAGAATATTTCAACAAGTTTTATGAAAATTTTCTTGCTATTTGGCAAATATCTTCTTTATTAATAATATTTAGAAATCAATATTTCCTAGAATTTAAAAATTCAAAATGGAGTAAAATTTTTGACTTTGATCAAGAAGAGATTAAAAAGAGATTGGAAAAATTAGATTAAATTTCAAAACAAAAGAATAGTATATTTCAAAGAAGAGGGAAAAAAATGACCAAGAAAATACTGATAACAGGCGGAGCCGGATTTATAGGGACGAATCTGAAAAACGAATTGAGGGATAGAGGACACGAGGTTTGGACTCTAGACATCAAGTTTCACCACGATGAAAAGCACTACCGTATGGACATCGGTGATTACAGACAGTTGAAAGAAGTGTTTGATGAACACGATTTTGATTACGTGTACAACGCTGCAGCAGAATACGG
This sequence comes from Thermoplasmata archaeon, assembly GCA_046538435.1. Taxonomy (GTDB): domain Archaea; phylum Thermoplasmatota; class Thermoplasmata; order Halarchaeoplasmatales; family Halarchaeoplasmataceae; genus CAYSTL01. The sequence continues at coordinate 3,510 of JBKHIX010000068.1, read as the reverse complement.
AAGATGGAACGGTGAAGATCACTACGAGAATCTATGGAAAACAAATGCTGTAGGTACAAAGAATATCCTGAGGATTCAAGCTGACGAAGGTTTCAGATTGATAGATTTCTCCAGTGCAGAAGTTTATGGCGACTATGCAGGTGAAATCTACGAGGAGATAACTGAAGAGAAACCGTTCCACCTGTTGAACGATTACGCAATGTCAAAAAGAGTCAACGAGATGCAAGTCAAGAACGCTATGGAGAAGTTCGATTCTGAATGCGTTATGGTTAGGCCTGTGAACTGTTACGGTCCTCACGAACATTACAGCGGGTATAGAGGAGTCATCCCAGTATTCATCTGGAAAGCTTTGAACGACGAACCTTATACAGTGTATAAGGGTCATAAGAGGATCTTCGATTATGTGGAAGATACTGCTAGAACGCTAGCGAATATAGTAGACAACTTCCATAACGGTGAAGTCTACAATCTAGGAGGTAATCCTGACTGGGAGATCACAATAGAGGAATTATCTGATATAATTCTAGATTACTTGGATAAGGATGATTCAAAAGTAACCTATAAAGGTAAGGAACCTATGACTACTGACGTTAAAAAGATAAACAGTGAGAAAGCTAAAGAGCACTTGGATCACGAACCGACTGTACCACCTGAAGAAGGTATCGCTAGAACCATAGATTGGTTCCAAGAAGAATATGATCTGTGAAATTTAGAGGGATAATATGAGTGAAGAATATAAAGGAATATTTGAAGACAAGACCATACTGGTCACTGGAGGAGCAGGGGCTATAGGCAACAACTTGGTTGAACGATTGAGTGATTACGAAGCTGAGAACGTTATAGTACTGGACGATCTCTCTTCCGGTTACGAATGGCTGTTACCGGAAAGAGAAAATGTAGAGTTCATAAAAGGGAGTATATTGAACGATGAAAAACTGAGAAGAGCTTTCAAACATAAACCTGATTATGTGTTCCATCTAGCAGCACATTTTGCCAATCAAAATTCAGTGGACCATCCTGAAACGGACTTGATGGTCAACGGTATGGGACTTTTAAAAACTTTAGAGCATGCCCAGATGGTTGATCCTGAAAGGTTCATATATGCTTCTTCAGGCTGCGGTATTTACGGCTTAGATTCCGAGATGCCTTTCAAAGAACCAGATACATCTTTGAGCCATCATACACCATATCAGGTGACCAAGTTGGTCGGTGAACTGTATACCAACTATTTCAATAATCTTTATGATCTGCCTATAGTGAACGCGAGGTTCTTCAACGTGTTCGGACCGGGAGAAGTTCCTGGGAAATATAGGAACGTGATTCCGAACTTCTTCTACTGGAGTTATCAGGGCAGAGAATTACCGATCACAGGAACCGGAGACGAAACAAGAGACTGGACCTACGTTGGAGATATAATCAATGGATTGCTAGCTATGACCGAAAAAGACGAAGCGGTTGGCGAAGCTATCAATCTCGGATCAGGTGTAGAAACAAAAGTCATCGATATGGCGAACATGATCAACGAGAGAACTGGTAATGAGAACGGTGTAAAGTACGTAGGTCGTAGAGATTGGGACGTGAAAAAACGATTGTGTTCATCTATCGAGAAAGCTGAGAATCTGCTCGATTATGAACCGAAATATTCATTCGAAGAAGGATTGGACAAGATACACGAGTGGTTCGAAGAAGAATGGGAAACGATCGATGAGTACGCAGAATTTTGAAAACCCTTTCAATACCTGTTATTTTCTTTTCGGGGTCATATAAATGAAGATATTAGCGATACAGGAAACAGATTGGATAAAAAGAGGCCCTCATCAGCAACATCACTTGTTAGAAAGGATGGCAAAAAGAGGTCATGAAGTTCGAGTGATCGATTATGAATATCTTTGGCACGATGAAGATGACTGTGAGTGGATATGCACAAGAAAAGAGATGAATCCTCCATCTCATGTTATAGAGGATGCAGATATCACTTTGATAAGGCCCGGGATGGTCAAAGTTCCTCTTTTAGACAAGGCATCTATATTTTTAACGCATAAAAAAGAGATCCAAAATGAGTTAGATGAATTCGAGCCGGATGTTGTTGTCGCCTTTGGTATTTTGAATGCAAACATCGCTATGAAAGAATGTAAGAAAAGAGATATTCCTTTTGTTTATTACTTGATAGATCATCTTCACAAGTTGCTTCCAAACAAAGCGATACAAAACATCGCTAAAAGATATGAAAAGAAAACTTTAGAAGGTTCCGATAAAATATTGGTTATCAATCAGGGATTAAAAGAATACTGTATTGATATGGGAGCGGACGAAGAGATAATCGATGTTATCCCTGCTGGTGTTGATTTAGATAGATATGATCCATCTATTGAAGCTCCTGATATAAAAGAAGAATATGGTATCAAAGAAGAAGACACTGTTCTATTCTTTATGGGATGGATCTACGATTTCTCTGGGATGAAAGAGGTTGCCCAGGAGCTGGCAAAGAACGATGATGAGAACCTTAAGTTGATGATAGTTGGAGAAGGAGATCTGTACGAGTACTTGCAAGATTTTAGAGATGAAAATGGGTTGAAAGATAGATTGATATTGACTGGTAAAGTACCATTCGAAGAGATTCCAAGGTATCTTTCCGTTGCTGATGTCTGTTTGTTACCTGCTTATAAGAATGAGATCATGAAGAATATAGTACCGATAAAGATGTACGAATACATGGCCATGGCTAATCCAGTTATCGCTACGGAGTTGCCTGGGATTAAGAAGGAATTTGGCGAAGGTAATGGTGTAGTATACATCGATAGGTCTAAAGATGTAATAGTGAAGTACAAAGAATTAGACGATGAACGATTGATAAATGAGTTTGGAGAAAAAGCGCGAAGTTTTGTAGATGATCAGGACTGGGAAAATTTAACTAATCAATTTCAAAAAAGCTTAACTCAGTTTTAAAAAGGTGAAAATATGAAGAAATTAAATGTAGGCATAGTTGGATGTGGAATGATAACAAAAGAGAGACATATACCAGCATACAAGAGGATGAAAGATAAAGTTAATCTGAAGGCGGTATGTGATCTAGATGAGGATTTAGCAAAAGAAACAGCTAAAGAGAACAACATTCCAAAAGCATACAAAGATTCTTCAGAGATGTATGAAAAAGAAAATCTAGATATTGTTGATATATGTGTTCCTCCTCATGTTCATGCACCAGTAGCTATCGAGGCTATCGAAAATGGTGCCCATATAATTATGGAAAAACCTATGGCTACTACTGTAAAAGATTGCAACAAAATGCTCGAAGCTGCGGAAGAACACGATGTTGAGATATGTACTATCCACAATGTAAGATATCATCCCGCATTCATCGAGGCTAAAGAGAAAGTCGAGAATGGTGAGATCGGTGAATTTTTAGGAATGAGAATTTTACTATCTACTCCAAAACATCATATGATGGATATGAAGGATCATTGGTACCATGATCTGCCTGGTGGTGTGTTAGGTGAAACTGGACCTCAT
>JBKHIX010000067.1:0-10423 GCA_046538435.1 Thermoplasmata archaeon | reverse complement strand
GGTCCGAGGGTTCAAATCCCTTCCCTCGCATTATTATATTTTATTTCAAAATTAATAAAAGAGGGAAGGCTGTATACAAATCGACGTTAATTTCCCTTCCCTCGCATTCAATTTGCTTCAGGAGCAGAGCGGATGAAGTGATTGAAAAGATGGAATCTTTGATTACTATCGCATATTATATTTTTCTAGAGTGCGACGAAAGAAAATAAAGTAAAGAAGGAGCGAGCGAAGCGAGTTCCTACGCATTTTTTCATCTATGATGAAGTAAAGAGGGAATTAGGTCTCTCGCATTTTCAATATTTTTGAATGAAATGAAAAAATTTGGAAATAGTAGGAATCTATGATTTCTACTTACTATCATATTTTTGAACGAAGTGAGGAAATTGATAGAAGAGGGAATTATTTTTTTTATGAAAAAAAGGCATTAAAAATGAATAAAGATAAAAAAGAAAGGGTTTTAAAGAGTTTTATCAGTTCAGCAGATCCATTAATTAGGATACTCTACGTAAGTTGCCCAGTTTCCTTTCTCGACGAAAGTATTCTCGCCTGGATTAGTCGCTGCCCAAGAACCCTCGTAAGTTACAGGATCATTGTTATGGTTTGCTAATGCTGCATGTGCTGTTATGATGATATTTCCACTTAATCCTACATCGCTGATATTCACTACCATCAAATGCCATGTAGTCTCAGGTGTTGTGTTTACCCAACTATATTTGAACCATCCTGGAATAAGATTTCCTTTCTTATTTTGAGGAATATCGTTAAGCTCATTACCCACATCTAGGCTGATCTCTTTCAGGTACCAGTTTTCTGCAGTTATGGTGAAATTTACGTAGAGATAGTCCCCATCGTTCCAGACAATGATTTTACCGATCTCGATGTCCTGGTCCGCATACAAAGTGTATTCAGTGACTTCGATAGGTTCTTCAAAAACTTGCCAAGACAGATATGGGTAACCATCGTTTTTCTCACTGTCTATATCCCAGATATCTTCAGTAGCAGTATCATTGTGTGGATCACCAACGAAATCCCATGCCTCGTCTAGACCCTCCGTAGACTCATTTGTGAATGTTGATACATCTTTCATCTCTGCTGTTGTTTTACCAGTACCTCCTGAGATTGTAGATTGTCCTGAGGTTTCCGTATCCCAGGAGGAATTAAGAATTGTTCCACCCCAATTTATACCAACTAAGCCCCCAGAATAACTGCTTTCCACATACCCTGTTGAGTAGGATTTTTGAATATTACCGTCTGCATTTTGCCCAATTAGCCCACCAGTATAGTAAACTCCATGCACATTACCTCTCGCATAACTGTTATCCAATGTGGCGTAATGAAGTCCTCCAAATAGACCGCCGACATTATTAGATCCACTTACATTAACTGTAGCGTATAAGTTATTCGATGAGCCAGAATAATCATACCCAACCAGACCGCCGACATGATCAATTCCATATACCTCACCTTTGGCATAACATTTCTCCATTCTACTCCAATAACTGGATCCTACAAGTACAGCTACATAGTTCTGTCCGGTGATATCATTGTCGATCATATCTATATTTTTTATAGACCCAAATTCTGTGTAACCAAAAAGTCCAATATAATTTGTTGAAGGTCTGTTGATATACAGATTGCTGATCGAATATCCCTGACCGTCAAAAGATCCTCTGAAACTTGCAGAAGAAGTTCCGATAGGCACAAATCCCGCACCTGAGTTCCATCCGCTCGTAGCACTCGTATCGATATCGTTAACTAAGATATAGTACGCATTTAGATCTGTACTCATATTCTGTAATTCATAAACATTAGATATCTGATATGGATCAATTGATGTTCCACTTCCACCTGCAAATGTGCTAGCACTTACCGTCTCCATAAAAAAAGTCCCGGTAAACCACCAAATATCATTGCAGATATTATTATTACAATATATTTTCTCGTGTATTTCACCCTCTATAGGAAAAAATCCTATTATCTAACTAATGAAAAAACGTCTATATAAAAGTATTGTAATAATAAATTTTTTCCTTATCTTTTGATTTAAAATCTAATAAAATATACATGATTTAACTAATTGTATTGTAAATATTATCCTAAAATCAGTAATCACGAGATTACTTACATATAATCAGCATTGATATTATTAGTTAAATATTTAATAGTCACGTTTAAGCCCTAATTCCCCACCCTCTTTAGATTTTATATCTAAATAGTTTTAGAAGATTTATTTTCTGATACCTATTTAAAACCACTATTCTAAATGGAATTAGAAAGTTTTTTCTGATACCTTTGAGGTTGGGGATATTCGTGGAATAAATTCCCTTTATCCGCAGGAGTACATCGTCCTATGAGGATGATTAGCACATTACTCCTATACTCATCCTCATTTTCATTAGGGATACAAAGGGCTTAAATCATGAACAAGGACCAGAAATATTCCTGATGATTTATTTGCTATTCAAAAAGAACTAAATGTTGATTCATGGGCTACTCAAAAGAACCTGAATGAATATACCAAATAACTATTGAGTCCACAGTAACGAGGTTACTGTTCTTGATAAAACAAGTTTTCTCAATCAATAGGAACGTGCATATGAACAGTGTTCCTATTCTCGAAAGAATAAATTCTCCGATCTACAGTAACGAGGTTACTGTTCTTGATAGAATATGTTCTCCCAATCCAAAGGGATAGATATTCCTTATATTGAGAGAACACGTTCTCTAAACATGCCCCAAAGCTTCAGCCTTGTGAGAATGTTTTTCAAAATATTCGAATCGTTAGAAAAATGTTATTTTTCTGATATGGGGAGAATTCATTGAGAAAAATTTTAGAGAATGAATTTTCTAGAGATACTGGTCTTAAAAATTACTAATTTCATTACACATCACAGAATTAGTGATAATATCAAAATAATTAAAAAGGGGGTTTTTAGATTATTGCTCTTCAAAATACTCTGCAACTTCTTCAAGCAGATCCATTATCGGTAAGTTCTGTGGACATGCATCCTCACATTGACCACATCTTACACAGGCGCTAGCTCTTTTTTCTTCATCCATATTTTCTAGGTACTTTTCTTGATTCTCTTCAAATTCATCATAGATCTCAGCTTGGTTATAAAGTCTGAAATTGAGTGTGATGGCGACATCATTTGGACAAGGCATACAGTAGTTACAGCCTGTACATTCTACTGGTGATATCTCTTTATATTTCTTTGCTACTTCGTCTACGATCTCTAAATCTTTCTCTGAGAGTGTATCAATACCTGAATTAGAAGCGATCTCTACATTCTCTTTAACCTGTTCCAAGTTACTCATACCGCTTAGAACGAGTGAAACCTCTTCTTGATTCCATAACCATCTCAGTGCCCATTTTACTGGGTTCCAGTCTTTGTCAGCTTTACTCCATATATTTTTGATACTCTCAGGAGGCTCTTTAGCTAATTTACCACCTCTAAGAGGTTCCATTATGATCACTCCGAGACCTTGATCAGCAGCATACTTTAGACCTTCCGTACCTGCTTGATATTTTTGATCGAAATAGTTGTACTGTATCTGACAGAAATCCCAGTCATACTCGTCTACGATTTCTTTAAAGATGTCTAGATCATCATGGAAAGAGAATCCTAGATAATCTATCTTTCCTTCTTCTCTCTTCTCTTTCATCCATTCGAAGATATCGACGTCAAGATCCTGATATTTTTCCCAGTACTTTCTGCTCAGAGCATGTAATAGATAGAAATCGATCTTATCGACTTCCAGTCTTTCCAGCTGCTTGTTTAAAAATTTATCTAAGTCATCAGAATCTTCGACATCCCACGATGGTAGTTTAGTAGCAACTTTAACCTTTTCCCTATAACCGTCTTTCAATGCTTTAGCCACTAATTTTTCACTTTCTTCATCGTGATAAGGCCAGGCTGTATCAACGTAATTAACACCGTGATCGATGGCATATCTGATCATCTCTATCGCTTCGTCTTCCTTGATATCCCCACGTTCGTCCCCTTCATACGGCAATCGCATGGCTCCGAATCCTAACGCTGAGGGTTCAAAATCTATTTCTCCAAATTTTCTATACTGCAAGTTATCCACCTTCTTTAGATTGATTTTAATAACACTGTGAAAAGTGAGAAAGGTGTTTCTTATAGTTTTGGTATATTTATTGTTGATTTATACTCCCTTCTTATCTCCCCATATTATCTTATGGAGCTGTGGAAGAACCTTTACGTCTAGATCATCTTCCAGAACCCATTCAGCCAATTTCTTCAATTTCTTTCCTCCCATGGGCTGAAAGATTATTTCACTTTTTATTGGGTGATTGTTTATTACTTCCTTAGAATATTCATAATCCTTTCTATCATCAATAACGAACTTAAGCTGATCTCTTTCCCTCAATAATCCTAAATTCTCTTCTTTCATCTTTCCAGCCATAAGAGAGGAAGGAGTTTTGTAATCCATAGAGATCATCAGGTCCATTTTTGTTAATTTGGTGATATCCAGAGAACCGTTGGTTTCCAAAGTTAATTCATGTTCATATATCAATGCATCGATCAATTCATAGATTTCATTTTGTACAAGGGGTTCTCCACCTGTCAAGCAAACTCTTTTAGCAGGAAAATCATCTACAGATTCTGTAATCTCTTCAATCGTCATCTTTTTTCCGCCTTCCCAGGCATATTTTGTATCGCACCAGTCACACTTTAGATTACATCCCCCAGCTCTGACAAAGATCGTAGGTAAACCCATCTGCTTACCTTCGCCCTGTATCGAATAGAATATCTCTGTGATCTTCATATCATTACATTAACATCGTAGTATAAAATAGATTTGAATCCATAAAGCTTATTTTGTGTTCGCATTTATCAGTTATTTGATGAAAGTTGGATTCGTGATAAATCCCATCGCTGGGATGGGTGGTAGAGTAGGTCTGAAGGGAACCGATGGAGTTTATGAAAAGGCGGTGGAATTGGGTGCGGACCCTGTAGCCCAGAGTAGAGCTGAAAAGGCTTTGAAAAATATGAATAGGGGTCATCAATGGTACACAGCAGAAGGTATCATGGGGGAAGATTCATTGAAGAAATTCTTTCCAGACGATGAGATCAAAGTAGTCTATGAAGCAGTAGATGATGAAATCGGTAAGACTGAAGCTAATGATACTCATAAAGCTGTAAGAGAATTTCTAAAAAATGATGTTGAATTGATATTATTCTGTGGTGGAGATGGAACTGCTCGAGATGTTTTTGAAGAAGTAGAAAATGAGATCCCCATTTTAGGCATACCTGCAGGAGTTAAGATGCACAGTGGAGTGTTCGGCATAAATCCAGAGTCCAGTGCTGAACTCTTCAATGATTACATCGTTGGAAGCGCTGACACAGGCATGGTAGATATCATGGATTTGAACGAAGAAACTTATAGACAGGGTGAGTGGGAGATCACTCTTCATGGAGAAGCATTGAGCATCTACGAACCACACTACATCCAGATGGGAAAGCAGAGTATCAAATCTGTTGATCAGGAAGAGCAGAAGTACGATATCGCTAGTTACATAATAGAGGAGATGGAACACAATCCCGATCATTTATTTGTGCTTGGACCGGGTTCTACAACTGCTAAGATACAGGAGATCCTCGATTTAGATTATACTATCCTTGGGGTGGATGTTCTTAAGAACAAGGAGATAGTCGAATTAGACGTAGCTGAGAAAGAGATTTTGAAATTAGCTGAAGATGCAGCAGGAATTAAGATTGTTGTATCTATGATAGGGAACCAGGGATTCTTCCTCGGAAGAGGAAATCAGCAGATAAGTCCCAAGGTTGTGAAAAAAGCTGGTTTGAACAATATCTACATCTTAGCAACACCTACTAAATTGAACAAAACACCACATCTCAGAGCAGATACAGGTGACGATGAATTGGACGATGAGATAAGAGAAAAAGGATACATGAAAGTTGTACAAGGATTCAGAGAATACAAGCTGGTTAAAATAGATATTTAAAAAGTTTTATTATCTAATAATCTTTAATTTTCTCCCTTTATGTAAAGAAGAATACCTACCACAAACAACACTACAGCACCGAAAGCAAAAGTTGCGCTTATGCCGTAAACATCTGCAAAGAAACCAAGGATAGGTGCGATTATTATTCCAACTATTGATCGCACTTGATTATGCGTACTCAGAAGTGTTGCTCTAGTGTCCGGGTCTATCCTATCCACTAAATAACCAACCACCATAGGCTTCCTTAGATTATACAGACCAAAGAAGAAGAACAAGGCGATTATGGACAATATCACGATATTTAATTGGAGGAAGACTGCGACCACTAGGAATGCAGAAGCCATGGTGAAGAAAAGTACATTCAAGGCTTTGGCCATGTTTCCTACTCGTTTCATGAGTGCTGCTGATTTTCTAGATGATACGAAACTATTCATGTAAACGAAGAAATAGACAACTCCAACCAAAATAGCTGTCCTTTGAGTCGGATTTCCTATAAAAACAAGCAACGGAAGTGAAACTGCAAAAGTTTCAACAATCGGTGATAAATAGTCTTTAGATATTTTGAAGAAAGAGTCATAAATCGAAGCGTTCAATACCATCTTACCCAGACTTGGTTTATCAAAGATTTGCTTGAAACTGTTTTTGATGTGTTTAATGACCCCAGTCTGACCTCCTTTTGAACCCTCCGCTTCCAATTCCTTTGGATACGAGAGCATCAGGAAAAATCCTAAGATATATGGTATGATCGTTACAAGAAAAACGATATTGTAACTTTGGAAGTAATAAACGATAACACCAGCTAAAACAGCAGATAGTGCAGACCCTAACCTAGAGGCTGACCTGGTTTTACCATAGTACTCAACCTTTTTTTCTGACATATCTTCATCATCTAGATGTGCCATGATCATGGATTTATGAGTTCCAGATCTTAGAGCCTCTCCCCATGCAAATAAGAACATAGCCGGAACGAAAATAAAGTAAGTACTAAAGGAATAAAATATAGCGAAAGAAACAATATATGATGCAAAGGCTGTTGCCATTGTCTTCCTTCTACCCCATAGGTCCCCCATTATCCCAGTGGGAATTTCAAGGATTAGAACAGAGATTTCTCTTATTGAAATCAAAGTTCCAATCTGGAGGAAGCTCATACCGTTCTCCAAGAAGAACAGATAAAGAAATGGTTCAAAGAATCTAAGATTCTTCAAGAACCCATAAGAGGAAAACTTGAACAGCATTACTTTCTTGTAATCCCACATATCAGGCGGAGATTATACCGGAGAAATATAAATCTAATCATGAATTTTTAGTTTAGATCCTAATCGCTCATGGATTATGGTAAATGAACTGACTAAGATACCACTCAATAATATACCCCCAATAACATCACTTAGATAATGAACCCCCAAAACCATCCTAGATAATCCCACTAAAAATGCTAAAGATCCACAAATTGTTAAGAATAGATAATTATGCTGATTTTTGTATAGGAGCTGATAGAACACGTACAATCCAATAAAAAATGTAAAAGCACCAGTTGTATGACCACTAGGATAGCTGTAACCTGTTTCGTTAATAAAATTTATGACAGGTCTTTGTCTTTTAAATAAATGTTTAATTACTTTATAAGCAGGAATTGCACACAGCATCATAATAGCGAACAATACTGATAAAATGGGTTCTTTAAGATAGTAAAATAAAACGATGACAGCGATAGAGGCAGGTAATATGAAATAGAAATCTCCAAGATGGGTAATATATCTCATAATTTCAAATAACGGATTACCAGGTTCCCCAGAAATGTGTCTTGATACATTTTCATCGATATTATCAGAGTAATCAAATGCTACGATTACCGTTAAGAACGAAAATAGAATGATGAATATAATCAGTAATAAGTAGAACTTCTCTTTTTTAATAAAATCCTTCATCGATACGAGTAATTTTACTCATGATATTTATTTTTTCTATATTTCGGGCTATCACACAAAAATTAATTAAAATTGTATCGTATTATCCTGTTATAAAGAGGGATAATAAATATGGAAGAAAAATCAATTTATAAACATGATATTGTAGTTATAGGGGGAGGACTATCAGGATTAAGAGCAGCTATTGAAGGTGCTAAAAACAAGAAGGATGTAGCTGTTTTATCCAAAGTTTATCCTCTCAGGTCTCACAGTGTAGCAGCTCAGGGGGGAATAAATGCTTCACTTGGCAATGTGGAAGAAGATTCCTGGAAAGACCATGCCTTCGATACTGTAAAAGGTTCGGATTACTTAGCAGACCAGGATTCAGTTGACATATTAACGAAAAATGCTCCTGATGCAGTACTGGAGTTTGAACACTGGGGTACGGTATTTTCCAGGATGGAAGATGGAAAAATAGCTCAAAGACCTTTCGGTGGTGCAGGTTCACCGAGAACATGTTATGCAGCTGATAGAACTGGCCATAATTTATTGAATACACTTTATGAACAATCCATATCAGAAAATATAACATTCTATGACGAATATTTCGTTACATCCCTGGTAACTAAAGATAACCGATGTTTGGGATGTACAGCATTGAACATCGAAAATGGAGATGTACATGGTTTTTCATCTAAAGCTTTGATTCTAGCAACAGGTGGATACGGCAGGATATACAACCGTTCTACTAATGCATTGATAAATACTGGAGATGGTGCTTATCTTGCTTATAAATCAGGGGTTGGTCTTGAAGATATGGAATTTATCCAGTTCCATCCTACAACTCTGTATGGATCTAACATATTGATCACAGAAGGAGCTAGAGGTGAAGGAGGATATCTTAAAAACAAAGAAGGTGAAAGGTTCATGAAAGACTATGCTCCTGATGCTATGGAATTAGCTCCAAGAGATATAGTTGCTAGGTCTATCATAACTGAAGTTGAAGAAGGAAGAGGGTTTGAAGATGAATACGTACATCTTGACCTAACTCATCTCGGAGAAGAAAAGATAGATGAAAGATTACCGGGAATAAGACAGATCGCAAAGGATTTTGCAGGTATAGACCCGGTCGAAAAACCTATACCAGTTCAACCTGGCCAGCACTATTCCATGGGTGGTATAGACATTGATAACGGATGCAGTACTGATGTCGATGGACTCTATGCTGCTGGTGAATGTTCTTGTGTGAGCGTTCATGGGGCGAACAGACTTGGCGGCAATTCACTCCTGGAAACAGTTGTATTCGGTAAAATAGCTGGGGATACTGCATCACGAGAGTTAAATGAAAGAGAATTTGACGAAAACCTATTTGAAGAGGAAATACAAACTGAAAAGGAACATATCGATGATATCTTGAATAGAAAAGAAGGAATCAATTACAGTAATATATTGGATGAACTCAGAGAGATGATGTTCGAACACTTTGGTGTGTTCAGAGAAAAGGATGAGATGGAAGAAGGATTGGAAAAAGTGAGAGAACTCAAGGATAGATACAGTGAAGTAGTCGTCAATAATAAAAACCGATCTTTCAACATGTCGCTAATAAGGACTTTAGAACTTAGAGGGATGCTTGAGATCGCAGAAGTGGTAGCTTTGAGTTCTTTAAAACGAGAGGAAAGCAGAGGATCACATTACCGGAGAGATTATCCCGATAGAAAGGATGATGAATACCTGAAACATACTATGGTATACCTAAGAGATACGGGTCCTGAGCTAGAATATACAGATGTAACTTTAGGAGAGTTCGAAGTAAAGGAGCGTGAGTACTGATGAAGATGAAGATATTCAGATATAATGGGGATGGAAGCGATTATCATTATGATACCTTCGAATTACCAGAAAGAGAAGGTATGACAGTTTTGGATGCATTGTTCTATGTACAGGATAACCTCGACGATTCGATATCGTTCAGATACTCCTGCAGAGGGGCAGTTTGCGGGAGCTGTGCTATGCTGATAAATAAAGTTCCAAGATTAGCTTGCAGGACTCAGATGAAAGATTTAGTTGAAGGAAAACTGAAAGTCGATATCGATCATTACAAAGCACTGGACGAAGGAACTGAACCTGAAGAAGGAACTGTCCTGGTCGAACCACTGCCACATCTTAAAGTGAAGAAAGATTTGATAGTTGATATGGAAAAGTTCTTCGAAAACTACAGAAAGATCAAACCCACATTCAGACAAAAAGACGATAATCCAGAGAAAGAAAGGATGATGGATAAAGAAGATGTGAGAGAACTGGAAAAGTACACGAACTGTATCTTATGTGCTTCCTGTTTTGGTGGATGTCCAGTTAATGGAGAGGATGAGGAATATTTGGGACCTGCAGCTTTAGCTAAACTGTACAGATTCAATATAGATCCGAGAGAACCAGATGATGATTATAGATTGGAATTAGCTGATTTCGATGAAGGTTGGTGGGACTGTGATTTTCATCTGAACTGTAAAATGGTGTGTCCAAA
>JBKHIX010000066.1:0-10446 GCA_046538435.1 Thermoplasmata archaeon | reverse complement strand
AAGCGCCGAGGAGGAGATTCGAACTCCTGTGGCGCAAAGGCGCCACCGGCTTGCTTGATCACCGGGTTTGTGCCCGATATGTTGGAAGGCGGTCTCCCACTTTCCAACGTTTAGCGGCTCTCAAGGCCGGCGCCTTAGTCCAGACTTAGCTACCTCGGCAAAAAGACTATTTGAGCAATAAAGAAGTCTTATTTATAACTATTACCCATAGTAGAAGGTGATTAATGTATGAAGATTTATCATCACCCCGAAAAAATTAAGAAAGCCCTATTGGATGTGGAACTATGACGTTTAGAGGATTTATATCGCTGGATGTTGAACCGAACGATACGATCAGAAGATTTATGGATGATCTGGAAAGTACTGGGGCACCATTGAATATGGTAGATCCGAGTCAAATTCATATGACAGTTAAATTCTTAGGGGATACTGAGGAAGATAAAATTGACGACATCGTAGATAAAGTCAATTTTTCCCTGAAAGAATTTGAACCGTTTGATATCGATGTGAAGGGAACGGGTGCGTTCCCCCATTTAGGTTATATGAAGGTTGTTTGGATGGGTACAGAGGACGAATCAGGCGATCTGAAGGATATAGCTCATAGAGTTGAAGAAGAATTAGTACCTCTAGGGTTTGAAAGGGAGGATCGCGAATTCTCACCTCATATAACTGTTGCTCGTGTTAAAGGGGGAAAGAATAAGGAACAGCTTAGAAATACGATTGAGAACTATGACGACGTTCACTTCAAATCTTTGAGAGTTAACAAATTGAGCCTTAAAAAGAGCATATTGAAAAAAAGTGGTGCTGAATATACTACATTGAAAAAAATGTATATATAATCACATGAATGCGATTACAATATTAGGACTCATAAGCTTTACTCCCGCTGCATTATTACTGTACTTTTTATTAGGTGAGTATGAGGGTTATTTCAAGGATAATAAAGCATTTTTCATGGTTACTATAGGGCTAGGTATAGGGCTGGTAATCGGTATTTTTTCAATGAACTTTCCTCTGCAGAATTTTTTATGGACCCTATTGATCGTGGCACTGATAGAAGTGGTAAAATTGTTGATAATGATACAAAAACCATTTAGACTGAATCATGATACTACCTTTTATGGCATGGCTTTAGGTACTGGTATTGCAGCCATGATGATGTTCATCTATATATTCTATGCAGGTCTGTCCAGTGTGGCACTTAGAACTGCTGTATTCGTTTTACTTTTATCTTACAATTATACGGCGATACATTTTTCAACTGGGGCTATGATAGGATATGGAGCTTACAAAGGAGATTTTTGGAGATATCTTCTACGTTCATTTTTGATCAGCGGTGGTCACGGTTTCATTATGACTTTTGTATGGGGTGCTAGGTTTGGACAAACCAGCGTATTTGCTCTTTTGATTATTGGAGGAGTTTTTGCAACGGTCGTTTTATTTTATATATATAATGAAATAATTCCAGATACGATACCTGATGAGATGAAAAGAGCCATGAAAAAAGCTGGTAAATGAACATAATATCTATTTATAACTATGAGGATTACTAAACTATGGCTGACAGCAATGACGATTATTGGGAAAACTGGAATAAAGACAGTAAAGGTAGTCCTAATAAATCTTATAATGACACTCCGACTAAGAGTTATAAAGCTAACAAGGTAAAGAAACAGCCAAAAAAGAGAAAAAGTAATATTTTAAAGGGAATTTTTGCTTTATTGATAGCTGCGGGGTTGATAACTGCAGTGTTTTTTACTCCTTTTGTTAGCAATCTACAGAATTTATTAGGTGGGGGGGACGTATATCCTGAAAAAGCTGATTTTTCGATTAAGAGGACTATAGATCTTGAAACTACAGGTGAGATTGACTATAATATAGATATACCTGTACCTATCGACATACCCGGAAACGATATCCAAACCATTAAAAATATGGAATGGGGTGGTAATCCTTCAAGCATCGAAAAATTTGGACAAGAATGGATGCTTTGGAACGGTACACTTCGTTCTGCTGAAAGTAAAAAGATTGAGATCATCTATGACGTAGAAACCACAACTGTAAATTGGGGATATTCAGCTGATAATTCTGGAAAAGTATCAGATGTTTCTCAATCATTAAAAGATAGATACAATCGCAATCAATGGCAGCTAGATCAGGACAGAGACGGGGATGGAGAAAATGATTGGATGATACAGCCAGAGAGCAGTGAGATAAGAAGTTTAGCAGAAGAGATAACTGAAGGTAAAGATAATATTTATACCAAATCTAGAGCACTCTACGATTGGATAAACGATAATATTGAATACGTGAGAGGGACCACGGGTTTACCCCAGCATACACTTATGACATTGCACAACCGTGAAGGGGATTGTGATGAACAATCTTTCCTTTACTGTTCTTTAGCACGATCAGTAGATATACCTTCATGGATCGAATTGGGGATATTAAATGATAGGGTCTTAGATAGGTGGGCTGGCCATGGATGGGTTAGGCAGCAGTATATATCAGATGAAAATGAGGGAGGCTGGGTGAATATAGACTTGGTTAATGATCAATTTTTTGCGAGAGATGCACAGAGAGTGACCAGCTGGGTGGATGATGGTATAGAAGGACATCTTGAAGATTATTATCTTTTTCTAAATTACACATATTCAGAACGGCCTAGAGTGACCTATTCTGATGATTATCAAACGGAGGATATGGAAACCGAAGGCCAGGTAGTTCTTAGTGATGATGAAGAATCTGTACCTGGTTTTGAAGGATTTATTCTAGGGATAGCAATATTATTTGCATTAATGGTCTATAAGAACGATCGTAGAAAAAGGAAATAAGAAAGTCCCGACTCCCGGATTTGAACCGGGGACTTGGTGATTTCTGCTGTGTCGCGGGTGATCGGTTCTAACCGATAAAGTTTATCTCAACTACAGTCACCCGCTCTAGCCAGTCTGAGCTAAGTCGGGTATATCTGTTGGTTCTTAGGGGTATTTCTTATTTATCCTTTTCCTTTTTTTGAATATATGTCATTCATTATAGGTCTTTTTGGCCATATCGATTCTTTTATTGGGTGGAGGATGTGAGTAGAACATGATCCTTTTCAATGGATGAGGATTAATCTCAGCTAAATCTATATCAGAAAGTCTCTTAAAAGTTGATATGACTGGGGTCGATTTTCCTATCACACCCAATGCGAATTCGTCAGCCTTCTTTTCTCTATAGCGATTATAGGCTAGTATGATGGGGTCTATGATTGAATACAATCCGTACATTATCAAAAGGAAGAAGGGCAGGTTGTATATGTTAGAAAAACCAGCCCAGATATTGAATATATAACCTGTAAGATAGAACATAGGAAATATGAGTAACCCTTCGATCAGTATAAATCTAAGCAGATCTTTCTGAACGTAGTGACCCATCTCATGAGCTACCACACTTTCTATCTCTTTTTTATGGAATTTTTTCAGTAAATTATCGAATAGTATAAGTCGTTTAGTTTTGCCCATGCCAGCAAATCCTGCATTCGCTTTTTCAGTTTTCTCACCAGCCTTCACCACCACAATTTTTTCTACCTCTGGAACACCGTTGTTTTGTGCAATATTGATCAATCTTTCTTTCAGTTCCTCATCTTTCAGCCCCTCCGTATTATAGAACAGAGGTATCATGATAAGATGAGATATATTAGAAAGAACACCTAGAATTATGAAATAGATTATACCTGCGTAAAGCCACCATCTATCGGGGAAAGTACTACCGAGATAGTATATTGCTAGGATCAAGGGAGTTGCCATTATTAGAGATATCACAAGTGATTTTCCCTGATCCTTCAACCATTCGAGGAGAGTTTGATTTCTGAGGTCATATTTGTGCTCTATTACAAATCCGGAATAGTAGGATAAAGGTAAACTGATAACGTAGATTATGGCTGAAAATAGAATAATATATATCGTAACACCAAGCCAGTGATAATTAAAAGATGTACCTTGAAGGAGACTAAAGGAAAAGGATTGAAGCCATCTCGATATTGGGGTGAATGAAAATATAGCCAGGACAAGAATAATCAGGATTGTGCCCTGCACTAATCCTGTGTAGAGCTTTTGTTTGGAATATATATCAGCCAGTTTTCTCCTATCTTTGTTGAATTTATAGGGATATTCTACCCTATTCTTGTTTTCCTCATCAACTCCCTCTTCCATATATATCACTGTATATCTGCTCTATCGAACTCTTCTCCTTCCCATGGTTTAGTAGCATCTAATCCCCATTTAGAAGTCAGATCTGGTGCGGATGGGTCCAGTGAACTGCCTTTCTGGTCTTCATAAACGTAGATATCTTCATCTGGTTGGAATCTTGTAGCAACAGCCCACTCAACTTCATCGTCGTTGAATATATCTATATCTTCGTCCACTATCGTGACTTTCTTCATCGAGGTATGTCCTTCAAAAGCTGCTTCTATTGCTTTTTCAGGTTCATCTTCTTTTTGTTTGTCTATCGAGACGACACCATGAAGCCAGCTGCAGCCGCCTTCTGTGAGTCTAACATTTTTTACGTTGGTAACCTTCTCAATTTTTCGCTCCATCACAGATTCCCTAGGTAGGCCCATGAGCAGGAAGTGTTCGTATCCTCCTGGAAGCAGTGCATGGAATATAGGATCGTCTCTGTACCATATCCTTTCTATCTCTACAACCGGCTGCTGTCTCACATGATCGTATGTGCTGGTGATATCTACAAAAGGCCCTTCGCCATCCAATTCCTCTGTAATCCTCCCTTCCAAAACGTATTCTGCTTCTGCTGGAACTGTAAGACCATCTTCCAACCTGGTCACTTCTATATCTTTCCCGGTACCTTTACGTTTTAATGAATTGGCTATTTTGAGTTCATCAATATCGAAATCAACAGAAGTAGCACCAGCAAGAAGTACTGCAGGTTCCAAACCTATAGCTACAGCGATCCTGAGTTCCTTATCATCATCGGTGGCCTTATTATACATTTTATGAAGGTTTCTCGGGACTAACCTTATGGTAAATTTATCTTCATCTATGAGCATCATCCTGTGGAACGAAAGGTTTCTAACTCCCTCATATTCTGCAAAAACAACACCTGACGTGATGTATCTTCCACCATCTTTAGGATAATATTTTGGTATTGGATAGTCTCTCAGATCGAAATCATCGATATGATTTTCTTTTATAGGTGCCTCTTCCACCTCTTTAGGTTCTGAAAGATCGCCTACAGCATCTGCTAACAGGTCAACAATTTCTTCTTTTTTTACACCCAAAGCCTTTCCAACCCTTTCTCTAGTAGCCCAGAGATTGACGATGGACTCTCCACCTGGAAAATTGGGAAAATAAACAGGTTGACTCAAGTCTTTCTTTGCTTCCCTGGTAAGGTCCAGTTCTGGTGAAACTTTTTCTTTTACAGTTCGTTTTTCAAAACTTTCTACATGTTTGCGGAATGACAAGAAAAATCCTCCATTATGATGCTCATTTTTATTCTTATACATCGGTGTTAATATAAGTTTTTGCGGTTATTCTAAGACCAAAAAGTAATAAATATCCTGAGAAGATGTAGAAATATGACACCATTATCTTATAAGAAGGCAGGAGTTGACATCGAAAAGGAAGACGAGGCTATCGAGTCTTTGAAAAAGACTGTTTTGTTTGCCAGAGAGGGGCTCGGTGCACCTTTGAAGAGTGAATTTACTGGATTTGTCGACTTTGGTGAATATGCTTTGTCATTATGTACTGATGGGGTGGGTACTAAACTGATCGTAGCAAATAAGATGAGCAAATGGGATACTGTTGGTATCGACTGTATAGCTATGAATGTAAACGATGCTATCTGTCACGGTGCTGAGCCTATAGCTTTCGTCGATTATCTGGCTATGGAAGACCCAGACCCTGAATTGACTGAAGAAATAGGTAAAGGACTTCAAAAGGGTGCAGAGATGGCTAACATGACAATAATAGGGGGAGAGACTGCAACTCTAGGGGATATCGTGAAGGGTTTTGATTTGGCTGGCACTGCTCTTGGATTCGTCAAGAAAGAAGATATCATCGATGGAGAGGATATTGAAGTTGGGGACAAGATAATAGGTTTATCCAGTTCTGGATTACATTCAAATGGATTCACTTTAGCTAGAAGAGTATTAGAGAAATGTCCTTACCCCTATCATGATGGGTTGGAATTCGGTATGATCGGAGAAGTGATGTTAGAACCTACAAGGATCTACGTCAAGCCAATTATGGACCTTCTCGAGGAGTACGATGTGAAAGGTATGGCAAATATAACTGGTGGTGGCTTGAAGAACCTACCTAGAATCAATAAGGATTTTAAATATGTTATCGAAGATCCTTTGGAGCCACATCCTATATTCAAGTTCTTACAGGAAGAGGGAAATGTTACTGACAAAGAGATGTACAAAACATTCAACATGAGCATGGGATTTTCTGTGATCGTCAGTGAAGAGATCGCTGAAGATGTCGTTGAGAAAGTAGATGGCAAAGTCGTCGGCACTGTCGAAAAGGGAGAAGGTGTGGTACACGGGCCTAAGAATCTGAAATACAAGTAAAAGTCATACTGGCTTTAATCAATATAGGAAATAAAAACTTTTTCAACTTCTCATTTGTATGTATATTATCCGGATTTGTACTTATCTTTTTTCATTTTCAAAATAAATATAAATACTCCACTAACTGTAGGTATATCAGTGAGAAAAATGAGACAAACAAAAATGAAATATAGAGATATAAGCCCTGTTCGAGCTGCATTAGGTCTTTGGAACTAAAACGGTTTGGATAGGAAAACACTCTTTTTAATTTTCATTTCAACACTTTTTTTAAATACATCTTCTGCTTAAGTTCGACATATCAGTGGTTCAAATGGATAACTTTCGCAAATATGATCCTGAAAAAGACAAAGAAGCTGTTCACCGCATATGGAAAGAGATAGGCTGGATCAATGAAGGTGATGAGGAAAAGATGGATGCCTTCGTCAAGGTCAGCAATGCATCAGTAACTGATCTAGATGGACAGCCAGAATGTCTTGTATTGACCGTTCCTGGAACTATCCAGTATCTGAATGAAGAATTGGACCTCTCAGTTGTAACCAGTGTTTCAACAAGTAGAGTCGCTAGAAGGCAGGGATTTGCCGCTAAACTTACTGCTAAAGCCATAGCAGATGATGCTCAGGAAGGTGCGGATGTATCAGCGCTAGGAATGTTTGAACAGGGATTCTACAACAGACTGGGATACGGTACTGGAAATTACGAAAACTGGATATACTTCGATCCATCAGATCTAGATATCGATGTTGAACCGGACACACCTAAACGAATAACAAAAGATGATTGGGAGGAAGTTTATGAAGCAAGGATCAACAGGATGCCCAGATATGGTAGATGCTGTATTTTAGCTCCTAAAGGGACAAAAGCTGAGATGATTTTCACTAAGAACGATTTTGGTCTTGGTTATTTTGATGATAAGGGAGAAATAACACATCATATGTGGCTTGGAGCAGAAAATGTAGAGAAAGGACCTTACTCTGTAAGATGGATGGCATATCAGGATTACGACCAGTTTTTAGAATTGATAGCTTTATTAAGAAATCTAAGTGATCAAATAAATCTAGTGAGGATGAGAGAACCCGGAGATATACAGATGCAGGATCTGCTCAAGAAACCACTCAATAAAAGAAGGATCACAAAAGATTCTAAATTCGAGAACAAGATGAGTGCTATCGCTTACTGGCAGATGAGGATACTTGATTTAAAAAGCTGTTTGGAAAAGACTCACTTACGATTTGGATTGGTCAAATTCAATCTAGATTTAAAAGATCCCATCGAAAATTTATTACCGAATGGTACCGACTGGAGAGGGATATCGGGTAAATATACTATCACTCTTGGAGAAAAATCCAAGGCTGAGGATGGGTTCACTGAAGGATTACCGGAATTAAGAGCTTCTATAGGTGCGTTTACAAGGATGTGGCTGGGTGTGAATAAACCTTCAGGTCTATCGGTCACAGACGAATTAAAAGCTCCGGACAAATTACTTAAAGGGTTAGATAGATTACTAAATCTACCTGACCCCCATCCTGATTGGGATTTTTAGATGTGAATAGATATGGATGAGAAGAGCGGTGTTAGTGTAAGATGGGTCTCAGTGATAGTTTATATTTTATTACTCATACCTATAATTTTGATCTCTCTATATACCGATTTAGCTGAAAAAACGTATGGAATTTTGATTTCAGTTTACTCTATAGGGGGAGCAGGAATAATAATCTATACCGTGATGAGACCATACTTGAAAAGGAGAAAACGAGTTGAAAGCGTTTCTTCTGTAGATGATTATAAGCCTGAAGGAGTAGGAACAACTGAAGAAATATATCACGAAAAAGTCATATCCAAGATATTCGTTCTTGCCTTGGTAATAGCAACACTGATAATAGGTATAACAACTTATTTTATACCGGATAGCCAATCTATTTCTTATGGGTTGGTCGCTGTACTGGTAATTCTACTGGTTGTAGGGTATTTTTTCAGGGTATTGAAAGTGAAATGTGATAACAAATATCTTTCCTTTCACTTCGGACCAATAGGAAAAGATGTTCCCTTAAATAAGATAAAAAATATAGATGTGACCAATGTAAGACCTCTGAAGGATTTTATGGGTTGGGGACATAGAATAGGGCCTGAAGGTTCCATTGGATATATAGCAGCGGGTAATAAGGGCGTCAAAATAGATTTGGAAAATGGTAAGACATATGTAATTACAGTCAAAAATCCAAAGCGCTTAATAAATCATGTAAATAAAATGAAAGAAAGATATCACTGACCTTTCTTCTTAAGAGTATTGAGTTTTTTCTCAGGAACTTTCTTGACCAGCACTCTTCTAACTTTCTTTTTTTCTTCGATAGTTTCTCTTGGATTGAACATCCCTGCAAAGATCCATATGCCTCCTAGAACTACCAGGTTTATGGTCCATAATCCTATGAAATAGTATATCAGTTCAGTCTGATATTCTAACTTATACCATATATTTACTAACTCATCGCCACTTTGTTCTGGTGTGCCTTGAATAAAGTAAAAAGCAGGACCAATTGAAGGCCAAAGTATGAAGAATCCCTTGAGCCATAGAGGCCAATTTTCCCATTTTATCATCTCTAATCTGGTTAATTTCATTTTATCCCCCCGAATAACTCGTATAGTTTAAGAGGTATTTTAACTTTTATCTTTTTTTTAATTATCTCTGATTTAATAACTTTTATATATCATCAGATGAAAACATATTCCAGATGTTCGAAATCCAAGAATACCTTAATAAAATTGACCAAAAGCATTACAATAAATGGTTGGAAGGCAGGTACTCAGTAGCTGACTTGGTCGATGAGCACAAGATGATGGCATTGATGTTCAGAAAGAAAATATTGAATGTTATAACTGAACACAGTCCTAAAGAGATGATATCCACCTTTGAGGAGAAGCATCCGGATATAGATATAAAGGATCAGCAAAAAGCGGTAGAAAGGATTGAATGTGAGTGCAGAGAGATAAAGAACATACTTTGAGTGATAAGATGAATGATATGATAGAGGAGATAGATTTTTTGATATCAGGCGTGAAATACGATGATGAAGGGATTATCGAAAGAGTATCCGTACATGAAAAGATGGACGATTATGGAGTTGGATATCCATACGAGGAGAGTCGTGAAGAAGTAATCGAAAAGATGAAAGAAGGTAATAAGTACTTCACACTAGTATTTGACGGTGAAACAAAATTTGATTATACTGTTGGTGATGAGGTTGGACTGGTAGAGATCGAAGGTGAACAATATCTTAGAATCGATGATATTAAGGATAAGAATGATAATTTAGGTGCAGTTACTACTGTCAGTGAAACCAAGCTTATCGAAAATATATAGATAATATTTTAACTTACTAATTACTATTAGGGCATCACCGGATGGTGTTATCATGTCCTTTAAACTGAAAAAGAATGTTTTGAATAGAAGAAAGAACGAGATTTTGGATTTGCTCGAAAAAGAAGAGTTAGACGGACTTTGTCTTTTAAGCCCACATTTTATTTCAAGATTGATCGGATTTAAAGAATATTATAAATAAGTATCATAAAGCACTGGTAGCACCATACTGGACACGGTCTGGGAACTAGAGTTCACGAGCCTCCATTCTTCGATGTAGAAGATGATTGGATTATACAGGAAAACATGGAATTGAGCGTGGAACCTGGAATTTATATCAACGAATATGGGGTTTTCCGTCATTCGGATACAGTTGTAGTTAAAAAAGAAGGTGCGGAGATCATAACTAAATTTCCAAGGGATATAGAAAGTTGCACTATAAAAAGATAAATGCTTATAGGCATCTATCTTTTTTTGTTAATCGGTATTTAGATAATCCCTTTTATAACCTTTTTTCCATCAACTT
>JBKHIX010000065.1:0-10526 GCA_046538435.1 Thermoplasmata archaeon | reverse complement strand
AGGTCCCAGATGTAATGGATGAACTGATGGAAAAAGGAGATCTTCGTTTCGAGATGGTACACGGGGCAAAAGATGGATCTAAAATTCCTGTAGAGATACACTCTCACGCCTATGAATACGAGGGTGAAAATAGGGTACTTTCTGTGGCTAGAGATATATCTAAAAGGAAAAAAGCTGAGAAAGAACTGAAAAGGTCTGAAAAAAGATTTAGAAAGAGCTTCGAAGCTCTACCAGATCCTGCTTTTCTGCTCAACGAAAACGGCGTTTTTAAAAATGTAAATAAAGCAGCAGTCCAAAAATTAGGAGATGATAAAGAGGAAATGGTTGGAAAAACTATACCTGAAATGCCTTTTATCTCCAGTGAAGACAAAAAGAAGACAATGGATATATTTAGGAAAAGAAAAAAAGGTGAGGATATATCAACCTATGAGCTTGAATTTGTTTCCAAAAATGGACAAAAAATTTACGGTGAAATCAATGCAGGGATCTTTGAGGAAAATGGATTCCAAGGAGAGATAGTTATAGCTAGAGATATTACAGAAGAAAAGATATCAAAAAGAAAACTTAAAGATGCCCAACAGAGATTAGAGCTAGCACTCGAGGGAGCTGAACTGGGTGTTTGGGACTGGAATATAGAAACTGGTGAAGCGAAATTCAACGAACGATGGGCAGAGATACTCGAATTCGATCTTGAAGAGGTTGAGCAGAGTGTTGATTTCTGGGATGAACGAGTACATCCTGAGGATCGACAAATGGTGGGTAAAAAACTAGAAAAACACCTAGAAGGGGAAACAGACATCTACAAATCAGAACACAGGGTGAAGACCAAATCGGGAGATTGGACATGGATAAAAGATGTAGGTAAGGTCTTCGAAAGGGATGAGAACGGTGAGCCTGTTAGAGCTGTGGGAATACAAGAAGACATCACAAAGAGAAAAAAGGCGGAAGAAAACCTCAAAGGTTCTGAGAGAAAATATAAAGAGCTCTCTCAAGAGTTTGAAAATATTTTGGATCATCTACCAGGTATAGTCTACTACAAAGACACTGAAAACAATTTTCTCCGAATAAACCGTACCCTTGCAGAAGCACACGGTATGACAAAAGAAGAGATGGAAGGAAAAAGTCTGTTTGATCTTTATCCAGAAGATGAAGCAAGAAAATATTGGGAGGACGATCAAGAGGTCATAGAGAACCGAGAACCAAAATTGAACATGGTCGAACCCTGGTCCCCTGATGAAGAAAGATGGCTCATTACAAGTAAGATACCATACATCGTTGATGATGAGGTTAAAGGCATAATAGGCATTTCGGTCGATATCACTGAAGAGAAAAAGACGCAGGAGAGGGAAGAACTGCTTCACACTATTCTCCGCCACGACATCAAGAACAAGATCCAGATGGTCCACGGATATCTTCAATTGCTGGATGAAAGGGAACTCACCGGCGAGTCAAAGGATTTCCTTGAAGAAGCCCTCAAAGGTAACAGAGAAAGCATTAACCTATTGAACAAGATCAGATTGCTTCTTAGAGCTCAGAAAGAGGTAAAGAAAGCTGTTAATATTGCCTCCACAATACATGAAGCCGTAGAAGAAATCAAAAATCTGGCAGAAAGGAGAGATATAGATATTTCTGTTCAATGCCCGTCGATGGACTGCAGGGTTGAAGGGGGTCCACTCCTGAAAGAAGTCTTTTCCAACATCATCGAGAATTCCGTTTATCACTCCGGTGGAGATCTGATCAAAATATCCGGGAAAGTCATGGAAGAAGAAGTCAGATGTACAATAGAAGATGACGGGAAAGGTATTCCTGATGAAGAAAAAGAGAAGATATTCCAAAAAGGATACACAACCGATGAAAAGAGAGGAACAGGTCTCGGGATGTTCCTAGTGAAGATGCTTATAAACACTTATGGTGGAAAAATAGAGGTTAAGGACTCTGAAATGGGAGGCGCAATGTTCGATATATATTTAAATAAAGTACGGAGCTAGATAATTCTAGGATAATATTAAATATTATGGGATAGAACATTAAACATTAATTTAATTACCTTTGAGGTTGAAGGAAATGAGGGTGCTGTTAGTAGATGATGAACAGGAACTCCTAGAACAGGCAAAAATTTTTCTCAAAAAGAATAAAGAAAATATCAAGATAGATACAGTAATTTCACCAGATAGTGCACTAGCTAAGATAGATATCAAAATATATGATGTCATCGTGTCGGATTACCAGATGCCCAAAATGGATGGTTTGGAATTTTTAAGAATCATAAGAGAAGAGAAAGAACTAGATGTCCCATTCATTATGTTTACTGGGAAAGGTAGAGAAAACGTGGCTATGGAAGCCCTGAATTTAGGGGCTGATAGATATTTTCAGAAAGGCGGAGATCCAAAGAGTCAGTATGGTGTTCTTGCGGAAGCCATATCGCAGGAAGTAGAACACTACCAAACAAGAAAGAACCTTGAAAACAGAAAAAAGCTGTTCGAAAGAGCTGTACAGCACGCTCCTTATCCAGCTATGCTACAGGCGGAAGATAGAGAAGTACTGCTTGTCAACAATATATGGACAGAAATAACAGGTTACGAAGAAGATGATATAGATCACATCAGTGACTGGACTGAGAAAGCGTACGGTGAAAAGAAAGATCTTGTAGAATCTGAGATCGAAACCTTATTTGATAAAGAAGATAGAGTTAACGAAGGAGTCTATACCGTAACAACTAAAAGCGGTAATGAAAGAAAATGGGATTTCAGCACATCGCCATTAGGTAAACTACCAGATGGAAGAAGACTCATCCTGTCTATGGCCAATGATATAACAGATAGGAAAGAAACAGAAGATGCGCTTAGGGAAAGTGAAAAGAAATACCAGGCTATCACAGAAAAGAGCCACGATGCAATATTCGTCACAGACGAAGATAAAATCCTATTTGCTAACGATAGTACAAGTGAACTGACTGGTTACTGTAAAGAAGAACTCTTAGATAAGAATTGGTTGGAACTGCTTCATCCCGAAGACAGAGAAAAAATATTAAAGATCGATAGACAGGGAAGGAAAGGGGAAGAAGTGCCTACAAGGTACGAAGCTAGGATTTTAACAAAAGAAGGTGATGTGAGATATGGAGATTTCAGAGTAGCACCTATAGAATACGAGGGAAAACTTGCAATATTGGGAACAATAAGAGATATAACTGAACAAAAAGAGAAAGAAGATGAACTAGAAAAAGCTAAACAGGAATGGGAGAATATCTTCCAGGCCATTGGTCATCCTACACTGATTTTAGATAACGAACACAATATTCTACATGCAAACAAAGCTGCTTTGGAGCTTTCTGATTTAGACATAGAAGAGATGAGGAAGAAAAAGTGTTATGAAATTTTCCATGAATCAGATACATCCCCTGAAGATTGTCCTGTTAGAAAATTGATCGAGTCAGAAGAAGTAGAAATTGCTGATATGAAGATGGAACTAGTAATGGGTGAATACATGGTTTCAGTCACGCCGGTATTTAACAAGGAAGGAGATATAGAAAAGATAATACATATAGCCACAGATATAACTGAGAGGAAAGAGAAAGAAAAGGAACTGCAGAAGGAAAGGAACTTCCTGGAACAGATAGCGGAGATGAGTCCAGTCTGCATCATAGAGTTGAACGCTGAGGGAGAAATAATATATGCTAATGATCGAGCGGAAGATGTTTTAGGATTGTCTAAAAGCAAAATAAAAGGTAGGACCTACAATGATGTCAAATGGAATATAAAAGGTCCAGACGGAAATGATTTTCCTGATGAAAAACTTCCATTCAATCAAGTAAAAGATAAAAGTGAACCAGTGTATGGGGTCAAACATGCAATAGAATGGCCTGATGGTGAGTGGAAATTGTTATCCATCAACGCCTCTCCGATATACGATGAAAACGGTGACTTCGATGGAATGGTTGCCAGCATCGAAAATATTACCGAAAAAGAGGAAAAAGAGAGAAAATTGAAGGAGAGCAGAAGAAGATTAAAAACTCTGATGGACAACATACCTGGAATGGCCTACAGATGCAAGAATAACCGTAACTGGACGATGAGATTTATCAGTGAAGGTTGTGTTGAGCTCACAGGATATGAGCCTGAGGAACTGATAGATGATAAGGTTTTATCTTACATGGATGTGATCCACCCGGATGATCGTGAATATGTTTGGAACGAGATACAGAATTCTGTAAAAGAAGGAGAATCCTTCAAATTAGAGTACAGGATCTTAACATCTTCTGGAGAAACAAGATGGGTCTGGGAAAAAGGTAAAAAAATCAAAACCGATGGAGAAGAATTTCTTGAAGGTATCATCACCGATATAACTGAAAGGAAAAAAACAGAAGAAAAGCTGAAGGAAAGTGAAGGTAAATACAGGAGCCTTTTTTACGAAACCCCTCTCGGTACCATCTATTATGATAAGGACGGTGTGATAAAGGAATGTAATAAAAAATTCGTAGATATCATCGGCTCCTCAAAAGAAAAGTTGATCGGTTTCGATATGTTAGAAAGACTGGAAGATGATGAGTTAAGGGAGCAGGTTAAAGCCTCACTCACCGAAGGCAGGGGTCACTACGAAGGTGAATACGAGTCGGTAACTGCTGATAAGACTATTCCAGTCAGGATCAGATTCAAAGGGATAAAGAACGAGAACGGCGATATTTACGCAGGTATAGGACTGATTGAAGATATCACCGAACAGAAAGAAAAGGAAAAAGAAGTTGAGAAGGAGAAAGAAAAGTATGAGAGCCTCTTTGAAGAAAATCCTGAAGCTATTGTAGAAGTTGACGAGGATTTCAACATCGTAAAAGTAAATTCGAGATTTGGAGATCTGTTCAAATACAGAGAAGATGAAATCTTAGGGAGTCATTTAGATGATCTTGTGGTACCTAAAGGTAGAAAGAAAGAAGCAGAAGAACTCAATCATAGATCCAAAGATGAGGGATATTTTGAGCACGAAACGATAAGGAGGGATAAGTATGGTAACGAAGTGCATGTGTCAATCACAGGAAGACCTATAAAACAGGAAGGAAAAACCCACCACATCGCTGTTTACAGGGATATAAGTGAAAGAAAAGAGGCTGAGAAGAGAGGAGGTTTCCTTCATTCTCTCCTTAGACATGATGTGAGGAACAAAGCTCAACTAGCACAGGGATATCTTGAACTCCTTGAGGAGAGCTGTGAAAATGATCTACAGCATGATTACCTGAATAAGGCATCTAGATCTATCAAAGAAGCTGAAGAGATCATCAACAAAGTGAGTAAACTGAGGAAGATAGAAAATGAAGAAGAGGTAAAGAAGGTAGATCTATCATCAGTATTTGATAAAGTTCTCTCTGAACTTGAAGATCAATTAGAATATGAAGATATAGACCTTCAAGTCGAGGAATGTGGGTATACTGTTGAAGGTGGAGTGTTGTTAGAGGAACTGTTCTATAATTTAATAGAAAATTCGATCAAACATTCAAATTGTAGCAGAATAGAGATAAAAACATATCTTGATGAAAATGAGTGTATGGTTTCTATAGAAGATGACGGCAAAGGAATCCCCAACCGCTACAAAGAAAAAGTGTTTGAAAAAGGGTTCAAAAAAGGTAAGACAGCTGGTTCAGGTTTAGGAATGTATATGGTCAAAGAGATCGCAGAAAACTATGGCGGGGATGTGGATGTACTGGATTCAGATTTAGGTGGTGTAAGGTTCGATGTCCAATTAAAAAAGGGAAGATGAACATCACTTAGTCAAATATCCGATCCCGTCTGGATGTGTGCCTACATCGATCCTTTCTTCTTCTTCTAAATTATCTATATCGATGACCGAGATATCGTTAGTCTTATTGTTAGCTACGTAGGCTTTACTCCCATCATGGTTGAATACAACACCACCTGGCCAGTTGCCTACTGGTATTCTTTTCACCTCCCACGGCTCTCCTTTAGGTTCGAAATCTGTATCTATAACTGAAACATCACCAGATTCCCTGTTAGGTATGAAAGCGTACTTACCATCCAGTGAGAATACTATCCTTATTGGAGTCTCGCCCAATCTTCTTTTGTATTTAGTTTCAAAATCTTCTAGATCGATTATGTAAAGATCATCATCTTCCTGATTGGCCACATAGATGAACTCTCCATCAGGATGTACGGCGACACCTTCAGGGCCTTCACCGACAGGAAAATGATTGATTACCTCTTCTTTTTCTACATCGATCACCGTGATGTTGCCACTACCGATATTTGGAACATAAACTGTTTTTCCATCTGGTGAAAAAGATATCATGTGAGAATATTTCTGGTAAGTCGGAAAATGATCGACGATCTCATCTTTTTCTGTATCGATGATGAATATCTTTTCGCTGTAAGTGGATGCCAGGTAAAGTTTACTCCCATCCTTTGTTAAACCTACCCCGTGTGGAAAATCGAAATCATCGTGTTTTATAACTTTGGTAATCTCAAAATTCTCATTATCCAATACGTTGACTTCATTTCCGAGAGAACACGTGATGTACGATTTACGACCATCTTCTGTAACAGCGATCTCATGAGGGTTATGTCCACAGTCCATCCTTTTTATCTCTTTCTTCTCTTCAATATCGACTATAGATATAGTGTCCTCATCCTTATTCAAAACTATCAAAAACCCATCCATGATATCATCCTCTCCTATGTACTCTTTCCATATTGAATTTTTCCTTCATATCAGGTATAATATTCTCCCAAGTATGTTCACACAGATACCACTCCGTGATCTCCTCATCTTTTGTTTCTGTCACTCCAAATATCTCAGGTCTGTTCAGATATTCCATATAGGGTAAAATGAAGGCTTCAAGAAGTACTCCCTCTTCAACAGGCCAAAGGTAGAGCTCCATACCAATCCTTTGTGATTCCTCATCTAGATTTTCCAATGAAGGTGCACTTAATGAAAATGCACTTAATATCATCTTCAACTTTCCCGGCGGTTTTTTCTTTCTCAACATCTCTGTGATAGTCTTATTTACAGCAACTATAAGTGTACCTTCGCCCTCGTTTTCCTCATCAAACTTTGAGATATGGAAACCAAGTTCTTTTACATAATTCTTCAATTCATGACCGACTACTTTCACATCCCTGTCTCTTATAAGGTATCTTCCATACGGATAAGCTCTTCGTCTCATATATTAAGATGGTATTTGAATCATATATGTTTAATGTATATCTTCGTTTATCTATCAAATAAACTATGGATTTCCTGCTGGAATATTCTGATAAAGATAATCAGCATACAAAATATTGGTAAGATACCAATCACTTGTGATCTTCACTAAAGGCATTTCTATTTCACTAGTGAAGTTTTCACTATCCTGAGAGAAGCTTTGTGTAATATTAACTTTTATTCTAGAATATGAGTGGATATCTTTATCCGTACGATTCTCACAGTAACTGGCAAAATCATCCATATCCTCTTTTTCTGATTCATTCATATCTTCTTTCATATTCACATTTTTGATCTCAAAGGACTCGATCGTAAAATTACCATTGGAGATATCATCCATCATCTCTTCTCTCTTGTTCTTAACAGTTTCATTATCCACGAATTTCGAAGCGAAGAGATCCATCGCTTCTTCTCCATCTTGAGTATCTACAGTTTTGAAGAATTCTATGAGTGTATCTTCAGGTTTACTGTTCTCATCATCTTCCAAGCATCCAAAAGTTACAAAAATAGAGGCAAAAATCATAGTTATAACTAGTAATACCATTATCTTGCTAGATCCGTTTTCTTCAAGTATGTCACACAAATTATTACACTTCCATTAGCGCAGATTTAACATTTTATAAAAAGTTTTACCGTCTGATTCGGTACATATATCGATTCAATCAGTTTTCTGTGCATGATGATTTATATCATATATCTTTTTATACTTTAAAAAAGGGTGAAAAATTTTAACTAATAATAAACTTTTACATGTTATATAAATGGTCTATAACTACCTACCATATCTAAATTCCAACATAATTTCTCTAAAGGATCTCACTTTTAAAAACACAGTTTTGAACGTAACGATAATTCTATTGATAGTTCTGATCTCAATGGCCATAATTTACGCTTTTCTTGTTCTTAGAAACGTAAGAAAAAGAAAATACCTGTACAAGATGAAACCGATATGGTACGGCCATATATTCGATTACGTGGAAAGAAGGATTTCGATGCAGGAATTGAAACAAAAGTGCGATCGTAACAGACATTTTAGGGATTTTATAATCGATCTTTGTAGATCACCTAAATTCGAAAAAGAAGAGCTGAGAAAGATATATTCCAACTTCGGTTTTCTCGAAAAAGAAATGAAGGTGATCGATAAAAAGGATGGCTTGAAGGCAGCTAATGCCTTGTGGCGATGGCAAAATCTAGAGATTTCATTAAAAGAGAATTTTATCTTAAAACTGCTCGATCACAAAGAGAAAGAGGTGAGGTTGGCAGCTTTAGATTACCTATCAAAAATCAAGAGCCCTTTGTTGAATGAGAGGATGAAAGATATTTTCGACAAAAACAGTGAAAACCTTTATGAATATCTGATCGTCAAATTATTCACTGCGGATATACCTGTCAGAAAACTCAGTTTTTTAGTAGATTCAGAAGATAAGAGAATGAGAAAAGCTGCAGCAAAATTACTGGGAAAGGAAGGTGAGAAAGACGCTATAAAATATCTCAAGAAGTACGTAGATATGGAGGAACCTGAGCTAAGGGTTGAAGCAGTCAAATCATTGGAAAGGATCGATTTAGACGGATGTACTGATGTGTTGAGATGTTTCTCTAAGGATGAAAACTGTAGGGTAAGAGTGGAGACAGCTAGAGCACTTGGAAATATAAGAAATGATGGATCCCTAGAGGTCTTAAATGAACTAGCTGAGGATCAGAGATACCAGGTGAGGTTGAACGCACTTCTCTCTCTCAGTAAATACGGTGTTAAAGGAAAAAAAATCATTCAAAACTATCTAGATCAATTTCCTACAGCAGCAAGAGAATCTCTTATGTCATCTGTTCTAGGTGGTGATTGAGATGACTGTAACCAGTTTTTTACTTCTATTCGTGACTATCTACAGTGTATTCGTTTTATTTTATTTTGCCTTCATAAATTCAGGTTATTTTATCCTGATAAACCTTGCTTTAAAGGAGATGATGGAATATCTCAAACTACCAAAATTCGATATATGTGAGGGAAAAGCCTGTGGACTCCTTCCCAGCATCACGATACTAGTACCTTCATATAATGAAGAAAAAACGATAGTAAATAGTGTTGAAGCGTTACTGAATCTAAACTATCCAAATCTAGAAGTGATCGTGATTAACGATGGTTCTACAGACAATACCTTAACTAACCTAAAGGATCATTTTAAATTGATATCGTCAAAAAGATCGGTTGAAGAAAAAATTCAAACAGAAGAAGTCAAAAATGTATTTAGGTCGATAACTGAAAGAGATCTACTCGTAATAGATAAAGAGAACGGTGGTAAAGCTGATTCACTTAATGCAGGTATCAATCATTCTAGAACTGACCTTTTCTTAGCTATCGATGCGGATACACTTATAGAAAGGGATTCTCTGAAAAAACTCGTCAAAAAGTACATGTACACCGACGCAAAAGTTGTAGCCTTGGGTGGGATAGTCAGGGTAGCAAATAACTGCGAGATAAGGAACTCAGAAGTCAAGGAAGCTAGATTACCCAAAAAGTTCCTACCAGCTGTACAGGTCATGGAATATATCAGAGCTTTCCTCTTTGGTAGAACTGGATGGAGCAGGTTAAATTGTTTACCGATAATATCAGGGGCCTTTGGTCTCTTCGACCGTGATGCTGTTACTGATATAAACGGTTACAGGACTGATACCGTTGGAGAAGACATCGATTTGGTGGTAAGGCTCCATAAATATATGAGGGATAAGAAGAAGGATTACGATATCTCATTCCTGCCTGACCCGGTTTGCTGGACTCAGGTCCCAGAAAAAAGAAAAGTATTGGGGAGACAGAGGAGTAGGTGGCAGAGAGGACTCACTGAAACGATTTCATTTAACAAAGATATGCTTTTTAACCCTAGATATGGTAAGGTAGGAACCCTAGCACTGCCTTTCTTCCTATTTTTCGAGATGTTTGGCCCGATAATCGAAATTTCTGGATATTTCATATTTGTAGTATCTTATTTTATGGGATGGATAGATCACAAACTAGCTTTAATATTTCTATCACTAGCTGTATTCTATGGTGTTTTACTATCTATCTTTTCCCTTCTACTAGAGGAGTTAACATTGAAGAGATACAAAGATCCCGTAGATAGGATTAAACTCATGGGTCTGGCTTTCCTGGAAAATTTCGGATATCGACAGTTCCACTCCTGGTGGAGGCTAAAAGGTTTAATACAGTTTATCAGAAAAGATACCTCCTGGGGAAATATGGAGAGGGAAGATTTTTAATAACTAAAGTTTCTCAGTAAATAATTTTCACAATATGATACTCGTGCATATTCATTAAATATAACTATTATTCG
>JBKHIX010000172.1:0-2946 GCA_046538435.1 Thermoplasmata archaeon | reverse complement strand
TCGGTTTAGAGCTGAAATTCAAAATTTTCTCTTCAACTAATAAGTCTAAACAATCACTTGGAGGTCCAGACCATCCATCTACTGGAAAATTTTAAATTTTCCATCGAGTCGAGGAATAGGATATTCCTCTATTTTTGGAATCAAAGATTCCGAAACTTTCTGGAATTTGATTCCAGATAAGGGCTGATATCAGAACGTTAGTATCTAAGACAACTTTCAGTTTTCTCTCTTGTCTTTTCTAGTTTTTCCAGTTCTTCTTCCTCGTCTAGTCCTTCGGTTGCCTCTCGCATGTAGACGATGGCTTCCAAGATATAGCTCTTACGAACTTTATCTCTTATCGCTTCGCTCTTGTTAGGATATTTTCCCTCCTTGACTTCTTTTTCTATCTTTCTAAGATCCTCAGGAAGAAACCTAACCTGTACTTTTTTCATTGGATTACACCTGTACTACATATGTATTGTAGAAGATATTAAAATTTTTGTTTAAATGTTGTTGAACTGCTATCGTTTACGGGCAAAAGGCGGCAGATAACTGCGTAGAAATGAAACATTCCTCCTTTTCGACAGAACTTGTTCTGTCGTGAGTTAGAAACATAGTTTCTGACGCTCTTTTCGAGCAAAGCTCTCGCAATGCTGGATTTATTTCGGGAATAAAATTCCCGATATGATTCGGAAACATTGTTTCCGAAAAATTGCGAAGAATGTGGGGGAATTGGTGTCGAAGGGGGTGGTGGAGTAAGTGTGTTTTTAGATCGTTTAAGATACTTTGATAGATTTTAAGTCAGTGAGATCTTAATTTTATGAAACTTAGAATTTTAAGAATCAAAACCGGATAAAATATATATAACAATTGATACCTAATGTATACCATATGTCAACTCAAGTTAATGTGAGATTGGATGAGGACCTGCTCAACGAAGTAGATGCTTTAACTAAGGTACTCCACATCTCTCGAAGTGAATGGCTGAGAAACAAGATCGCTCATGCTGTTAAGGAGGAGACTCTAAATCTGAGAGAAGCTATTGCATTAGAATTCGCTAAGGGCCACATCTCAGATGAAGAACTTAACGAATTATTAGGGGCGGACGCTGAAGACGTAAAATTCATAGTGAAACATTTACAAACTGGTAAAAACGAGATCGACGAGAAGATCGAAAAGGGAAAGTTATGAAATCAATAGCAATCGACACATCTGCTTTGGTATCTCTAGGACACACAGAACTAGTTGAAGATATATTATGGATTTATGATGTTGTAATATCTAAGGGAATTTTGTGTGAGTTAGAAGAAATAAGTAAAATAGAAGACGATGATGGTGAAGCAGCTAAAAAATGGCTGGAACTTTCGTCTCAACTTGACATCAGAGATGTAAAAATAAAAGATCCAGCTGAAGATGAATTGTTCGATATCTGTAAAGATGAGGGAATAGTATTATTTACTGATGATATCAATGCTGTTAGGCGGCTTGAAAAAGAAATAGATTGTTATTTTAGTGTCCATATGATATATTTACTCTATAAAAAGGATATCATCTCTGAAAATCGTGCGATGGTTGCTGTCGAAACTATGAAAACCAATAGAGATTGGAGACAAAATTTAATTGTAGCTACTGCTAAAACTCTATTCTATTAAATGAAGTTTTGAAACTCTTGAAAGATCAATTTTTAAATGCGAATGTTAAAAAAGGAAAAAACCGAAAGATGAGATGAATAAAGAAGTGAAAGAATGGCTGGAGTGATTACGAAAACTGGTTTACTTAGCTTAATTCTTAAAGCTTCATTTTTTTGTTCAAACTTTAAAGATCGTTGATAGAAGAAAAATAATTATAAGAAAAGAACTCAGGAGTGATTTTTAAAATGTTTTTTGAACTAATTATTCAAGCTGATACTTTTTTCTTTTTGGCGAGTATAGGTTTGATTATTGAAAGAGCTGTTTCTGAGGCATCTAGTATCTCTATTTCGATAGGTTTTCCGCTTTTTGAATAATGAGTGATTATAGGACCTGACTGGTCTCCAAATTCAGGCTTTTCATCCGATAATTTTATCAGGAGTATATCGGTTTCTTGATCATATTCATATTTCATATCTCTCACTCTTGGCTTTATATACAGTTACTATTACATTTATACCTTATTCTTGTTCATAGATAACGCGAAGAACGTTACCGTTTAGTTTTTTTCTGTGCTATCTTCCTCCCTAAATGACCATCTACTAAAGAATCTGGATCTTTCATAGTTTTACAACTAATGATCGGGATAGATCATATTTCTTCATCCTTTTCTTGGCGTGTCCTGTTATTCTAAGGTTAATATATAAGACCTCATTTTTATTTATATAAGGATTTGTTGTTTTTCATTCTAAATCTATATCAGTATCGCAGATCAGATCCAATTTTAATCCTCCAGGATCTCCTTTGCACCTTCATCTATATCAGAAGTGTCGATCTCAATCTTTATATTCCTTTCTTTCAGGATATCTTTAAATTCTTCTATGGTGACTGAAGCTATCTCTGCTGCTCTACCTAGACTTATATCTCCTTTGTTGTACAGCTGCACAGCTCCAGCTATCCTTAGATTTGCTTTCCTCTCGAATAATGTCCTGAAGGCATCTTTTGCTACATCTGATCTTGAGGAATAATATCCAGACTCTACAAGGGCGTCTATCTCCATCTCTATTACCTTGGGTAGGCTGAATGATTTTACCATGTTTATGAATTGTTATAAATAGTTAATGAATATTTTGAGCGATTTGCCAGTTTTCAAATCAAAGAGAAGTTTAAGTGTTTTTATGTATATACACATATCACACAGGTGTTAAGATGCTAAATATGACACTTTCTATACCAAAAGAATTGAGGATATGATCGATAAACATCCGGAGATAAATTGGTCTGAAGTCGCTAGACAATCGTTCAGAGAGAAGCTTACTGATCTCGAATTTCTTGAAGA
>JBKHIX010000064.1:0-10572 GCA_046538435.1 Thermoplasmata archaeon | reverse complement strand
ATTGTTCGGATGGCTATGTTAGAAGAAAGTGGGATAACAAGGACAGCAACAAGATAGAAGACATTTGTCATCAAATCAGTAGAAAAATAGTTGATACGGCGAAAGAAAATAACTTTTTGATAGTTCTTGGTGAACTCGATGAAATCCAGAAAGACGATAAAGGTAGAAAGATGAACAGAAAGCTACACAATTTTCCACACTGGAAGTTGAGAGAGTACATCAAGTACAAAGCCAAGTGGGAAGGTATAAAAGTGATAGAAGTATCTGAATCTTACACTTCTCAAAGATGTTCAAGATGTGGTGAAATCGGCGACAGACATAAAGGTAGATTTAGGTGTGATAATTGTGGACTTGAAATTGACGCTGATAAGAACGGGGCACACAATATAGCCAGACGGGGTATCGGAAAGTTTGAAAAGACCTCTTCTGATACTAGGGGTGTCGTGACAACGCCCGAAGCCACTACTGTTGACTCGACCTCTGCACTGCAAGTCGGCGAGGTAGGTGGTAACCCATGCTAAAACGGTCGGAAGCACCTTCCAATCCGTAACGTGAGTGAGGGAACTTAGGAATTTTATTCCTAAAAAACCGTCAGGTTTGGTGGGTGAGGATGTCACGTACCTTCTTTCCACCCTTCTAAATATTTTCTTTGTTCCTCTGTTAAAGAATCGATTTTTATTCCATCATATTCAAGCCTTAACTCAGCAACCTTTTCATCGATCTCTTTTGGAATATTGTAAACCTTAGGGTCAAGACCTTCATTTTTTACAACGTATTCCGCTGCTAGCATCTGAAGAGCAAAACTCATATCCATTATCTCAGCAGGATGACCTTGTCCTGCAGCTAGATTTACCAATCTTCCTTCTGCAAGTAAATAGAGCTTTCTTCCATCTTCCATTTTATACTCAACAACGTCATCTCTTACCTGTTTTTTAGATACCGACAATTTCTCAAGATATTTCTTCGAGATTTCATTGTCAAAGTGACCTGAATTAGCTAATACACAACCATCTTTTGCATTCTTTATTTCCTCTTTAGCTATTACATCTTTACAGCCAGTAGCTGTCACGACAAAATCAGCTTTTTTTATCGCTTCCTTAGCCTGTAATACTTCAAAACCATCCATGTTTGCTTCTACAGCTTTGATAGGATCGATTTCCGAGACCATGACATTCGCCCCCATTCCCTTAGCTCGCATGGCTATACCTCTGCCACACCATCCGTATCCGCCTACCAGGAATTTTTTACCACTCAATTGTAAGTTGGTAGACGTTAGGACGCCGTCTATAGTTGATTGACCTGTACCATACCTGTTGTCGAATAGGTGTTTCATGAAGGCGTCATTTACAGACATGACTGGGAATTTTAGTGAGCCATCCTTCTCCATCGCTCTCAATCTGACTATGCCAGTGGTTGTTTCTTCAGCACCACCATATATTCCATCTATGAGATCTTTTCTCTCAGTATGTATAAAAGAAATGAGATCTCCACCATCATCGATGACTATGTCAGGAACATATTCCAAAGTACTGTTTAGATTTTTATAATACTCTTCATCACTCTCTCCTCTTTTTGCATAAACTTCAAGCCCATACTCTTCCCTTAAGGCTTCAGCAACTGAGTCATCCGTTGAAAGGGGATTGCAACTAGCCATCTTGACATTAGCACCTGCTTCTCTGAGGGATAGCCCTAGAATACCAGTTTTTGCTTCAACGTGTAGTGCCATTGAAATGTTCTTTCCTTTTAGATATCCAGCTTCTTTGATCTCTTCTTTAACTTTGTTAATAACTGGCATATGATCTCTAGCCCATTCTAAACGCATTTTTCCTTTCTTGACCAAATCTTTCATAATATCATTCTCCAAATTTTAAAGTATCATTCTTGATATAGATCAATCAATCTTTCAGACATGTATTTTAGAGCGTCTGATAAAGTTTTCTTATTATCGTAAGCTTCTTCTAAGGGTTCTAACTTGATCATATTTTCAACTGCCCTTGTGATATTGTCCACTATAGTTATATCAGCTGTCCTAGCAGTCCTAGACATAGGATTCAGGTCTATCGTTATCACTGTCTTTCCCATATCAGAAAGTGCTTTTGTTCTATCTCCATCCTCAAGAGGAACCAGGACTACATCTGATGAATATATCCCTTCTTTATCACAAAGAGCTCTAGCATGGTCAAGGTTAGGTATCTTCGCGTCAGCTTTCAAACCATACACTTCTTCTGCTCCATTTTCGACAAGCGCATCTTTTATCCTCTCGAGTCGTTCTTCTGTCCTGTGGAATAGATTGACTTCTAATTTAGCATTTAAACGGTCGGACAGTTCAACTATACCTTTCGGAACCAAGGCTGCTACATTACCATTTATAGATATCACAGGATTTTCTGCATCTAAGAGCTTTCTTACAGCTACTCTTTCTGCCTTTAAAGCCGAATCGATCGTTTCTTCACCAAGAATGTAATCAAAGGCCTCTCCTCTTCCATGGGCTATCAATCCCGCTTTTGAAGTCATACCTGCCTCTACACCTTCAACTAACATCTCTCTAGTCTTCAATGATTCGTACCGTGGGTGAGATTTTGGAATATCAACGATGATATCACCGCTTGTGAATAACATTATCAATTATATACTATTTTACCCTAATCTTCTTCAGGAAAATGTTTAAAGGATACGTTTCGCTTTTAATATTATAACAAATTTGGTGAAGCTAATTGAATTACGAAGAGAAAAGAAATGATCTTATCGATAAATTAGTGAGAAGAGGTTACGTTAAAAGTGATCTCGTAGAAAAATCTATGAGAAAGGTCCCTAGACATCTTTTCGTTCCAAAAGATATGAAAGAGATGGCCTACGTTGATTCACCACAACCTATCGGTCAGGGCCAGACTATTTCTGCTCCTCACATGGTAGCGATGATGTTAGAGGCTCTCGATGTAGAAAGCGGTCAAAAGATCTTAGAAGTCGGCGGTGGTATGGGATATCACGCTGCAGTCTTAGGTGAGATGGTCGGAGATGAGGGAAAAGTGTATTCTGTCGAATACTTAAAATCGTTAGCAAAATCTGGGAGAAAGAAGCTTAAAAAGGCAGGGATAGATAATGTACATATCTTAACAGGTGACGGTTCATCAGGATATGAAAACCAAGCCCCGTTCGATAGGATATCTGTGGCATGTGGTGCTCCAAACATTCCAGATCCACTTATAAAACAACTCAAAGATGAAGGTAAAATATTGATCCCAGTTGGGGGGCAGATGTATCAAAACCTGATAAAAGCAACTAAAAAAGGAAAAAAAATAGAAAAAGAAAATTTAGGAGGGGTTTTATTCGTACCCCT
Organism: Thermoplasmata archaeon; assembly: GCA_046538435.1. Classification (GTDB taxonomy): domain Archaea; phylum Thermoplasmatota; class Thermoplasmata; order Halarchaeoplasmatales; family Halarchaeoplasmataceae; genus CAYSTL01. The sequence continues at coordinate 7,235 of JBKHIX010000064.1, read as the reverse complement.
TAAAGGAAAACATGGGTTTTAGACAACAGGTTCCAGCTTAATATGTGGGCTGCCTTTTTCTTCGTTATTAACTATCGCATATATTCCAGTTTTTGGTTTTATTCCGTATATACAAGGTGTTTTATTCACGTCAACTAAAACGAAATAATTGTCAGCCATATTCTTTATTTCTCTAGATATATTCAGACCAGGTTTAATAATACCTATCCCCAGGTCATCGGAGTTTTTAGTGTCAGCTACAGCTCTGAGCAGCTCTTTTATAGCAATTTCACCACCTTGGAGATATTCTAATGTATCTAAACCATTCATTTCAAGTATTGGTTTATTTTCTTCTCCTCTAACATCATACATTCTCTCATCATATGTTTTTCGAACCTGATCTGTACTCTTCCCTGCTAGAGGTATAAGCCATGGTTTGTCAGAGGAGGATGAAAAATAATCTACGATTCTGAATTTTCTGTTAAAAGTTTCTTCTGAAATATATCTGGTCAAATCTTCTTTGAGATTTTCTGGATGAGTACCTCCTGTGAGGACAGCTTGAATACCTCTATCCTGGGCCATGAAATTCAAGAAGATCGGTCTGATACAGGAGAAAAATTCAGGATTGCTTACATTTTCGCCCACTTCAAATACTGTGTAACTTCCAGCGTCGAATCCTCCGTTTAAAAGTTCATCAATATCTTCTGTCCCAGAACTGTATTTACCCTCTGGAGCATCAATTGGTTTCCACTCTTTTTCTCCTGTAGTTTCTAATGTATAAGGCTCGAAACATTTGAATCTACCACCTTTAAGAGACATTAGATACGCTGGCTGTTTTATCTCTACAGATCTTAATTTTCTCAATCTGATTTCTCTTACATCTCTGTCTTCGAGACCGTATCTATTTAGCTGCACGACACCATCAACCAAGTATTCAAGGTCTGGATTTTCCTCTGTTTCTAAGATCATGATAAGGTTCGTATTCGAATTTTCTACCAAATCTTTTTGCAGAGTCATAATAAATGTTTCCATATCTAAATCGTACTTATGGGTAATCCCCTCGATACTGTCTATTACTAGTAAAGATCTTTCTGGTAGTATATTATCTATCTTATCATATATTCTTTCAAGACCAGGTATTTTCTTATCTAATGAAGAAAGCCTTGTTCTATCTACATGTTCAGGAGGACCAGTTTCCCTAACAGTCTTTAAGAATTTTTGAGCTCCTTCAATTTTTTTCTTTTCAGATTCTGGCATCGCTTCAAATTCGTCCTCTTCCTCCTCTTCATATATTGTTTCAAGGAATACTTTACTAGCATCCATAATTTGAGATCTCATTTCTTTGTCTTCTAACCATGGAAACTGTTTATAGAGAGCTTCATCTGAAACTCTGGTAGAAAGATAAAAACTCTTTTTTGTGTCTCCCATTTCCTCAATAATCTGGAGACCTAACGTGGTTTTACCAGTACCTGAAGAACCCTCTAAAAATAGGGATGAACCCCCTTCATGCTCTATAAATTTTTTTACTTCACTTGGCATACTTCTGATCATCTTCATTTTTCAAACACCTCTTTTATTTCTGAAGCTTTCTCTAAGACATCGATCTCTTCGATGATCTCGTCAATCATATCAATCATTTCTTCTTTTTTATCTAAATCACCTATCAGTGAAAGAACTGCATTTGTACCCATTTCTTTGATCAGCAACACAGAATCATCTGAATTGGCTGTAATCAAGTCTGGATTATTTTTTTCAAAGCTAGAAAAAATTACTTCGCTTGCCCCCATAATCGTCGCTGATAGTGTACTAAAACTTTCACTTTGTTCTGTTTTATTCAAAAATGATGCAATGGGTATACCATTTTTTGAAGTTAATGCGATACCTTCGATGTTGTTTTCTTTGCAATACTCTTCAAATATCTCTTCGACTTGCTCTTGCGCTTTTATGATTCCACGCTCCTTGTAATATAAAGGAACATAAACAGGATCTTTCCATGCCAATTTATGACCTAGTTTTATAAATTCGAGATAACAATTAGCAATTTTAATATTTGTTTTCTCGAACTATTATATTACTAATTCATTATCCTTAATAACCTTTCTCTATTTAAATTTTCATAGTATTTTACAATCTATCAAATATACCAGAAGAACCTATACCTTTCATTCTTTTTTTCATATCGGAAACAAGTGACTTGTAATATGATAAGTGCTCACGGACTCTTTCTAACTCATCCTTAAGTTGTTTTTCCTGATCCTCCAATTCTTTTATCCTTCCTTTTATCTCAAAATATTCTTCTTTTGATTTGATAAGTTCCTCCCGTAAGTTCCGTATATTTCTCTCATCCTCCATATTGGTTACCCCTACAGTTTTTTCATATCATTATAGTATTCTCTGGACACCCCACTCCTATGGTCGGTTTTAGACCTGATTTTATCTTGATAAGTTCTTATCCTATCTTTTATCTCGTTGGCCCTTTTAATTAATTTTTTTTTCTTTTTTTGGATTCTTTCGAGCTCTTCAAGTACTTCATTCTCTCTTTTAGCCCATTTCTCCTTTTCTTCAATGGCCATCAAAGTTTTTTCAGTTTCTACCAAACTGATTCACACCCCTCATTTTCCTTTTAATTTTATTTTACCATATACATTTGATACTTTTCTATTTTCAGTTCTATCACAGTTAGGACAGTATAATTTATTTCCTTTCTTTTCTGCTGCCTTTCTACAATTAGAACAATAACCTTTGACCACACCAAAATTTTTACCTTCTGTAGATAAACGGATAGTAGGTTCGACCTGAACAATTTTTGCCCTGACAATATCACCGACAAGATATTCCTGTTCTAGATCATCTGTGTAATCATTCGATACTTTTGAAATGTGGATTGATCCTTCAATGTCTCTTAAGATGTCTCTTGATTCTCCTTCAACTAAATCAATATCTACATTTATTAAAGAACTTTTTCTTCTAGATACTGAACCATAAATAATATCCCCTTCTTCAAGCTCAATCACTGGGTTTATCGCTTTTACATTTGCTTCTATATTTTCTTCATCAAATTCTAATTTTCCAAGGTAGCAGGAATATATTTTACCGTCTTCTTCAAAAGTACCTTCTCCGGGAAGCCATTCTTCACTAGTGCCTATTTCCTCACCAGGATAAACGATTTTTCCTTTTTCTGAATTTTCCATTTTAATAACCTCTTTAATTCTTGAACAATTATCAATACTTACTAACAAAAAAAGGAACCTTTATTTAAAAAGTTTTGTCTTAAACTTTTATACCAAATATAACAACATCGAAGTCCTTTTTATCCTTTGTATGAAAGTCAAAGGTCTTTTTGACTGTAAATTTATAACCACTTTCAAGAAATATTTCGTGATTCTCCTTGGTTATAAACTTTCTTAGAAAGTCGAGAGTTTTAGCATTGTGGATCGTATATACATAATCTGAGATTTTAAAAGATTTTTCTAAAAATGGTACATCAGCACCCTTTTTTTGTGAACCGAAAGGAGGGTTCATTATTACTGTATCGCAGGAGGACTCTACTTGACTTATGTCTTTTTTTTCAAATGATACTTTTCCTTCTAATCCCCATTCATCTGCTAATCTTCTTGCAGTTTCTATTGAGTCTTTATCTATATCAAATCCTACTACACTCTCAGCCCCAAGTAAGCCAGCCCCTAAAGAAAAGATTCCAGTTCCACAGCCAAGATCTATTATTTCCTCACCCTTAATATGCCCATTTACAAAAGCTGTAAATAATACATCAGAAGCAAGAGAGGCAGGTGTATTATATTGTTCTAGATCAGGACTTGGATTTGGATGATATGGTACTTTTTCTAATTTAATTTCAAGATCTTTCTTTTTGATATTTTTCATATTGATTTAGTTTAAAAATGAGGAGTTATAAAACTATTCTTCCACAGAGTGCTCCCCCCATACATTTTCAGAAAGGTCGTCATATATGGATTTTGATTCTTCTTTTTTTTCCTCTTCCTTTTCTTTCAAGATATCTTTAATCTTGTCTTCTTTTAATCTCCAATAATGGATTCTCCAATTTTTACCGCTCGGTAAATTAGTGGTTTCTTCCTCAGTAGCTAATATATCAAAATCTTCAAGTAGATAGAATATGTCCCTCTCATCGGATGATAATAAATTATCCGTGATGGTTTTATCGAATCCAAAAAGGCTCATAACTCTATCAGCCATCTCATCTGCTTGGGAAGGGTCCATGTTATTTTCTTCTAAAACTTTTCTGATAGCCTTCCTTAGGTCCTCCAATCTTACTCTATTCACAGTTTACCCCTTTCGAGATTTCATATATCTTATTAACCTATATATTTATCGGTCTTTCAAATATAACTATTATCACGATAGCTGTTAATAATATGTCATATTATTATGTTAATAGTCAAGTACAGGAGTTTTTATTTGTTTTATAAGTTTTTTAGCCCATTTCAGTTTTCTTTTTTTTATCTTCATATCAACATTCTTGGAGTAAGGTTCTTCAAAATCCCAACCGTTTAATAAAATCTTTTTTGCGTTAAAGTGATCAGCAATAAAAACACCCCTATCTCCATCTGTAAAACCCCCAAAATTATAGACGCCCTTAGGGGGTCTGCATTGACAAGATGCTATTACATGCCCTTTAAATTTTGGACCCCAATCTTTTATTTTTTGGACATTGTCCCCGTGTGCATGAATAACGATAGGAACACCTGACAGATTATATTTCAGTTGTAATTTTGTATCACCGTCAAGATCAGATATCATAAGATCAGGTTTTCTTTCCATTGATTGGAATCTAGTTACTGACGAACCTGCTGCTATGATATAGTGATCATCGATTTCTTCAGCAAAAGGTCCTATGATTTCCACTACTTCACCTGCGATTTTTTTTAAAGGTTTAAGGTCATCTGACCCTCTAATTTTAGATAAAATTTCAGCTGATTTCCTATCCGCTTCTTCTGGATAATCAAAATCATTTATTATATCTTTATATATTGGCTCCCATTCATCGTATTTCAATTTTTCAATCCTCTTTTTCAGTACTTTCATCTTGATTTTGCTGGTCTCTAAAACTTCTATTAGCAAGTCCTCCAAGTATCCCTATTAGTAGTCCTAAGATTATGTTAACTGCGACCATCGGGAGTACGTTACTAGCCTTCTGCATTCCAATTAATACTCTTATATAATCGAAGGCGGCCCATAGGATAAAAGTTAAAGCGATTAAGGTTAGCCAAACAGCCCAGAAAGACCTTTTTACTTTACCTTGGGTAAGGTACGTATCGATTACTCTACCTAACTCATGGAGGAATATTGCTCCAAGCCACCACCATATGACAGTATGGGCAAATGTCAATACAACTTTGGGTGGTGAAGAGATTTCCTGTGTTACAATAACATCCCATCCTTCTAAAGAACTAGCGATTACAATCAGCCCTGCTACGACTGTAAAAGGAAGCCAAACAGAGCTAGTACTGACAGCATTCCGGATCTTTTTGTAGATTTCTATAGATTTTTCATCTATATCGTATATTCTAATCAAAAGATAAAGTCCGATGATAAAAGTGATAACACCTATCCCGAATCCTCTGAGACTTGGGAGGGCTTCTACACCATGTATCATAAGGTCGTATAATAGGTCAGCGACCCCAAAAAAACCGTATACTAATAAAGCTAAAGATATGGGTAAAAGTAATTTTCTCTTGGCTTTTTCCTCCTTGAAAGTTTTCACGATCATATAATATAGATTTTCAACACTTTCACTCTGTTTTACATATACTGTTCTTATGTGAGAGATATCAATTTTAGAAGAAACAATAGGGGTTATATATTCATCTTCTGCACCATCAGTGACAAGTATAGATGTATCTGGATTGACTTTTTCTAAGACAACGTCCAATTCCTTATTTAGTTGCTGGTCAGACCTATAACCTACAGAAGGAGACCCACATATGGTTGCTACTTCTACATCATCACCCTCTGATTTTAGTTGATCATACATAGAAACTGCTGATAAAATAGAGTTTGTGTCTGAATCCTCAGGATCTTTTAAACCTAAAGCTACAGCTGCATCTAAATTCGCCTGTCTACTGATTATAGGTGTTTCAATATTAGCTTTTTCACCTATGTCGTCATCCCGGTCTACACACAGGATTAATTTCTTCATCAACTATCTCCTTTCCAGGGGGGACTAATATATTTAATATCAATTATATAGTATTTACTACTTCTTTATTAAATTAGGGATTATTTCAATAGATAATTTAGGTAAGATATGAATTCGTTTAAAGGCATCCCAACCTCCCAAGGCATTTTAAGATTATCATGTACGGTTTTTTCAATATTTGGTAATTTTCTATTCAGGACCATAGATTTTTTAGTCAATCCATCGACATCCAAGCTGAAAATTCTCCATTTGTCACCTCTTTGTCCCTTTAATCTATAGGCATATATCGGAAGAAGTCTTGTTGATGAGCAGATATCTACCATATCTTCAGCCTGTTCAGTCAATCGTGTTCCGTCACTAAAATAAAGTACTTTCTCTTTTGAAGACTTGACTTCGATAGGAAAAGAAACTTCACCTCTCACTGCGATCAGATCGATGCCCAAACTACCAGCAGCACGGACGACCATAAAGGGGATATCTTTGATCTCATGATATCTAGATTTTTCATCTTCAGTGCATGTTTTTGTTGCCCCTTCTAACATCTCTTCATCTGCTGTGAGAATTCCTTTAAGCTCTCTTTCGTACTTGCCAACGGCCATCATTCATAAAATAGGTTTATGATATATAAAGCTAACATAGAGGGTTGATTGACATCCTCTCCACCCTGAGGATGGAGAATCCACCCTGCACTCAGGAGGGAGATGCCTCTTTTTCAAGGCTTCGCTTACCAGCAGAGGTCATTTGCCAGCAAGATTTTAGGGTCAACGGAATAACGTCCCACGAGTCAAAGACGGTTAGCTTTTCAAACACCCTCTCTGTTGGAATATCTCACGAGTGTGCTCCCAACTTGCAGGACTACCGATGGCGGTGTCATCAGCCTGTTAATGTGTTCTTGCCGATTCTGACGGACGCAACAACACCTATTTGTTATTATTATTTCTATCTAGGTTTATATACTTTACTTTCGGCATTCATCCACCGCCTGAATTATGAGGGATTGGAAATTCCTTTCATGACGAGGAAGCATTAATTATTCGTAAAATTAATGTACTATAAATTACATTTAATATTAGATGAAAAA
>JBKHIX010000171.1:0-2961 GCA_046538435.1 Thermoplasmata archaeon | reverse complement strand
CCTCACATTCGAATCTGAGCATGAAACTATAGACGGTGATGTGTATCCCGTTGAGATTACCAGCAGTTATCTGGAATTCGATGGAAAAGAGTACGAGTTTGCCTTCGCCGAGGATATCACAGAAAGGAAAAAAGCTGAACAGAAGCTAAAAGAAAGTGAAGAAAGGTATAGAACATTGTTCAACAGCATCCGGGACGCCATACTAGTCGCAGATACTGATAGAAATATAATAAACTGTAATCCAGCTTTCGTTGATCTCTTTGGATATGAATTAGAAGAGATAGAGGGGAAAAAGACAAAATACGTCTATCACGATGTAGAACAGTTCGAAGAGATGGAGGAAGAGATAGAAGAGCATATGGGCGAGGAGGACTTTTATTTTACTATCGATTATGAGAAAAAATCTGAAGAAGTATTCCCAGGAGAAACTAAGGTATTTTATCTTAGAGATGATGAAGGTGAGATTACAGGTTTTATAGGACTGATAAGGGATATCACAGAGAGGAGGAGGAAAGATAAAAAGCTTGAAGCGAGCGAGGAAAGATACAGAAGGCTATTCGAAACCGCCCAGGACGGCATGTTGATCCTGAATGCTGAGACTGGAAAGATCAAAGATGCCAATCCGTATATTCAGGACCTTCTAGGTTACTCGAAAGAAGAACTAGTTGGGAAAGAATTGTGGGAGATAGGTACTTTTAAAAGTGTGGTAGAAAACAGAGAAAGGTTCGAGGAGCTAGTAGAAGAGGGCTATATCAGATACGAAGACCTTCCGTTAAAGACCAAAGACGGAGAAGAGGCACCCGTCGAGTTCGTCAGCAATACTTATGAAGCAAGTGGAGAAAAAGTTGTACAGTGCAACATCAGAGATATCAACGAGAGAAAGGAGAAAGAAAAGGCTCTTCAAGAGGCAAAAAAGAATTATGAAGAACTGTTTGAAAAATCCGCCGATGCTCTTTTCGTCCATGATGCTGATACAGGTGAAATCCTCAATGTCAATCAGAGGGTGTGCGAGATGTTTGGATATTCGCGTGAGGAAGCTTTGGAAATGACAATAGAGGATTTTAGTTCTAGAGAACATCCGTATACCCAGGAAGAAGCAGAAAAGCGACTTCAAAAAGCTAGGGAGGAAGGTCCCATAACTTTGGAATGGCGAGCTCAGAAAAAGGACGATACACTTTTCTGGGTAGAAATCACTCTTAAGGAGGCCAAAATCGGTGGTGAATCGAGAATCCTTGTTAGCATAAGAGATATCAGTGAACGAAAAGAACGTGAACAAGAATTGAAACGAAAGGATATTTATCTCGATCACATACCAGAATTTGTCAATGTGATAGATGAAAATGGTGAGATTATATACCAAAGTCAAACGTTTTCAGATGAAGATGTATTAGGTCTAGACGAAATCGTTGGTTCTAATATGCTTGAGCTTGTTCACCCTGATGACAGGGAGAAAGTTCAAGAGACTTTTTTAGAAGCCCTTGAAAACCCAGGTGAAGAATATAGGATAGAGTTACGAGGGAAGACAGAGGATGGTTGGAAGTGGTTTGAAGGGAGAGCAATCAATTATTTAGAAAAGCCTGAAATAGAGGGGGTAATTGTAACTGGCCAAACGATAGATGAACGAAAAAAGACTGAGGAAGAATTGAATAAGTGGTCGAAAGCGATGAAAGCCTCTATGGACGGAATGGCAATTCTTGATGAAAATGAAGAATACATCTATTTGAATAACGCTCATGCAGAGATCTACGGTTACGATGACGCTGATGAACTATTAGGAAAAACGTGGGGGATTCTTTATGACGATGAAGAAATCAAAAGATTTGAAGACGAGATAATGCCTACATTTAGAGAGAAAGGAAGATGGAAGGGGGAAGCTATAGGTAAAAAGAAGGATGGAACAAAGTTCCCTCAAGAATTATCCTTGACTGCTCTAGAAGATGGAGGGCTTATTTGCGTTGTCCGAGATATCACGGAGAGGAAAGAAGCAGAAAGGCAGACCGAGGAGAGTAAAGAAAAAATAGAAAAGTTGCATCAAATAAGTGCAAATCTAGAGACATGTCAGTCTGAAGATGAGATATATTCCTACGCGATAGAGGCTGCAAAAGAGATATTAGAATTTGATATGTGTTCAATTAAAGTGGTAGAATGCGGTTTAATAGTAAATAAAAAAGCTTCAAATGATTATCCAGAAGATCCTGAACCCCTGCCTGTAGAGGACAGTATTGCGGGTAAAGCTTTTTTGGAGAAGGAATCATTCTTGAACTCAGATATACATCAAGAAGCAGAAGCTTCGCCTACTCTCGATATTTATCGATCGGGTATCACCGTTCCGATAGGGAAGTTCGCCATTTTCCAGGCAGTTTCCACCGAGGTCAATTATTTCGACGAAGAAGATCTGAAAATAGCTGAACTTCTGATGGATCATGTAAAGGAAGCTTTAAAAAGAGTAGAGACGGAAGAGCGAGAGGAATTCCTTCACTCACTATTGAGACACGACGTTAAAAACAAAACTCAACTCGTTAAAGGATATCTCAAGCTGTTAGAGGAAGATGTTGATCTTCCTGATGAAGCTAAAAACTATATTCAGAAAGCAAAGAAAGTTACAAAGGTAAGTGATGAAATAATAGAGAAGGTCAGGAAGCTCAAGCAGATAAAACAAGAAGATGAAATCGGCGAGATAGAGATAGATTCCGTTTTAGATCAAATTTTGTCTGAACATAAAGATCAAGCTGAAAAAGAAGGTATAGATATAGAAGTTCAAACATCAGAATGTAAAGTGAAAGGTGGGACATTGTTACAAGAAATGATTTCTAATCTGGCAGAAAATTCGATAATTCACTCGGATTGTGATAAGATCAGAATCAAAGATGAATGTGAAGGAAACGAGTGTGTTGTATCGGTTGAAGACGATGGTAAGGGTATTCCAGACGAGGTTAAGGAAAAGATATTCGAAAGAGGTTA